>JANYCJ010000030.1 GCA_025360345.1 Alphaproteobacteria bacterium | reverse complement strand
GAACCGTAAGCATATGTATTGTCTTGAGCATCAAACCCATACACGTATATACAAGGAAAGGAAACCGATCCGAGGCAACATGGCAAACTATCCTACCACCGCGCTGGACTATCTGTCGAAACTGTGCAGGCAGCACTACCGGCGCGTTTACCTCGTGGTGGCGTGTTATTTAAGCGTGATATGGGGGATTTCCCAACATATCAACCCGCACCCCGCCCTGTTCGATATTCAGTACAGCATCGCCCTGCTCGCACTGGCGGCCTCTTTATGGATAGGCCGTAAACAATTGCCTGATAGCAGGCTTTTCGGGCTTTTTTCCCTTACGTGCCTGATGCAGTTTATCTTCCTGCTCCAGCAACAACCGCAATGGTATACCTACGACCTCGGCGCCCACATGGTGACTATCCATTATTTCGCCGAGCATTTTACCACACAACCCATCCCCTTAGGCGCAGAGTCACACCAACCACCGCTCTATTACGCGCTCGCCGGACTGCTATCGTGGTTTACCAGCCTGTTTGACACCACCGAAGTGCATGATGCGCGCTTCAGCCTCGGCAGCCTGAATTATTTCCTGTTCTCGATGTTTCTCCTGTATTGCGTGCAACTCATTACGGAGACGATCTGCACGCCATCGCTGAAATGGCTTGGTTGCGCGGCCATGTTGTTCTGGCCAGCCAACCTGCTGCACTGCTTCCGTATCAGTAATGATATACTTCTTTATCTCGCCTTCGCCGGTTGCATCATGCATTTCAGGCACTGGCAGCAAACCAAAAGCATGAATGAGCTGAGGCGTACGATACTATGGATGGCGGTTGCCTTCGGCACCAAAAACAGTGCGCTATTGCTGCCTTTGATGTTACTGCCCCTGACGGTGCTGGATACGTGCAACAGTAAAAATCCCAAACTGTGGCTGGCACAATTAAAAAACAGCCTCCGCCGTATCCCGCTCAGGAAATTACGCTGGGCGCTGATGTTGCTTGCTTTGTGCATCTCGCTGGGGCTGGCACGTAATGCCATACATGCTTATAACGGCGGCAACGCAAGTGCTTTTGAAGGCAAAAATGGTGCGCCATCGAGCTTTGTTTTTTCACCGGCGCTGATCGAATTCAACGCTCGTTCCTTTCTTTCTTACCCCTACAGCTATGCTGGCAGCGGCAACGACACGCTCTTCTGGCACATGTACCTGCGCAGCATGAATTTTGGGGAATATCGCTGGAACGGGATGTATCATGCAACCGTACTGAATGGGTTGCTGGTGGGACTATGGGGTTTTCTGGTACTGATGTTTATGTATCAGGCATTACAAGGGGAAACCTCCGCCACATCACGTGTGTACGTTGCATTTGTTATGGAATGCGTGGTGGCAACCGCGCTCATGCGCATGTATGCGGGTGGATTCCCGTCATGGGCCGACACGCGCCATCTCTATATCGTGGTATGTTTTTTCCTGATAAGCTACCTCAGCGTGCTGGAATCCACGCGCAGCAAACCCCTCTACCGCACCGGTGCGTCATTATTGATACTGTACCTGCTGTTTGCCGGATACCATATACTGCTGCAACTGACTTACGGTGCGTCACTTCCGATAGTGGCGGGGTCGTGAGCTTCTGTTTCTTCGGCCTTTGACAGGGCGAATTCACGCGCCATGTCGGTCAGCATTTCTTGAAGGCGCAGCACACGCAGGTGCAAATTCAACACCACCAGCACACTGGTGATAATGAAACAATACAGCAACAGATCGGTACCGCGCCCAACTCCAAACCAGTTGGCAACGGTGGTGGTGATGTCGGGCATGGCGACACAAAAAATCCCAAGCAGGCCGAACACCAAAGCCGCCATGCTGACCAGCGGCGTGTGCCTGCGGTGGCGCACTGCATATACAATAGTGACCACCAGCGCACATATAAGCAGAACTTTAATTACCATTGCCGAAGCTTCCCCAGAATAAGATCAATCAGGATGGGCAGCGAAGACCACGACGATTGCCCTTTGCTGCGCGAA
>JANYCJ010000020.1 GCA_025360345.1 Alphaproteobacteria bacterium | reverse complement strand
GCCGCGCCACAGCGCAAGCTCCCGCCCTCACCCTGCTCACCAATCTCTTTCTCGCCGCCACCGCCCCGCTGGCCATCTGGACCGTCGGCGGCATGGAGCCGCTCCTCCTCACTGCGCTCCTCAGCTGGGCCTATGTCATCGCCCTCCAGCCCCTCACCCTGAAGCGCCAGCGCATCTTAGGCCTTCTCCTCGGCCTCATCAGCATCACCCGCCCCGAAGGTGTCCTCTTCACCGCCCTCCTCCTCGCCGCCCTCCGCCTCACCGGCCGCCAGCCATACACCCTGCGCCCCGCCTTCCTCATCGCCATCGGCTTCTTCCTCGCCCAGCTTCTCTTCCGCCTCAGCTATTACGGCGACATCCTCCCAAACACCTTCTACGCCAAGGCCGCCCTTACCCCCCACCGCCTCTACACCGGCATGGTCTACACCTCCGGCGCGCTCCGCTCCCTCTGGCCGCTCGTCATCCTCGCCCTCATCGCTGCCACCCGCGCCTCCCTGCTCAGCTTCTGTGCCTTCGTCGCATTACCGTGGCTCACCGTCGTCACCCTCGGCGGCGGCGACATCTTCCCCGGTTACCGCCACCTCCTGCCCATCCTCCCCCTTCTCCTCCTCACCCTCGCAGATAGCATCGCCCCGCTATACCTCCGCCTCAAACCACTCATCGCCCTTCCCGCGTCCCTTGCCTTCGTCGCCCTCTACGCCGCCGTGCAAACCACCACCCCCGAAAACCTCCGCGCCTTCGACGACACCTACCAGTGGTACGGCGCAACCCTCGGCACCATCCTCAAAGACCGCTACCAGAAAACCCAGCCCCTCGTTGCCGTAACCATGGCCGGGGCCATTCCCTTTTACTCCGGCCTGCCCACCCTCGACATGCTCGGCCTGAACGACCACACCCTCACCCACAATATAAACCCCGCCTTCGGGCAGGGAACCATGGGCCATGAACTCTTCGACCCCGACTACTATTTCGCCCGCCAGCCCGACATCTTCATCTTCGGCTGGAAAGATGAGCCATGGAACAACCTCGGCGCAGACCCGCGCTTCATCGCCCAGTACCAGAAAAAAACCATCCCCATGGGCAGCGCGCAGGCCGTCATCTGGCTGCGCAAAGACAGCGCCAAAGCCCGCCCCTGATCAAAAAAAGCCATCCCGGCTCGCACCGGGATGGCCATCACATGATAATTTTTAGTAGCTCACACGTCGAGGTTGGAAACCTTCAGCGCGTTGCTCACAATAAAGTCGCGGCGCGGTTCCACCACATCGCCCATCAGGGTCGAGAAAATAGTCTCCGTCTCCGCCGCATCGTCAATCGTCACCCGTAGCAGGCGCCGCGTTTCCGGGTTTAGCGTGGTGTCCCACAACTGCTCGGGGTTCATCTCGCCCAGCCCTTTGAACCGCTGGATGGAAGACCCTTTCCGCGCAAACTCCATCATCGTGGAATAGAAAGCCGAAGGCGTCGCCACCTCCAGCGTGCTTCCCTTGCGTGAAAGCGTCGCCGCAGCGCTGAACGTTTCATCCAGATACTGTGTCTTGGCCGCAATATCATGCCCGTCCTTGGAAAGCAGCACCCGCTCATCCATCATATACAGCTCTTCCACGCCGCGCTTCACCCGCTTAATGCGGAACACGCCATGCTCAAACGCCACCGTCCAGCCGGAAAGATCGCCCTGCGCCTTGCGAAGCGAAGCTTCCCATGCCTTGGCCTTTTCCGCGCTGCCCTGCTTGCCGTCAAACACATGCGCCAGCGCCCCGGCTTCCACCATGATCAGCGGCATCCGTTTAGAAAGCGCCGTCGCGGAATTTGTGACCGCACCCGCCAGCTCCAGCGCCTTTTTCAGCTCTTCGCCCACCAGCTGCTTGCCATTGGCCAGCGTCAGCGTCGCATCGTCCAGCGAGGTCGTAACCAGATGCTTCTCCAGCGCCTCGTCGTCCTTCAGGTACACGTCAGACTGCCCGCGCTTCATTTTGTAAAGCGGTGGCTGCGCAATGTAGAGATACCCCTTATCAATCAGCTCCCGCATCTGCCGGAAGAAGAATGTAAGCAGCAGCGTGCGGATATGCGAACCGTCCACGTCCGCGTCGGTCATGATAATGATCTTGTGATAACGCGCCTTATCAATATTAAATTCTTCCCGGCCGATGCTCGTGCCAATCGCCGTAATCAGCGTGCCGATTTCCTGGCTCCCCAGCATCTTGTCGAAGCGCGCGCGCTCCACGTTGAGGATCTTACCCTTAAGCGGCAAAATCGCTTGGAAATTACGGCTGCGCCCCTGCTTCGCAGAACCGCCTGCCGAGTCACCTTCCACTAAGAACAGCTCAGACTTCGCCGGGTCGCGCTCCTGGCAATCCGCCAGCTTTCCGGGCAGCGAGGAAATATCCAGCGCGCCCTTGCGCCGCGTAAGCTCACGCGCCTTGCGTGCCGCTTCGCGTGCTGAAGCCGCTTCCACCACCTTGGAAATAATCTGCCGCGCATCCTGCGGGTGCTCGCCCAGCCACTGGGAGAGCTTGTCATACACATATGATTCCACCACAGGCCGCACTTCGCTGGAAACCAGCTTGTCCTTCGTCTGCGAAGAAAACTTCGGGTCAGGCACCTTCACTGAAACAATGCACGTCAGGCCTTCCCGCGCATCATCCCCCGTAATCGCCACTTTCTCTTTTTTCTGGGCGCCAGATTCCTCGTAATATTTATTGATCGCCCGCGTCAAAGCCGCGCGATACCCGATCAAATGCGTGCCCCCGTCCCGCTGGCGTATATTGTTCGTAAAGCACAGCACGTTTTCATGGTAAGAGTCGTTCCACTGCATGGCGATTTCCACGCCCATGCCGTCGCGCTCGCCCTTGATCATAATGGTGTGGTGCGCCGCAGTCTTGCTCTTGTCAAGATACTGCACATACGCTTCCGTGCCGCCCTCATAGTAAAATTCCACTTCCGTGGCTGGCTCAGTCCTGAAATCCTGCAGCTTAATGCGCACGCCGGAATTCAAAAACGCCAGCTCCCGCAACCGGTGCTCCACCGTCGCAAAATCGAAATCCAGCGTCGTAAATGTTTCCGGCGATGGCAGGAACGTCACGCTCGTGCCCTTCTTGTCCGGGGCAGGGCCCAGGTCGGTCAAATGCTTGGTCGTGTCGCCATGCGAAAACTCCGCCTCGTACATCCGTCCGTTGCGCCAGATATTCAGCTTCAGCCATACCGAAAGCGCGTTCACCACCGAAACGCCCACCCCGTGCAAACCGCCCGAAACCTTGTAGGAGTTCTGGTCGAACTTCCCGCCTGCGTGCAGCTGCGTCATAATCACTTCCGCGGCCGAAACGCCTTCGCCCTCATGCATATCCACCGGAATCCCGCGCCCGTTATCCGTCACCGAGCAGCTTCCATCCGCGTTCAGCGACACCAGCACAAGGTCGCAATGCCCCGCCAGCGCTTCGTCGATCGCGTTGTCCACCACTTCGTAAATCATGTGGTGCAGGCCGGAGCCGTCATCCGTATCGCCGATATACATGCCCGGCCTTTTGCGCACCGCCTCAAGGCCCTTAAGCACCTTGATGGAGTCGGCGTTATAGTCGCCCGCCTGCGGCACGTTCAGATTCCCGGTGGGAGAAGTGTCATCCGTCATATCTTTTTTCAATTCTGCTGCGCTGCTCATGGGGTTACTTACTGTTGTTTGTTTTAGTCACTTCCGCCAATGCGGCCTTAAATTCCAGCATTTCCGCCGACTTCAAAAACGCGTCCTTGCTCACCGGCACATACGCGGCGATGTCCTTGTGCTTCATCATCATCACGCCCGTGAAAGCGCCCTGCCGCCCCTGCGGGTCGCGCACCGCCACATCCTTGAAGCCCAGCTCCTTCAGCAGCGCCAGCGCATCCGTGCGGCTCACCTTGTCGATGCTGCCATTGAGCACCCCGTCAACCGTTTCCTTGCGCGAAAGTTTAGCCATGTCTTCTCCGTTATCTTCTAAATGTTTCTGCTGCATGTTCCTGCAGCATTGGGTTTTCAATAATACCTGCACTGTCGAACCGCGCCAGCGCTTCCGGCTTGTCTTTTAGCACCGCCGTCACCACCTTGCGCAGCATCTCGGCTGTCTGCCGTGGAATCACGTTGCCGTTGGGCACAAAAACGTCCAGCCCACCGCCTTCCGCCTGCTCGTACCGGAACAAAACCCCGTCGGCAGCCGTAGATTTGCGCCCCTGCTGGTTCCTGTGTTCCACTTCGTCCACATTCAGTGCCTTCAGCAGCTTTTTCGCATCCACCACCTCCAGCAGCGCCATGCTGCCTGCCATGATTTTGTCTGCCATGTCTTGATACTTATTTGGCATGTCTCAGCGTTCCGTTTTCCACCTGATAATACTGCGCGGCCCCCTCTAATCCGGCGAAAAGCGCGGCATCGGTTCCCGTCATCCAAGTTTGGGCCCCAATCTGGCAGATTTCCTCAAATAACTCAAGCCTTCTTGTGCTGTCCAGATGCGCCACAACCTCGTCCAGAAGTATCACCGGCACCTCCTTGCGCCAATGCGCGCAGGACCTCGCCTGCGCCAGCACGATAGACAGCAGCAGCGCTTTCTGTTCCCCCGTGGAGCAGCTCTGCGCAGGCATCTGTTTTGTAAGGTGAATCACCCCCATTTCGCTCCGGTGCGTGCCCGAAAGCGTCCGCCCCGCCGCGCCGTCCTCCCGCCGCGCCGTTTTCAGCACCCCTTTGAAGGCCTCTTCCGCCTGCACCGCAGGCACCCCGGTCGCCAGCAGATTTTCAACCAATCCGCTAATCCCCAGCTCCGCCTTGGGAAATGAAAGCGTCGATCGCTGGATGGAAAGATTAATATGCTCCACCGTGGAAAGCCGCGCCTGCGCAATCGCCGCCCCCGTCTCCGCCATGGTCTGCTCCAGCGCGTCCAGCCAGTGCCCGTCTGCGCGGTAATCCTGCAATAGCTTGTTCCGCTCCCGCATCGCATACTCATATTCGTTGATCCGGCTGGCATGTTCCGCATCGAAGCTATACACCAGCCGGTCTAAAAACTTCCGCCCTGCCGATGCCCCTTCTTGAAAAAGCTGCTCCATCTGCGGCGTAAGCCAGATCATGGACAAGTGCCGCGCCAGCTCCGCCTGCCCCTTGCAAACCTTCCCGTCAATCTTGATGATTCGTTTGTCGGAGCCTTCATCGCTCTCCGCGTCGCGCCCCGTGCCCAGCTTCGCCTCGCCCTGCATCCCGGAAATATTCGCCGCCACCGCCCATGCCAGCCCTTTATGGTTGCGGCTGTCAATCTCGGCCAGCTTTGCCCGCCTTAGTCCCCGCCCCGGCGTGAGCAGCGAAATCGCCTCAAGGATATTGGTCTTTCCCGCCCCGTTATGCCCGGCCAGCACCACAGGTGCGGCCGTCACCTCCATCCGCGCTGCAACATAATTGCGGAACGAATGCAACGAAAGCGACGTCAGGTGTAAAATGCGGCAATCCGTGTGAACCCCCGCGCTTACCGCGGGCTGCTCAATGGCAAGGGTCATACCCGCATCGGCATGATGACATAAAGCGCGGCCACATCCGCCGTATCCCGCACGATAGCAGGTGAAGCGCCGTCATTCATGATAAACTGCGCCGTATCCCCCTCGATCTGCGCCATCATGTC
>JANYCJ010000017.1 GCA_025360345.1 Alphaproteobacteria bacterium | reverse complement strand
GGCAAGGGCATGAGCATTTTGCGTTCGTCCTCGCGCGGGGATATGTATATTCATGCCATGGTGGAAACGCCGGTGTTGTTGAACAAAAAACAAAAAGAGCTTATGAAGGAATTTGATAAAAGTTCTGAAGGCACCAGCCCGGAAGCGGACAGTTTCTTTGCGCGGATGAAAGACTTTTGGGAAGACCTGAAAGAATGACCGCCTCCCCTGCCCCGCTTACCGTTGGTGTTGCCGGATGTTCGGGGCGCATGGGCCTGACACTGGTTCAGGCAGCCCTTGGGCATGATGGTGTTCGGCTGGCGGTGGGCAGTGAAAGGCCGGGGTTTGACGAAACGGCGGTAGCGGCCCAGCTGGCAACCGTGGGAAGCAAAAACCTGTTCGTGACGTCGGATGTGGAGCGTTTCGTCGCCGCTGCGGAAGCGGTGATTGATTTTACCTCCCCAGAGGCAAGTCTTGCCAATGCCAAGGCCATTGCCGCCAAAGGCGGCATTCATATTGTGGGTACGACCGGATTTTCGCCCGTGCAGCAGAAGGAACTGGAAAGCTATGCAACACAGGCGCGCATTGTGCAGTCGGGCAATTTTTCACTCGGTGTCAATGTCCTGCAAAATCTCGTGGAAAATGCAGCTAAGCTATTGAATTTAGGCTACGACATTGAAATCTTCGAGGCACACCATAAATACAAGAAAGATGCCCCTTCAGGCACGGCGCTGATGTTGGGACAGGCTGCGGCCAAGGGCCGGAATGTCGATCTGGAAGCTCAAAAAGTCGTGGCGCGGGACGGTATTACGGGAGAACGCAAAGAAGGCACTATCGGTTTTTCGGTGGTGCGCGGGGGGGATATCGTGGGCCTGCACGAGGTGATACTGGCGGGCGAAGGCGAAGTTATTACTCTTAAACATCAGGGCTTTAACAGAATCATTTATGCCAATGGCGCATTGCACGCCGCTTTATGGGCAAAAGCGCAGGCGCCCGGGCTTTACAGCATGAAAGATGTGCTGGGGCTTTAACTATTTTGTGGGTTAAATAGCTTGCCTGTGTACTGAAAATTCAATACCTTGCTTTTAAAGGGGTTTCCGGCCCGGGACGGGGGCGGAGCCTTCACAAAATCTTCACAAAATCCTGCGCAGAGGGTGCTATACTGCGTTAAATGGCCGTTTTGCCCTATCGCGGCCCATTTATTGGAAACACGCAGAACTTTTTGAGGCAAAGGCATTTTTATGGCGGATATTTCAGCAGGCGATTATGAAGCATTTCTTGATGCCAGCAAAGGCAGCAGAACTGTTTTGCCGCATCATGACGCGACCATCGCGGGAAATGCGCATGACCATGTAAAAGGCGCCCTTAAAGCGCATTTTGACCGTGGCGGAGCTCCCATAGCAGACACGCAGGTTCATGCGATTGTGGGCGACCATATCGAAACGCTGCACGGTGTGCGTAACGGCACCATCGCCGATCCAGGCCCCGGTTATCTTACTGATCGTATTAACGGCAGCCATGCCGGGCATGAAACATTTTTGCAAGAACGCCGCGATCTTGTTTCGCAGGTAGGAGGGCGGGATGCGGCCACGGTAGAGGCCCAGACCCGTTCACGTGACCAGCGTATGCGCGCAGCAGGGCAACATGCAGAGCTGGACCAGCTCCACGCTGTTGAAAGAGATATGCTCGCCGAGCGAGGCAAAAATTTCAAAAATCTAAGTCCTGCGCATCAGCAGGTGCATGTTGACTATCTCCAGAACCCCAATGCTATTCCGCAGCTACAAAACGAGATGCGCAGAGGCAATTCCGGCGGGCGTTCTGACCCTGGCCGTTTAGGCGGGCGCGGAGGGGCACGGGCGCAAGCTCCGGTGCCCGTTGCAGGCACAGATCTGATGCAACACCATGACGATACTTTTACCCGAGTGCAAAACGGGCGGGTTGAAGTGGTGCAGGAAGGCTGGGATCACAAGAATGTTGTCAAGGAAGCCCAGACCAATCTTAAAAAACAAGGAAGCGCTTATCATGATAAGGCGGCGCTGAAGACAGCGCGCCGGGCGGGGCCAACACCGGTTGCTGGCACGGACCGGATCAGTTTCCATGATGGCACGCTTATGAGCGTGGGTGCCGATGGCCAGCATACCATGGTTAATGAAGGCTGGGATGCCCAACATGCGCGCAAGACTGTCGGCGTGCAGAATATGGCGGACCATACCCCGCCTGCCCCGAAGCCAACCAGTGCAGATAAGCGGGCAGCAAAAGCGGCAGCCCATGTTACTGCGCGCACAAACATGATTGAGGCCAGCCTCAGCTCGGCACCTAACCAGGCACATATTGATACTGCGCGGGCGCATTTCAATTCTGCCATCAACTATATTGAAACCCACCCGGACGCCACGCGCGAGCAAAAACGTGCCCTCAGCCGCATGAAACCCCATCATGTGGATGCGGTGGTGCATAATTATGCCAACCTGCTCGGCACGGGTGCTGCACCGGCCGCTACTGCATTAGGTCAGATCACTGGCGATCTCGTACATGAAACCCATACTTCCAGTTTGGTTCCTACCTTTATGAAGGGGCGCAATGTGGCGGCAAACGCCGTAGACAGCGTTGCCCATGCTGCGGGAAATATTAATCGTGCCGCGGTAGGCGATCTACTTGCTACGGATGTGGTGCATAACCGTGCCACACGGGCTCTCAGCACTGCGGGCAGCGCAGTGGTGTCCTCTGCACATAATGGTGCGGTGCGCGCTACGGGCGCCATTGCAACCGGCGCGTCCCATGTGGGTGGAGCTATTGCTACGGCTGCTCCACATGTGGGCACCGGTATTGCCAATACCGCTAAAAAAGGCTTAGGTTTCGCCAAAGGCGCGGGGAAAGCGGTGCTGATTACCGGCGCTGTTGGCGCTGGTCTTATGGCAGTGACGCAAATGCTGAAAAGCCCCCGTCCGCCGCGGCGTATGGATGATTTTGTCGGCGGCGACATGGGCAGCGAACCTATCGTGTTCAACGGAGGCGCCAATGTGGGTATGGGCACGCTGTCCGTGCCGCAAGTAGGCCAGCAGGCGCAAATGGGCAACTGGGCGGCGCAGGCTCCCGGGATGGACCAGGGAGTTCCTTCCGTACCTGGCCGCTGATTCAGCGCAATAGAGACATTTAAAAGGGCAGCTCCGGCTGCCCTTTTGCTTAGTGGGCCACGGGCAAGCAGCCAGCGCCCTGCCCTTTTACCGCTAGAGTTCTTTTTTAACCGGCAGCATACGCTGATGGGGGAATATAACCCGTACTGTGGTTCCTTCGCCGACTTTAGAGGTCAGCAGGAGTTTGCCGTCATGCAGCTCAGCATACATCTTACATAGCGGCAGGCCGAGGCCGGTACCTTCGTGGCTCTTAGAGCGGTGCACCTGGCCAAAAACGGAGAGGGCTTTGGAAATATCGCCCTCGGCGATACCGATGCCGGTATCGGCCACGATGAGGTTCATGTTGTCGTGCTGGTCCATGCGCACGGCCAGCGTGATGGTACCGTTATCAGGAGTGAATTTGACGGCATTGGATAGCAGGTTAATCAGCACCTGACGGATCTTGCGCTTATCACCCCACAGGCCCGGGATATTGGGCTCTATGGCAATGACGATATGAATGCCTTTCATCTTGATCTTGCCGCTCATGATGCGCACCGATTCGTTCACGATCTCGGCCATGTCTACCTTTTCTTCGATAAGCTCGAGCTTGCCGGCATCACCCTTGGAGAATTCAAGGATGTCGCTGATGAGCTGCAAAAGATGACTGCCGCACAGGTTGATGTCGTGGATACGTTCTTTCTGCTTGGAATTGAGCGGCCCGAAATACCCGGAGTTAATCATTTCGGAGAAGCCGATAATGGCATTTAGCGGGGTGCGCAATTCATGGCTCATATTGGCAAGGAACTCGGACTTGGCCTGGCTTGCGAGAATTGCCGCGCCCTCGGATTTTTCAACGCGCACGATCTGCTTTGCCGTGGCCACCGCGAAGAAGGAGAGCACGGAGCCGAAGATGAAGAAGCCGACCAGGAATATGATGTCTTTCATGCGCGACTGGCGCCAGGTATTCAGGAAGTCCTCTTCGTCGAGAATCACCGAAACCGCGATGGGCATGTTCCTAAGGCTTTTAATGGAGAGAATCTTGGTGCGGCCACCCTCGGTGATGGTTTCGCTTTTTACGGTATCGGCAGGCTTGGCGAGGCTGCTCAGCCATTTTTTGGAGAGGTCTTCATTTTCCTCGCTTTCCGATGGTCCGGAGGCGAGTACGGTGCCGTCGGGCAGCATGAGCGACATGAATTTCAGGTTTCCGGAGGCGATGGAGCTGTAGAAGCCGGTGAAGTAGTCGGGATTAATGGCGGCCACGACGATGCCGCCAAACTCACCGTTGAGCTTGTTATAGCGGCGGCTCATGATGATGAGGGGCTGGTGGGACTCGGTGTAATGCTTGCCTATGAAAACATAGGTGTCATCCGCGTCGCGCATGTGCTCGAAGAGTTTCTGGCCGACAAGGGTTTTATGGTAATCAAGCCAGTGATCATAGCTTTTCTTGTGGGCAGCCACGGCGACTGAGCCTGTTTCGTCGATCAGCGCGAGTGCCACGATCTGCGGGGTTTCATTAAGCCACACCTTGAAGTTCTGTTCGGTGTATTCGGGCAGATTATTGCCGAAGAGAGAATTGAAATACTGGCGTTCTATCGCGCGGCGCAAGGACAGATCCACACCTAGGAAAGTAAGCTCCGCGTGGTCGGATAAAATATGGGCAAGGCGGGAGGCTTTCTCCTCGCCTTCGGCCAGCGACTGCTTGTAGGCACGATTGCCCTGAACGGCCACGATCACGCAGAAGACGAGCATGATAAGCGCGGAAAACCCGATAAGGTTTCGGACGCGAGGAGAGTTATTGCTGCCTTGTGGCTGGATCAGGGACATGTATGGTTTGTAAACGTCATTTCAGCATGAAGTTTGTGAAGGTGCCTTAAGCTTCTACTATATTTACGTAATTTTATTAATTAACGATGATGATATCGTCACGATTTGGTTAATAACCACAAAGCACACGGAAAGGGAATCTTTTTTATTCCTTTGTATTTTATTGTTTAATTTATAAGAAGCCCCGAACCCTATCTCCATTAAGCATATAAATTAACTATACAATCTGCTTTAATCTTCATTTTCCAGGGTTTTTTACAAGCGGGAGAATACCTCGTTTTTTTAGGCATTGTAGCTGTTGACAAGTGGGTTCACATCAACTAGATTTCACATCCTTTTTCTGAATACTGCAATATTTTATCATGCATATCAGGAACTTAAAAAGAATTTGCGCATAGGAAAACCACATGTTTGCAGTAATTCGTACCGGCGGAAAGCAGTACAAAGTCACCAATGGCGATACGATCGCCGTGGAAAAGCTTGACGGTGCACAGGGTGACAAAGTTGAAATCGGCGATATCCTGATGATCGATCAGAAGCTCGCTTCCGCCCTCAAGGGCGCGAAGGTGATGGCTGAAATCGTTCGCCAGTTCCGCGATGACAAGGTGACGATCTTCAAAAAGCGCCGCCGCCACAATTATCGCCGCAAGAAGGGTCATCGCCAGTACCTGACCGAAATCAAAATTACCGACATTACCGCTTAAGGAGTCACACCATGGCACATAAAAAAGCAGGCGGCTCATCCCGCAACGGCCGCGATACCGCCGGCAAGCGCTTAGGCGTTAAAATCTTTGGTGGCCAGAAAGTCATTTCGGGCAACATCATCGTGCGCCAGCGCGGTACCAAGTTCCATCCTGGCACCAATGTAGGCATTGGCCTGGACCACACGATCTTCGCCACGTCCGAAGGCGTTGTCGAGTTCCGCGAACGCGCGAACGGCAAAACCTTCGTTTCCGTGGTTGCCGCCGCTTAACAGTATATCTGCTTATTGCTCAATGGCCGCGATTTTCGCGGCCATTTTGCGTTTGCGGGGCTTGCAATCTATGTTAACTTGCGGTTAAGTTGGCATATACTGGGTTGCTTAAAGGTTTTCTTAAGCTTTTTGCGATAAGCCATATTTTATTATCGACACGATCCGAGGATTTTTTCTGAAACGATTAGCCCCCCTCTTCCTTAGTTTGCGGTTGTCTGCACCGGTTGTGGCGCTTGCCGCGCTTTTTGCGCCCACGCAAGCCATGGCGCTGAATGAGTACCGCTTTGGCGTGGAAGGGTTTCAGGACCATTATCAGGAAACCTCTGTCGATTTGAGCGAGCACACCCGCTATGGTTCGCTGACCGCTGATTACATTCATTCGGCCAATGGTTATTTCACGGCTGTGCAGGCGCGCGGCTCGTATGGCCGGGATAATTATAAATCCTCCAGCGGCATTATTAATGACATCCCGCAATACGAGGGCGAATTGCGCCTTATTACCGGCATCAGCATTCCCATCCCTGAAATTGGTGGTGTGAAGGCTATTGTGCCGTTTATCGGCCTTGGCGGGCGCTTCTTCTATGACAATTCAAAAAATCAGGTCACCAATACCGGCTTTTACGGATACGATCGCCGCATCGCGCAATTTTATATCCCGCTGGGCGCAAAATGGGAATTTACGCATAGTGGCATTACGTTCTGGCCCACCGCGGAATTCGACCCGCTATTCTACGGCTATGTCAATTCGCGGTTCCGGAATTTCGACCCCGCCTCTAAAAACCTTGTGAACAAACAAAATAGCGGTTTTGGGGTTCGCGGCGAGCTTATGGCCGGGCAGAAGCTGGAAGGCTATTCATGGCAAATCGGTCCCTTCTTCCGCTATTGGAAAGTCAAGGATTCCAACCTTGACTTCAATAACAGTGGCAACGGTAACGCGGGCTATTATCTTGAGCCGGAAAATAAGCGCTTACAGGCTGGCGCAGCGCTTCGCGTACAGTTCTAATTTAATTTTTTTTAGCCTGCCGACAAGCCACGCGCCCGTTAGCGCGCAGGTGCAATGTTAGCAAGCAAGTGGGGGTTAGCTGCGGCCAGCTGGGTGGATGGATTTTCCACAGCGAGCTGATCGCCTTGTTTCAGACCTTCGGCTACGGCCACCTCTTCACCCTGCGTCAGGGTTATTTTTACCGGCGAAAGCGTGATGGTTTTCTTGGCTGTATCCACCTTGTAAACGAATTGGCTATCTCCGCGGTGGATTATGGCCGCCACAGGCACTACAACAGCGCCCGGCAACGTACCAAGACTTAATTGCACATTTACCATGGCTCCTGGCCACAACCTGCTTTGAGGGTTTTCAAATGACGCCTTGAGAATGAGGGAGCCAGTGGCGGAATTCACCTGATTATCGGCGATCTGGAGCGCCCCTTGCGCAAGTATATTACCCGAGGCGATATCCCGGGCGGTGACGCTCAACGGCTGCTTGGCGGCAAGGCTTGCGGTCACTGCGGGCAAGTTCTGCTCAGAAATGCTGAACACTACCGAGACAGGGTTCATCTGGGTGATTTCCACGAGGCCCGCAGCATCCGTGGGCTGGATAATATTACCCGCATCTACGCGTTTGATACCGGCGCGGCCATCCATGGGGGCGGTCACGGTCGTGTAATCGAGAAGTGCCTGCGCACGGGTGATGGTGGCGATATCGCTTTGGATGGTGGCCTCATACTGATGAATGGCCTGCCCGAGGGCTGCAGCCTTCGCAGAAGGATTTTTCCTGCTGTTTCCGAACTGGCGGAGCTGGTCGCGGAGGATTTGCAACTGACTCATGTCCTGCTCTTTATCAGCAACTGCCTTAGCCAGTTCCGCGCGGTAGAGCGAGGGGTCTATGCGGGCCAGCACATCGCCTTTTTTGACCTGCTGGCCTTCTTTGAACACGATTTCCGTAATCAGGCCGCCAGCCTGGGGGTGCACGACGACGCTATGGGCGGCTTGCACATTACCCACAGATTTTACCCAGAGGGGTAAATCCTTACGCTCAGCGGTAACAAGCGTTACGGGCGTGGTTGGCGCGGGGCGGCTCAGCGACCAAACAACCCCCGACAGTGTTGCCAGCAAAACAAGCTTCAGACCAATACGTGAAGAGTTTTTGCGCTTTTCACGCCACACGCCACCGGAATATTCAAACCGCTTTCTTGCCATGTATCTGGTATGTCCTTGCTGCCGTAAAACTGGCGTAAGAGCGTATTTCCACCACCTCGCGAGGAAGGCCTGAAGGAAAATTGCATCCGCCTTGCCTATGGCTATAGCGTGAAAAAGAAGCAGTTACAAGCGTGCGCGAAGCGCTACCCGTTAAAAGCGGCCTTAGGCGTTATCGTCATTTCTTTTGCCGCCTTTTTGGCCTTTTCCGCCGCCGCCATCGCCACCATTACGCTTGGCTTTGCCGGCGCCGCCTTTTTTGCCTTTTTTACCGGCCTTGTCTGCCCCCTTAGCGCCGCGGGCGAGGATCTGGCGCTCTTCAGGGGTGAACTGGGTGAGGGCAGCAGCGGTTGCTTCGGTCAGGTTTTTGTGCATCTGGCTTTCTAGGGTTTCGATCTGTGCGCTTTTGGAAATAAAGGCCGCCTTATCAAAAGTCGGTGCAACCATAAGGTTTTTCACTTCCTGACGCAGCTTGGTGGTCTGTTCCCTTATGGCGGCATTTTTGCTTTTCGCGTTGGCGATAGCGTCGGTGTACATTTTCATCTTATCGGCAGCCACACGCTTTACACCGGAATCATTATCCACCGACGAAGGCGCTGGAGCTGTGGTTTTAGCAGCCGGGGCGGCCTTGCCGGAAGCTTTCGCGGGGGCGGATTTTGAAGCGGCAGGCGCGGCGGCTGCGTCGGTTGCATGGAGCAGCGGGCCGAAGGCGGCGGAACTTAGCAGAAGCGCCGTAGCGAGAAGGCGGGTTTTCGTGTTAAAAATGACGTGCGACATGTTCTATCTCCTTCAGAACGCAAATGAAATGATGCGAATACGATATACGTTTATATGCGGCAAGTAAACTAGATATCGAAGCTTTATCGCCGCCTTATTATTTTGGATTAGCCGCTTACATGGATTTGATGCGACGCCTATTCCGCCTGGCGCCGTGGGACGCCAAAATGGGCTTGCTTGTTATAATCTTCGAGCTATACAGGTTGGCTCCGAAAAGGCAAATTTTGCCTTTGCGGGCGCTCAGGCGTTGTAGGGGTGTAGCTCAGCTGGTAGAGCGGCGGTCTCCAAAACCGTAGGTCGCAGGTTCGAATCCTGTCGCCCCTGCCATAAAAACGCGTTAAATCGCTTGAAATGATTTCCGCTTGCCCTTATAAGGGCGTCTTCCCCCTATATTCTCACCCTTTTGTAAGATCGAAACCGATGGCCAAAATCAATCCCGCTAAATTCATCCGCGAAGTGCGCCAGGAAACTGACAAGATCAGCTGGCCCTCCCGCAAAGAAACCACGGTCTATACCGTGATGGCGCTCGGGCTGGCCACGGCGGCAGCCACGTTTTTCGTTTTTGTTGATTGGGCGGCAGGCACCATCATTCGCGCAATCATTGGTATTTAAGTTTTCAGGAGTTTAGTTACATGGCATTCCGTTGGTACATCGTTCACGCACATTCCGGCTTTGAAAAGAAGGTGGCGCAGGCCATCCGCGAGCAGGCGGTGCAGAATAACATTGCAGACCAGATTGAAGAAGTGGTGGTGCCTATCGAGGAAATCACGGAAATCCGCCGTGGCAAGAAAGTGGCTGCAGAGCGCAAATTCTTCCCCGGCTACGTGATGGTGAAGATGGAACTGAACGACGCCACCTGGCACATGGTGAAGAACACCGCTAAAGTGACCGGCTTCCTCGGTGGCGGCGGCAAGGGCCGCCCTGTGCCGATCACCGAACGCGAAGCTGAATCCATTTTCGCACAGGTGCGCGAAGGTATCGACCATCCGAAGTCCCAGATTCGTTTTGAAATCGGCGAAAACGTCAAGATCATCGAAGGTCCGTTCGATTCATTCGTGGGACTTGTGGAGCAGGTGGACGAAGAAAAGAGCCGCGTGAAGGTGTCGGTTTCCATCTTTGGCCGTGCGACGCCGGTTGACCTTGAATTCAGTCAGGTGGAGAAGGTCGCTTAAGTATTTTTCACTCTCATACCACATGTTGTGGTTTCAGGAGTTAAAATATTTAAATATTACCGTATCTGGTAGATTTTCATTGGATACGCAGGTTTAGCGTTAAAAGTCAAAACTTTTCGTTTGCGTTTGCATAAATACTCGTTTACAAGTCTGCTCCCTTTGTTTGCATTTCGTATGTACAACGCAGGGGCGTTCTTTGGAAGCCGGACATTGTCAGAGATGACTTTAGGAAGGCGCTAACACCAAATCGGAAGATAAAAATGGCAAAAAAGATTGTTGGTTACATCAAACTACAAATTCCCGCTGGCAAGGCTAATCCGTCTCCGCCAGTTGGTCCCGCTCTCGGTCAGCGCGGCCTGAACATCATGGAATTCTGCAAGGCGTTTAACGCCGCTACCCAGAAAATGGAACCCGGCGCGCCGATTCCCGTGGTGATTACCGCTTACCAGGACCGTACGTTTACGTTTATCACGCGCCTGTCGCCTGTTTCTTACTACATCAAGAAGGCCACCAAGATTGCCAAGGGTTCTCAGACTCCGGGAAAGGGTGCGACCGCCGGTAAGATCACCATGGCGCAGATCCGCGATATCGCTAAAGAAAAAATGCAAGACTTAAACGCCCATGATGTTGAGGCAGCCGCACGCATGATCCGCGGCTCCGCTCA
>JANYCJ010000013.1 GCA_025360345.1 Alphaproteobacteria bacterium | reverse complement strand
CCTTCTGCAGCACCACCAGCTTGGCGGTCTGGGCGGCCACGCGGCCAAAGTCGATCGGTGGCAGCAGATCGCGGATCTGGTCGCCCATTTCATAAGTCTTATCCAGCTTATGCGCGTCAGCCAGCGTCATTTCGGTCAGTTCGTTCTCAACCGTTTCCACCACGGTGCGCACCCGGTACAGTTTGATCTCGCCGGATTTTTTATCAATCTCCGCACGAATGTCATGCTCATGGCCATATTTGCGCCGGCCAGCAACCTGTATCGCCTGCTCCATTGCTTCCAGCACCGAATCCTTCGAAAGCCCTTTTTCGCGTGCGACCGCATCGGCGATCTGCAACAGTTCCGTACTTCCGTAAATAGCCTGGCTTACACCCATGTTCGTAACCTCAAATAATGTTGTTATGCTTTATGCTTCTTCTTCGGCGCGGCCTTTTTAAGGTCGGGCTTCGCCTGCTTCTTGAATTCCGCCTCAACCAGTGCGTCCGTAATCACCAGCTTGGCCGTGCGCACCTGCCGGAATGGGATTTTCACATCCCCCTCAGGCATGGACAGCGCGATAATATCATTCGCAATCCCGCCGATCGTGCCCTTGAACCGCTTGCGCCCGTCAATCGGCAGCAAGGTTTCAAGCTTCGCCTCAAACCCGGTAAAGCGGGTATAATCCACCGCCCGTGTCAGCGGCCTGTCAATCCCTGGCGACATTACTTCTAAATTATAGGCGCTCTCAATGGGGTCTTCCACGTCCAGCAGCGCCGAGATAGTGCGGCTGATTTCCGTGCAGTCGTCGAAGCTCATCATCACTTCGTCCTTGCGCTCCGCCATCACCGAAAGCGTTTTCGCCTTGCCGTCATTCAGCTTCACCTGCACGATGCAATACCCCATCGCCTCAAGCGAGGGTTCAATGATCTGGTTGATTTTAGACAGCAAATCCATGCGAACCCTGTCGAATTTTAAGTAAACAAAAAGGCGGGTGAAACGACCCGCCTGTTGCAGGGTAATATAAGCATAATCCGGTTGTTTTCAAGCGGTTTTTTACTACACTTCCTTTCGAGCCAAAATCACACAACCAGCAGGAAGCAATAAAAATCAGATGTTTACCGTAGAAACACTGGACGTCGATGGGCATACTATATTAATAATGGCAAAAAAACAAATCGCCTTTGGCCGTGTCATCTCCGTCACCGAGGGTACTTCCGGCCATGAAATAGCATCCGCCCCCACCGATAATCCATCGCCTTCCGGCACCGGGCTGGCCAATCCGCGCTTTAAAGGCGTCCGCTATGATACTACGGAAGGCAAAATTACGGGGTATGTCCTCGAAGGCACCACCACCTCCGGCGCTTCAGAGCGCCTCACGCTCCAACCCGCGAACCAGACCGAGGAATTCGCCGCGCTGGGCTTCTCCCTCCCCTCCCCCCAGCGCCATCTGGCCATTGAGCCCACCGTGCCAATGCCTCTCCCGAAATTTGAAGAAGCCTGCAAACACTTTGCCCAGGCCTATCCCAGAACCGCAGAGGAGCCTGGCAGCGTGCTGGTGCGTCCCTGTGTAGTGCAGGAGCTGCGCAACCTTGAGAAAAAACGCCTTACCACCCGCACCGATCCCCGCACCGCCTACCCCTCTTCCGGGGCCGCCAGTGAAAGCGGTTTGCCGCCGCGCTTGACTCTGCCCTCCATCTCTATCACTATCCCGCCTGCCCAATAGCTTACCTTCCGAAGGACAACATGGCCAAAAACGCAGCTGACATTTTAGAGCGCCTATATAAAGTGGTAGAAGAGCGCAAAGGCGCCGATCCGGAAAAATCATACATCGCCAAGCGCCTGAGCCAGGGCACCGCCAAAATCGCCCAGAAGGTCGGCGAAGAAGCAGTGGAGACCGTCATCGCCGCCATGCAGAAAAACAAGAAAGACATCATCAATGAAAGCGCGGACCTGCTCTTCCACTGGCTGATGCTGATGGTAGACACCGGCGTAAGCGTAGGCGACGTCATGGCCGAACTCCAGCGCCGCGAAGGCATCTCCGGCCTCGACGAAAAAGCCAACCGCAAACTCAAAAACAAAGAAGCCTGAGAAGGATTATCATATGAACCAAGCAACCAACGCCGATCTGGAATTGCTCTTCACCGAAGCCCGCAGCCACAACCGCTGGAAAGACCAGCCCGTAAGCGACGAGCTTCTCCGCCGCGTGTACGACCTGTGCAAATGGGGCCCCACCACCACCAATTCCTGCCCGGCCCGTTTCCTGTTCATCAAAACCCCTGCGGCCAAGGAAAAGCTCAAAGCCACCCTCGCCCCAGCCAACGTGGAAAAATCCATGACCGCCCCCGTCGTAGCCGTCATCGCCTACGATCTGGAGTTCTACACCAAGCTCGACATCCTCTCCCCGAAAAACAAGGCCCGCACCTGGTATGAGGGCGCAGGCAAAGAAGAGCTCATCAAATCCACCGCCTTCAGGAACGGCAGCCTGCAAGGCGCCTATTTCATGCTCGCCGCCCGCTCCCTCGGGCTGGACTGCGGCCCTATGGGCGGCTTCGACAACGGCAAGCTGGATAACGCTTTCTTCGCTGGCACCCAGTGGAAATCCAATTTCATCTGCGCGCTGGGCTATGGCAACCCCGAAGCCCTATACCCCCGCGCCGCCCGCCTGCCCTTTGAAGACACCTGCAAAATCGCGTAAGAAGTATGAGCTACGACAACAACAACATTTTCGCCAAAATCCTACGCGGCGAAATCCCCTGCAATAAAGCCTATGAAGACGACTTCGCCCTCGCCTTCCACGATATCACGCCCTCCGCGCCCGTGCATGTGCTGGTCATTCCCAAGGGTGAATATACCTCTTTCGACGATTTTACCGCCAGCGCACCGGCCACCACCATACACGGCTTCTTCGCCGCGGTGCAAAAAGTTGCGCAAAAAACCGGCGTTGATAAGACCGGCTACCGCATCATCAGCAATCACGGCGCTGACGCTTCGCAAAGCGTGCCCCATTTCCATGTGCATGTGCTGGGCGGAAAACCCATGGGACACTTACTGGCCTAGCCTGCCCTTTAGCCGGAATTCGCTGGCCATATTGTCATCGGTAATGACCTGCATATGCGGCAACGCTAAAATCGTTTCCCGGTCATTGGGATATTCCCGCGCCGCAACCTTGGAAAGCAGCCCCTCATCGGCAAATACCTGCTTACCGTCATGCGTATAGAACTGCCGCAGGTTTGCTTTCTTCTGCTCAATGCTTAAATTGGCAGGCGCATCACCCGCCACCACCATCACCCCGAATGCCACATTCACATAAGGAAACACCTGCGCCGCCGTATAGGCCACTTCCGGCGAGCCTGTAGTATTGATATAAACCATCCCCCCCGGGTTCAGCCGTGACTTGCACATTTCCATAAACTCCCGGGACAACAGATTCGTCGCATTGCTGCGCCAGTGGTAAATCGAGTTCATTACAATCACATCGAATTTTTCATCCGGATGGTTCCTCACCCATCGCCTGCCGTCATCCACCACCAGCGTCACCTTCGGGTCGTGCAGCACCACCGCTTCATCCGGGTAGTGCGAAATAATGTCTTTATATCCCTTATTGATCTCCACTGAAACCAGCTCATCTAAGGGCTTATACATCGAAAACGCGGTGGCCCATGCCCCTCCGGACATGCCCACCTGTAAAATCCGCTTAGGCTGCGCATGGAACGCCATCACCGAATATGCCCGCGTAATCCCGTTGCTATCCACCATCGGGTCGATATTCATTTTCCCGTCATACGCACCATTGCCATAAATATCCCCGTGCCGCACCCCGATCACGCCGCTGCGGTTGGCGTTGAACGTGTCAAACGCCACCGGGTCAGGCTCCTGGAATTGCAGCCGCTCGTAAAACCGGTCATATCCCACAAAATACAGCGCCACCCCCAATAGCGTCACCGCCATGAGCTGCCTTATTTTCCGGTCGGTGAAATCTTTTTTGAAATCGCTTTTCTGCACCATCAGCATGAATACCACCGCCACAAGCATCCCCGTCAGCACAATCGTTAGCGGCAGCGGCAAATATTCGAAAAGCACAAACCCGGTTAGCAGCGGCCCCAGCGTCGCTCCCATCACATTGGCGAAATACAGCTTCCCTACCGAATCCCCGGCGGACTTTCCCGTCTTCATCTGCAAAACATGGCACAACACTGGAAACACCCCGCCTGAGAAAAACGCCGTCACCCCCGCCAGCATCATCCCCAGCGCCAGCGCCACCAGCTTACCCACCTCCCCCGTATGCGAAGCGGCGAACGCAATGCACGGAAACGCGAGATACCACACCAGCAGCATATGGATCAGCGAAGACAATATATAGGTATACCCCGCCTCAAGTGAATGCATCAGCTTGGATACCTTCATCGAAGCAAAGCCGATTCCGCTTAGGAATGTCACCAGCAGCAGCCCGAAAATCTGCGGTTTGTTCGCCGAGATGTAGCCCAG
>JANYCJ010000005.1 GCA_025360345.1 Alphaproteobacteria bacterium | reverse complement strand
CCTGGAACTCCGCACGCGCAAAATTCGCCGACCCCATGGTGCAATCCTTCCACCACAGCCCTTCGGTAAAATCCAGCGGCATCCCCAGCAGCATCGCCACCGGCTCCGGCAGGCTGATCGCCTTGCGCGGCTTGCCCATGTTGGTAAACTTCACATGCTGGCTTATATCCACATAGCCGAACCGGCACGCATCCGCCCAGATAAAGCCCGATAAATTGCAGGCCAGCACCCGGAACTCCTGCCGCACCACCACCTTGCGCAGGTAAAACTCGCAGGCATTCGCCACGCCGAAAACCGTAAGCGCCCGCTCAACCGTCACATCATCCAGCAGCACCGTAAGAGGACCGCCGGAGAAGCTCAGCCCCGCCATCTTCGTATTTTCAAAAACAAAATGATGCCCCGGCTGCTTGTTAAAACTCAACTGCCCCACATCCACGCGGCTCCGCAGCGAAAACCCGCCATAAAACTGGCAGGTCTGGAACAATATCCCAAACGCCAGCAGCGGCTCCGGGCAAATCTCCCCCCAGGCAAACGGGAAATAAAAATGGAAATCGTCGAACACAAAAAGGAAATTATCCTCCGCCCCGCACACCGCCTGCACATGGCTCAGCAAATCAGGCGTCTGCGCCAGCTGCGCCTCGTAGCGCTGCGTCACCTCCGCAAAAAACATGGCCAGTGCCTGTTTGCCCTCGATCACAAACTGTGAAAGGTCTTTCGCCTGAGTATATCCCGGCGGGCTGAACAAAGCATGGCGGCGCTCCGCCCCGAACCTCTCCATCACCTCGCGTATCTCGCGGATGAAGGCTTCACCTATCGCATTGCCGGAAACGCCCACTGCATTAGACATTCATAGGCTCCAGATAAAAGGCTATTTCGCCGGTTCAGCCGCCTTCGCGTCCTTCACCCACCATGTCGAAAACCCGAGATTATATTTCGGCAGCACCTTGGGCAGCCCGAACTTGTCCCAGTAAGCCACGCGGAAGCTGCCGGAGTGCCAGTTGGGGATCACATAGTGCTCCCATAGCAGGATGCGGTCTAAAGCCCTCCCTGCGGCCAGCAATTCGTTTTTATCCTTGGCCGTGGTCAGCACTTTCAGCATCGCGTCCACCGCCGGGTTTTTCACGCCGCCGAGGTTGTTGCCGCCCTTCACGTCCGCCTGCGAGGAATCCCACAGCGCCGTCTGTTCATTGCCGGGGTAGAACACCCCCCGGTTGATCCAGATGGACACGATATCGAAATCCCCCTCGTCGGTGCGCTTCTGATACTGCGAGTCATCCACGTTGCGGATGGTGGCCGTCACCCCAAGCCGCTCCAGGTTCTGCCGCATCGGCCCGATCACCCGCTCCATCGTCGGCTGGCGCAGCAGGAACTCGATGCTCAGCGGCTCGCCCTTGGCGTTCACCCGCTTACCGTCCTTGATGACCCAGCCTGCGTCTTCCAGCAGCTTCTGCGCCTTCAGCAGGTTGCTGCGGTCCGTGCCGCTGCCATCCGTCACCGGGTTATGGAAGGGCGTGGTGAACAGGGCAGGGGGCAAATCCTTGGCAAACGGCTTCAGCAACTCCAGCTCCAGTCCCTTGGGCACGTCGGTGGACTGGAACTCGGTGTTTTCAAAAAAGCTCGCATTGCGCAAATAGGCGCCATAAAAGATATTCTTATTCACCCACTCATAATCTAGGGACATATCAATCGCTTCCCTCACCCGTGGGTCAGAAAACTTGTCTTTGCGCGTGTTGTAGATAAACGCCTGCATCCCCTGCGGCGTCTTATCGGGAATTTCCCGCTTAAGCAGCTTTCCGGCCTTGATGGCGGGCGTGTCATACGCCGTGGCCCAGTTCCGCGCGATATATTCCCTGCGGAAGTCATATTCCCCCGCCTTGAGCGCCTCCAGCGTCACATTCTCGTCGCGGTACATGTCGTAGCGCATCGTGGCAAAATTATAGAGCCCCTTGTTCACCGCCAGGTTTCTGCCCCAGTAATCGGTCACCAGCTTATAGGTGATAGAGCGCCCCTGCTCCACCTTGTCCACCACGTAAGGCCCGCTGCCCATCGGCGCGTCCAGCGTGGTCTTTTCAAAATCATGCGTGGCGTAATAGGCCTTGGATAAAATCGGCATCTGCGCCGCGATCATCGGCAGTTCCTTGTTCTTCGCATCGGCAAAGGTGAAGGTCACCGCCCGCTCCCCGGCCTTCACGCACCCCGTGATCGGCGTATAAAGGATCTTGTAGGTCGGGTCGCCCTTGTTCTTCAGCGTCTCGAACGAAAACACCACGTCTTCGGCCGTGATCGGCGTGCCGTCATGCCATTTGGCTTCCTTGCGTATGTCGAACGTGGCTGACAAATGGTCGTCCGCCACCGTAATGTCCTCGGCAATCAGCCCATACATCGACATCGGCTCGTCCAGCGAAGAGACCATCAGCGTCTCGAACGTATCGCCAATCCCCGGCGCTTTCACGCCCTTGAGGATAAACGGGTTCACGCTGTCAAACGTGCCCGTCTCGGCCAGCTTTACCGTCCCGCCCTTGGGCGCGTCCGGGTTCACATACTCGAAATGGTCGAACCCCGCCTTGTATTTGGGCGTGTCATACAGCGAAAACGCCGCCTGCTTTTCCGCCCCGAAAGCGGGGCTGAAAGCCAGCAGCGAAACAGAAGCAAGGAAAACAGCGCGGGATACAGCCATTACGCGTTGTTCCATGGGCTGCCCGGCTTGCCCTGCGGGCCAGCAACGCTGCCCGTAGGGGTAGTAGGGGTGAAAGCAGCATTCCGCTGCCTCATGGCGTCAAACACCGTCAGCGCCTGTGCCACCATGCTGCCCGCATCGCCCACATTGGCGGGCAGCAGCACCGTGGTGCTCTCCTGCGCCAGCTTGGAAAACGCCGCCACATATTGCTCGGCAATGCGCAGCGCCACCGCGTCTTCCCCGCCGGACTTGGTGATGGCCGCCGCCACCATCTCAATACCCTTGGCCGTCGCATCCGCCACTGCGAGGATCGCTTCTGCCTCGCCCTTAGCGCGGTTGATCTGGTCGGTCATCGAGCCTTCCGAGGCCAGCACCACCTGCTCCTTGGAGCCCTGCGCCGCGTTGATCTGCGCCTGTTGCTTGCCCTCGGATTCAAGGATCAGCGCCCGCTTCTGGCGGTCTGCCGCCACCTGCAGCTCCATGGCTTTCAACACCGAAGTCGGGGGCGTAATGTTTTTGATCTCGTAGCGCATACACTGTATGCCCCATGCCTGCGCCGCCTGGTTGATCGCCATCACGATATTGGCGTTCAGCGTTTCGCGCTCTTCAAACGTCTTGTCCAGCGTAAGCTTGCCGATTTCCGAGCGCATGGTGGTCTGCGCCAGCAGCTGCACCGCGTAAGAAGGGTTCGTCACCCCGTAAGAAGCCGCCACCGGGTCAATAATGCGTAAGTAAAGCACCCCGTCCAGCGCCAGCGTCACGTTATCCCGGGTAATCCCCGCCTGTTCAGGCACATCCACCGCGATTTCCTTCAGGGAATGCTTATACGCAACCTTCTGGTAAAACGGGATCAGTATATTCAGGCCCGGCTCCAGTTTACGGTCGAACTTGCCCAACGACTCAACGATCCAAGCCTGCTGCTGCGGCACGGTCTTAACCCCCATCACCAGCCCGATCATCACAATCGCAGCCACTGCCAGTAAGAATGCTTCCATAGCGCTATCCCCTTTTTTTTACTTAGTCTTTCGGCACAACCACCAGCGTGGCCCCGCTCACCTCGGTAATCACCACCTGCGCGCCCGGCTCCACCGCGTCCACGCCCGCATGGCGCGCCAGCTCCGCGCGCATGATCGTGCCGCTCCACGTCACTTCCCCGCCATGCTTGCGCGTAAGCCCATTGCCCCCAACATAGGCCGTACCGCCGATAATATTGCTATATTCGGAATGCCGCTTACCCACCCGGAATTTCTGCATCGGCTTCCACAGCAGCAGCGCCCACAGCAGGCTGGTGATAAAAAACAGCGTCCACTGCGCCGCATGGTTGTCGGCCGCGATCATCCCGCTGAAAATGGTAAACCCCACCACCAGCGAGCCAAGCCCCGCGAATACCAGCCCCACCCCCGGAATGCCGAAAGCCTCCAGCATCAGGAAAATCACCGCGGCAGCCAGCCACACATCCCCGGCGTTATGAAGGAAAGCCCGTATCGAGTCGTCCATGCAATTCCCCGTAAATGGGTTATTTAGGCAGCGGCAGCGGCTTGTCGGTCAGCGTATTGAGATAGGCGATCAGGTTGGCGCGGTCTTCCGGCTTGGAAACGCCGGCAAAAGACATCTTGTTGCCCGGAATGTATTTTTTAGGCCCGCTCAGGAAGTCCGAAAGCTCCTGGAAGCCCCATTTCTTCTTGTCCTTCAGGTCGGACACCGCCGAAGAGTAGCTATACGTGTCGTTATGCGCGAAATGGTTGCCCACCAGGTTCCACTGGTTCGGGCCCACCCCGTTCTTGCCGCCCTTGTCGAAGGTGTGGCAGCTGGTGCATTTCTTGGAAATCGCCTCGCCAGCCTTCACATCGGCCTTGGCCATCAGCGGCATAATATCCACCGGCGCTGCCGCAGCCGCGGGCGCCCCGCCTTCGGCGCTTTCGGTGGCCGCGCCTTCAATCGTGTAGCCGCGCTTGGTGGCTTCTTCTTTTTCGCTGATGCTGCCGGTATAAAGGCCTTCTGCGGTTAAGCCGGCCACCATGGCGATAATGCCCGCCAGGAAAACGGCCCCGGCAATTTTATTGATTTCTATTCCACCCGACATAGTCTTCCTTACGCGTCTATTGATTGAGGAGGCCTTTATAATATGCTGGCCTTCCTCATTCAATAAAGATTATATAGTTTTTTACGAAGGTATTTCCGCACCTTGAGCCGCGAAATACCTCACTATTTTGCAGAAAGCCCCCGGAACCGCATGGCCCAGCCGCTAAATCCCATCGTCTTAATCCCCGCCCGCATGGCCTCCACCCGCCTCCCGGACAAGCCCCTCGCCCTCATCAATGGCACGCCGATGATCGTCCATGTCATGAACATCGCCAAAGCCGCGGGTATCGGCGAAGTCGCCGTGGCCTGCGACGGAGCCGAAATCGAGCGCGCCGTCACCGCCGCCGGGGGCCGCGCCATCCTCACCCATCCCGACCTCCCTTCCGGCTCAGACCGCATCCACGCCGCCCTCCAGTCCCTCGACAAATTCGCCGCACACGACGTGGTCATCAACGTGCAGGGCGATATGCCCACCCTCGACCCCGCCGTCATCCGCCATGTCCTCTCCCTGCTTGAAGACCCCGCCGTGGACATCGCAACCCTCGCCGCCCCCATCCGCCAGGAGCGCGAAAAAACCGACCCCGCCGTGGTAAAACCCATCATCGCCTTCGATAAATCGGGAAACAAAGGCCGCGCCCTCTACTTCACCCGCGCCACCGCCCCCAGCGGCGAAGGCCCCCTTTATCACCATATCGGCCTCTACGCCTACCGCAGGCCCGCGCTGGAAAAATTCGTCTCCCTGCCCCCCAGCCCCCTTGAACAAAGGGAAAAACTGGAGCAACTTAGGGCCATTGAAAACGGAATGCACATCGCTATCGGCATCGTAGACACCGTGCCCCTAGGCGTAGACACGCCCGAAACCCTCGAACTCGCCAGAAACCATTACAAGGAAACACCATGACCACTAAATTCGACGTAGCAGGCATCGGCAACGCCATCGTAGACGTCCTCGCCTTCGCGCCTGACGCCACCATAAGCGGCCACGGCCTCACCAAGGGCGCCATGATGCTGGTCGATGAAATGCGCTCCCGCGAGCTGTATGAGCTCATGGGCCAGACCACTGCCTGCTCAGGCGGCTCGGTGGCAAACTCCCTTGCTGGCCTCGCCTCCCTCGGCGCCAAAACCGCCTTCATCGGCAAGGTCCGCGCCGACCAGCTTGGCCAGATCTTCACCCATGACATGCACGCCGTCGGCACCAGCTTCACCACCCAGCCTCTGGAAATCGGCCCCGCCACCGCCAGCTGCCTGATCTACGTCACGCCAGACGCCCAGCGCACCATGGCCACCTATATCGGCGCCTGCTCCCATGTCTCCGAAACCGATATCGACGAAGACATTATCGCCGCCTCCGCCATCACCTACATTGAAGGCTATCTCTGGGACATGGACACCGCCAAGGCCGCCATCCGCAAGGCCATTCGCGTCGCCCACGATGCCAAACAGCGCATCGCCTTCACCCTGTCGGACACCTTCTGCGTAGACCGCCACCGCGCTGAATTTATCGAACTCATCGCTAATGAAGTGGACATCCTGTTCGCTAACGAATCCGAGATCAAATCCCTCTTCCAGACCGACCACCTCCAGACCGCGCTTACCCGCGCGCAAGGCATGTGTGCCAATAACCAGTGTGATATTGTGGCCGTCACCCGCGGTGAAAAAGGCAGCATCGTCCTCACCGACGGCAGTATGGAAGAACTCCCCACCGAAGCCGTGCAGAACGTGGTGGACACCACCGGCGCGGGCGACCTTTACGCCGCGGGCTTCCTCTTCGGCATGAGCCGCGGCTGGAAACTCGCCGCCTGCGCCCAGCTGGGCAACCGCTGCGCCGGGGAAATCATCACCCAGCTCGGCGCAAGGAGCATGAAACCCCTGCATACGCTGGTCGCCTGATGCTCGCGGGCAAAATCGCCCTCGTCACCGGCGCAACCTCCGGCTTCGGCGAAGCCACCGCACGTGCGCTGGCAGGGCAGGGGGCTCGCGTCATCCTCACCGGCCGCCGCAAAGACCGTTTAGAAGCCCTCACACGCGAATTAGGGGCTGCCCTGCCGCTTGCGTTCGACATCCGCGACAACACCGCTGTAAAAGCCGCCATCGCCTCCCTGCCACCGGAATGGCAATCCATCGACCTGCTGGTTAACAACGCGGGCCTCGCCCTGAACACCCTGAGCTTCGAACACCAGCCCATGGCCGACCTTGAGCAGATGATGCAGACCAACAACACCGGCCTCATCTACATCACCCACGCCCTCCTCCCCGGCATGATCGCCCGGGGCAGCGGCCACATCCTTAACATCAGCTCCATCGCCGGCAGCTACCCCATCCCGGCGGCAATGTCTACGGCGCCAGCAAAGCCTTCGTCACCCAGTTTTCCCTGAACCTCCGCGCCGACCTTTTGGCCAAAAACATCCGCGTCACTTCTATCGAGCCCGGCCTCGCCGAAACCGAGTTCTCCCTCGTCCGCTTCCACGGCGACGCCGAAAAAGCGAAAGCCATCTACAAAGGCACCGAGCCGCTTATCGCCAAAGACATCGCCGATGCCGTGCTTTACTGCGCCGCCGCCCCCGCCCATGTCAACATCAACCGCCTCGAAATCATGCCCACCTGCCAGGCTTTCGGCGGCTTTGCCGTGCACCGGCAATAAAAACCGGCCACTGTCATCAAACCTACACATTCCCCTGCTATAATCACGCCGTCATCACGCGGGGGAAGGTATGGCACTCAACATCGTCACCGATACGGATGTCGCAGCAGCCACCTATAGTGCTGCCCCCGCCATCGCCTTCCGGCTCGACGGGAAGAACAAAGGCCCCTTCGCCGCCATGCTGCCCTTGTCCACCCTGCTCGACCCCGCACAGGCGCAGGCCGGCAAAGACCGCATCCGCGACCAGCTGGCGGCTATTCCCTATGCCTCCATGCGCGACTCCTTCCTTCAGGCCGATGGCGCCGCCTATGTGGTGCAGGCCGCCTTCGGCGCCGCCGAGCAGGCCACCATGGCCATCTTCGCTAAAAACCTGCTGGAGCGCGCCTCGAAAATTCCCCCTGAGCCCGCCCTTGCCAACCTCTCCACCGAATACGCGCTCGAAGCCCGCATCTACCACTGGAAATCCGCCGCCGAAGCCATCGAGGCCTGCGCCGCCGACAACCAGCTGACACCGGAAAAGGCCGCCATCCGCCTTGTCGAAAAATTCAGCGCCCTGAACCCGCCCGTCATCGCCGAAATCCGGGCCGAGCGTGAAAAATTCCTCGCCAGCCCCCAGAACCGCGCCATCGGCGAGGCCGCCAAACTGCAGGCCCTGGAGCCGCTCCTGCACCCGCTCGCCCCGCAATCGGCCAGCGCCATCCGCAAAGCAGCCACCGAAGGCCCAAATCAGGACGAACAGCTCGCCGATGCTTTCCGCAAGGCCATGCAGCAATCCAGCCCCGCACGCAAAGATACCATGCTGCAAAGCATTGCCGCGACCGTGGAAGCCGAAAAGCTCAAGCCGCCCCGCCTGAGCCTGAATGAGAGCATTACCCAAAACACCCGCGCCCTGTTCAATGGCAGGCCGATGCAATATAATCTTGAACAAACCATTGCCGCCCATGGCTTTACCGCCGACCCCGCAGCTGCCGCAACCGCGCTCTACACCCAGATGAAGGAACGTGCCCTGGCCACGGGCGCAAAGCCGGAAAAGCCGGTGAGAGACATCCTGCCCAAAATAACCAGCGCACTGGCCGATTGCCCCGCCCATATCCGCGCATCCGCCGAAGCCGCCTCTATGAAAATTGTCGTGGTAGACGACCATGTGGACATGGACAGCCTGTTCCCCAACCCCGGGGGCATGGTCATTGCCAGCAAGACCATGGGCGGCTCTACCGGGCAGGGCATCTACGTCAGCCGCAAAATGCTTGGTATGCCCCATATCCTGAAAGAAGAGATCATCCATGAAGTTGAGGGACAGGCCCTGCGCAGCCCCGACGGCAGCACCGCCCGCTTTTCCGCGGAGGAAAGCTGGCAAAAAGCCCTCTCTTCCGATATGGCTGCCTCCGAAAACCCCATCACCGCGCATACGCTCAGGAAACAAATTATTCTTGACGAAAATAGTGGAACAAAAGCAAATCGGGCCGTGAGGCCGGGTGTAAACCTCACCCCGGGAAATGCGTCACATCAGGTGGCTTTTGCTGAAGCCGTCCCCGACCTCTATCACATCAAAGCCGCCCTCGAAGCCGAACTGCGTGAGCGTAAATCCATCCGCATCGGCGGCAAAATGGGCTTCGGCGGCACCAAATTCACCACTGCCGACGACATGATGCGCGCCGCCTTCCCCAGCGCATGGCCTCTGCTCGAAGGCCCCCGGGCGGGCGGCCAGCTCGTCCAGCAGCCCGATGGCCGCGTCGATGAAATCCCCGCTACCGAGCGCCTCCCGGCTTCGGCGGCGAAAGTCACCTCCCTCAAAGCCTATTGCGAAGGCGCGCCCCACCACGCGGCAACCGCAGAGATCCCCGCCCCCATGGCGCCCTACCGCGAAGCCATGGAGCTGCGCCGCATGACCACCGCCACCAGCCTGCTCACCCTGTGATTTAGGTCTTAGGCGCTTCGGCCTCTTCCTTCTTCTTGCGCGGGTCATACGGTTCCTGCTGCGGAATCGGCTCGCGGGGAAGCAAACGCTTCTTGAAGAAGGGGTCTTTGTAATAGAAAATTTTCTTGGTGCGGATCGGCGGGAATGATTCGATCAGGATGATCTGCTCGTCCCGCGGCAGGGTAATCACTTCCTGCGGCAGCAGCAGCGCGCGCTGCACTTCCGAGGTGTTCACCGTGCGCGCGCCGGGGTTCAGGTCCATGAATTTCGGCTTGTTGTGCGAGGCCTGCGTGGCCGTCTTATTGCCGATCAGCTGCGAGATCAGATTCGCCGTATCAATATTGTTGGCGGCAAAAGTGATGCGGTAGAAGCAGTTGGACAAGAACGAGTTCATGCCCGCTTCTTCATAAATCCCCTTCAATTGCTGCGTATCCTGCACAATCAGGAACAGCTTCACCCGGTATCCGCGGAAATACGCGATACCCACCTGGAACTGCGGCATTTCCCCCAGCGACGGGAATTCGTCCATGAAGAACATCACGCCGAACGGCTCGTCCTTGCGCGGCATATTGCGCGTCATGAAGTCGGTCGCCTGCTGGTAAAACACCTTCAGCAGCGGCTCAAGGCGCTTTAAGTTGTCCGGCGTCACGCAGCAGAACACGCTCATTTTCTTTTTCTTAAGCTGCTGCATATCGAAATCCGAACGTGCCGTCGTCGCGTCGATCAGCGGGTTGGCCCACAGTTCAAGGCCGGAGTTCAGCGTGGAAATAACGCCCGAGCGTTCCTTGTCGGCCTTTTGCAGGAAGGCCGCGATGTTCATATACGCCACCGGGTGAATGCGCTTGCCGATCGTGTCCAGCACCACCGCGAGGTTATACACCACGTCGTCGGAGCGCATCGTGCGCACCACTTCACCAAAGCTCTGCACCTTCTCCGGCACCGCGCACAGATACAGGATAACCCCCAGCATCAGCGAGCGTGCTTCGTTCTGCCAGAATTCCTGTTCCGGCAGGATCAAGTTACAGATTTTCTGCACGTCATCCACCATCTGCCCCGGCTTTTCCGAAATCCAGTCCAGCGGGTTGTAGCAATGCGAAACGCCATCCGGGTCCGCAGGGTTCCACAGGTAAACCTCCTGCTCGATCTTTTTGCGGTAACCGCTGCAAAGCTCGTGGTTTTCCCCCTTGATATCATGCACCACCACCGACTGGTCCCAGTACAGCAGGTTCGGGATTACGAAACCCACACCCTTACCCGAACCGGTAGGCGCAAAAAGCAATACATGCTGGAAATCATCCGCCACCAGATACGTGGCCTTGCCCGTGCGCCCCAGCAAAATCCCCCGCTTGGCGCGCAGCTTCGCTTTTTTGATTTCAGGCTCAGAGGCCCAGTGCGCGTCGCCGTGCACGCTTTCTTTGTATTTGAAGGGCCGGAAATCCAGCAGCGGCGCGCGCAGCATGAACAGCAGCACCAGTGCGGTCACCACTCCGCCTGCCGGCGGCCCGATGATTTTCATCGTGAAATCCTGCGGCAGCTGCGTGGTATATTGCATCCAGTAATTGAACAGCCCGTAATACTGCTCCAGCAGGTATTGCGGGTCGTTCATCGCCGAGATGTAGGCATTGCCGTAATACAGCGCGAAAGCCGCGCCCATGCCCACGTAAAGCGGCACGATAATTACCGCCAGCACGATAGATGCCACAATAAGCTTATTGTACATCTTCAGGCGTAAATTATGGGAATTAGTGCCGTCAGCCATAAACGCGGATTACAAGCCCGAAAGAGTGGAATTCATATGCAGCAGGGGCCACGAACGCCACCCCATGAAACCGGATAATAACACCAATCCCCGCCACGATATAGCGCTATTTTGATGTTTTTCAGAGTGATATATTTTATAACCCGCCCGCATCCCGTCCATAATCATGGCCACAATCCCACCTGTCCGGCGATTATTAAAATACAGAAGGGAAATCAATAGGCTGCCCCGAAGAAGCCACGCGGGAGAAGAGGCCCGCGCCTAAAGCCCTTCTTTGAAATACAGCTCCGACACATAACGCATCCCGCGCGCGCCGCGCTTAAGCTGGATAATCACGTTAATCACGTTTTCCACGTAGGATTTGATCTGATCGCGGCTGATGCCCAGCCCTGCCTGCATAATCATCAGGATCAGCTGCTCAATCGCCAGCTCCGGCGTATCGGCATGTAGCGTCGAGATCGAGCCCGGATGGCCGGTATTGACCGCGCGCATGAAGGAAAACGCCTCTGCGCCGCGAAGCTCGCCCAGCATCAGCCGGTCCGGGCGCAGGCGCAGGCACGCCTCGATCAAGTCCTGCATCGTCACCTTCGCGCGGCCCTGCCCGCCCTTGGAGGCAAGCAGATGCACCTTGTTGGGCAAATGCGGAATCATGATTTCCCGCGCATCTTCGCAGGTGATGATGCGTTCCGTCGGCGGGATCACCTTAAGCGTCGCGTTAAAGAACGTGGTCTTCCCGGTCGAAGTACCGCCGGAGATAATGATATTTTTCTTCGCCAGCACCGCCTGCTTGATGAATTCCTTCACCGCCCCCGCATTCAGCAGGTCGCGTAATTTCTTGTCAATCGGGTTCAGCTCGTGCTTCACCAGCGTATTCTGGAACGCGCCAATCGCCTCATACTGGTCAAGGTCGAGATTCATGATCGTCTGCTTACGGATGGACATCGCCACCGTGTTCGGCTCGCACGCGGGCGGAAACACCACCTGGATACGATAACCGTCCGGCAGCGTGGCCGAAAGCAGCGGCATTTCCTCGGTGATTTTCTGCTCCGTGGACTGCGCGATCAGCCGCCCCAGCGCCTTCAGATGCGCCAGGTCGAACTCCGGCACATCGTAGCGCGTCATGTCGCCCCCAATTTCCACCCACACTTCCTGCGGCTTGTTGATTGAAATTTCGCTCACCGTCGGCTGCGCGAAAAATTTCTTCAGCGGGATAAGGTAGGTTTCGAGTGCCGTGAAACTCATGGCGCTACTGGATCAAATCGTTGTCGAGCGTGGGGAAGATAAGGTCCTTCTGGACAAAGATATTGATCTTCGTGCCCTGGTCGAGCGTCACCGTGGGCCTCAGGTCAAGCATGGTGTTCACGATATCGCGTCCCACCTGCCCCACCGCCGTCACCGCGGACTGCCCCGCCGGCGCTGCCGCCGAGCCGGATTGCGTGGTGCCGTTGGAATTGGTAGTGGTCGTCGAGCCCTGGTTGGAAAGCGCATCCACCGCCACCGCCACACCGATGGACAGCACCGAGGTCAGCACCGCGGCGCTGAAGATTTCCGAGTATTTGTTGTCCACCAGCCCCGGAACACCTGCGCGTCCCATGTCATCCGTAGCGCTGGAACCGATCTGCATGTCGATGCCGTCCGGGCGTATCAGGCGCGTCCACACGATCAGCACCCGGGCCTGCCCGCGTGACACGCCCGTGTTATACGTCCCGATCAGTCGCGTGCCCTTGGGGATCATCACGTCATGCCCGGCTTCAGCGAACACGTCGCGGCTCACGATAGCGCGCAAACTGCCCGGCAGGTCGGTATTGACCGCCGTTTCAATCACCGCATCGATAATCTTGCCCTGCCCGATGGTGTTGCCAAGGTTGGTAAGCCTCGTCGCCGTCACTTTTTCCGCCGCGCTGCCAGCCAGCACATTGGCGGTAAAGGCGCGGTTGGGGTCGCTGCTGTTCAGCGCGGTATTCGCGTTTTTCTGGTCTGTCGTCAGGTTGGTGTTGCCGTTGGCATCAGCACCTGCACCGCCAGCAACCTTGCCGTCCAGCACCAGCATGGAGGAGCGCATCCGCGCATCCTGGTCTTTATCGGTCGCGCCGATCGCGTTAAGCGCCTTGCCATTGGGCAATGCCGGGGCAGGGGGCGGAGTGCCCACCTTGCGCGCGGCGGCAGAGGGCGGCGGCGGCGGCGGTGGCGGCGGAGGTGGAGGAGGCGCAGCGGTAAGGTGCGGCTGCGTCACGGTCCCGGTCTGTTGCGGCGGCGCCGGGGGAGGGGGCGGCGGCGGCGGCGGCGGAGGCGGAGGAGGCGGCGGAGGCGTAGGCGCAGGCGGCGCTGAAGGGGCCGCGGCAGGCCCACCGGTATCCATCGAAGGCGCAGGTGGGGCGGGCAGTTGCAGTGCCCCGTTTTCATCCAGCCCGTTGGCGGCATCCAGCGTGTTGTAATTGACCACTGGGGCTTTCTGGAAAAACAGTGAGTACAGGATAAAGCCGAGCAGGCCCAGCATCCCGAAACCGATGGCGATCACCTTTCCCGGGCCCTTGTTCACACCGCTGCTGCGGTTCATGAACAGTTCGTCTTGGTTATCCTCGTCAAAAAGCTCTTCTTCCTCAACAGGTGCGGGCGCCTCTTCACCCTCAACCGACGATTCGATCATGCCATTGTCATCACGCGGATTTTCCGGTGGGGAATCGGGCAGTTCATTGTCTTCGTTATCGTCCATCTACCTAGTTTCCCGGTTATGCATTACTGTTTCGGAGCGAGTGATTCGTTATAGACATGCACGCTGCCGCTGCTGTCTTTGATAATCATTTCCGGCGCAATCGTATCCACCACCATGAAGCCGTTATGCGCCGAGTGCGCTACCGGCGAAACATGCCCGCCCGCGTCCAGCACATACACGTCAGGCAGTACCGGGCCGAGGGACTGGTATTTCAGGTAGGTCACCTTGCCGTCGTCAAACACCTGGAGCGGCGCAAGCGCATCCGCCCCCGTATAGGTATAGTTGAAATTCGCATTGGCAGGCAGCGCCACTGGCGCAGCCACTTCCATCCCCGCCGCCGCCGCAAGCGCAGTCGGCATCGGTGCAGTCTGCATTGGCGCGGGCTGCATTGGCGCGGGCTGCATCGGCGCGGGCGCAATCGCCCCCCCGCTTTGCACTTCCACATACTGGGTCGGCGGCGAGGGCTCGGAATTCAACCGCGCCACCACGTTTTGCTTGCCACCTTTGGCAGCTTTAGCCGAAGGCGCTTTCGCCTCTTCCACCGGCTTCATCGGCGGCGGCGTCGGCCCGCCAAACGGCACATTCGCAGGCAGCGGCGCAGGTGCATAGGCCGGCGTGCTGTACATCGGCGCTTGCGCGGCGTTCGCCATCGGTTCCTGCGCAGGTGGCATAGCAGCGGGCGGGGCCATTGGCGGCATCGCGGCGGGCGGCGCCATCATCGCAGGCGCGCTGTTTTCCATCATGGCGCCAGCCGGGGGCGGCATCATGCCGCCTTGCGGGGGCATGATGGCGTTATTCGGCGGCGGGGGCATCACCGCGCCCGGAGGGGGCGGCATCATCGCATTATTGGCCGGTGGCATCATTCCACCCTGCGGTGGCATCATGGCGTTCGGCGCGCCCATGGGCGGGTTGACCGGGTTGCCCTGCGCATCCAGCGGCGGCATCCCGATATACGGCGCGCCCAGCGCATAAGCGTTGCTCTGCTGTGAGGCCATGGCGTTTGCGGCAGCTTGCGCCGCGGCAACCATGTCTTCAGGGTAAATAAACGTGGCCACGTAAATATTGCCTTCATTCACCGCCGGCCCAAGCGCCTTGAGGTCGAACTGGTACGAATGCTTATTAGTCAGCACCGTCATGTTGGTAATGCTGTCTTCTTCCATGGGGCGGATGAAAATGCGGTTCCCCGATGGGATGATCTGCCACACGCTCTTATCGCCCACCGAAATCGTCTCGATGTCTTCCTTGGGCGACAGCACGATATTCGTCTGGTAGCCGTATTTGGTGGTGATGGTGTAAACATCGCCCTCGTTATACACCAGCTGCTTGATGCGCTCGTCATTCGGCGGCGGTGGCGGCGCCCCCGGCGTTCCCGGCGCGGGCGCGATCATATTGCCTGTGCCGCCAGCCATGCTCATCGCCGGTGCGGTAGACTGGCCCGTAAAATTTATCATCCCCGAATCCTGGTTGGTCACACCGCCCATGGTATTAGAAACGCTATTATTGCCCATGGCGTTGCTTTGCGCCGCTTCAGCCGCTGCTGCCTTCTTTGCCTCTGCTGCGGCCACCGGGTCGGTGCGCGACTGCCGCGCCCCTTCCGTGGAAGTGGAGGAACTCCGCGCCCCAGCCGGTTCAGCGCCTGCGCAAAGCAGTATGCCAGCCATAAGGGTCGCCAGGATAGTCGTGTTATGCAAGGTTCTCATTTTTGAAATACATCCTCGTCCATACGGTAATCGGTTACGCGGAAACCGAGCGGGTTCAGGTAACGTTCTTCAATACTCAGGCTCATTTTCACATATTCGAAAGCAACCAGGATAATCTTGTGCATCGTGGTGGGCATCGCGCCGGTTTCCTCGATATACACACGCACCTGCACCAGCTGCGGGTTCAGGTAGGTGATGGATTTGATCTTGATAGTGCGCTCGCCCGTATTGGCAAGGCGGGCTGCGTTGCTTCGCGGGTTGTTGGGGTCGGCCTCGGCCACGAATTTGGAATACACCCGGTTGCTCTCGCTCATAATGCGCACCAGGTTGTAGTTCTGCGCCAGCGCGTTGATGTTATACGTCTCGCGTGAGCGGATATATTGCAGGATGAAGTAGTTGTTCACCGCTTCGTTTGCGGTCAGTTCCTTCACCTTCAGCGGGTCCACCGTCTGGGTGATGCCGCTGCGCTGGTCCACCTGGATCACGTACGGCTCGATGCTTTTCAGCGGCGTCAGCTGCGAAATCACGATCACCGTAGCCAGCGTGCAGATCAGCGACATGACGGTAATCACGCTGAGCAGCTTGCGCTGTACGATCACGTACTGGTAACGGTCCTTATACCAGTTCTTGTCGTAAATCTGTTCTTTGGCTGGCTTGCTCATTGGGTAAATTTTGGCAAATAAATCGGTAATTTAAATGGTTTTGGCGCGTAGGTTGGAGCTTACTCTAAAAAATATTAATAAATAAACGGTTAATGTGAAAGCTTTTTTACTCGTGGGATAAACCTTTAAGCGGCGCAGTGTGGCTGTAAAGCTACCGGGTCCCGGTGGTTCCCGCCGCCGCAGAGGCCGCGTTTCGTGAGACGGATCCCACAGCCCCCTTAATATTATCAACATTTTGCGCCAGGCCGCCCGCGCTGCCGAAGTTCTTCATCCCGAACCCGCCCAATATCTGCGGTAGCGGCGCAGGCCCGGAGATACTGGAGGCAATACTTGGCACCTGCTCCAGTAGCTGCCCAAAACAGTAGGTCACCACGATCAGGCCGATAAGATGGTAGAACACATAGTATAAGAATTTGGAATCTTTGAGGATTGTCGTAGGTGGCCGCACTTTTTCAGCATCGGTTTTCCAGTTCGCATTGCCCGGCTCCTGCACCGGGTTGAAGTGAGGGTCGCTACACTCTTCCAAAGGTACTTTTTTCCGGAGGTTAGGCGCAGTAGCACCCTGGCCCGGCAGGTCCACTTCGGAATATGTCGTCGGGCAAATACCCCAGCTTTGCCCGGGCTTTATCTGCATCCCCGCCTGCATCACCGGGTTGCTTTCGAACACCAGGTTTGACAAATCGTCGAAGAAATACGTGAACTGGAAAAACACCAGGATCCACATCACAATCACCACGAACACCATAATGATCTGTATAATATAGGAAATAAGGTAGCGTAACCAGTTTTCAAAGAAATGCGAGGTCACCTGAAATAGCGCAAAACTGAAGAAAATCGGCGTAAGCGACACAAGGAATGCAATCGAAGCCAGCGCCATCAGCAAGTTAATCACCGCCCGCGCCATCACCACGAACGTCTTCACCGCCCAGAAATACGCCATGCCCGAAATCGGCGGGTAGGCCAGCACCATCGCGCCAAAAAACCCGATCAGCTTCACGCTGCTTTCCTGCGCGGCCCCGGTGAAGGCGTAATAAATAATACAATCGAAAAAGCCGAAAATCGGCAGTTGGTGGTCGTCGGACTTGAACTCGGAAACGACGCAGTCCCCCTGCCCGACATCAATCGTGTCCATCCCCGGGATAACCTTAAGCACCCAGAAGCTGACATCGTTGATAAACGCCACCGCCCCCCTGAACAGCAGGTTGATCCCGGCGGTGGACTTGGTGGCAAACACCCATACCAGCGTAATTTTGATAAGCCGCATCATCACGTCGCGGGTGTTGAGCTGCGCCGTGCCCATGAACAGCTGCCAGCCGAACACCGCCACATACACCGTCATCAGCAGCCGCAGCACATCCACCAGGTCATGCTGGATACCGCAATAAAGCTTGCCCAGCACCGCGTTGAGCACCCCGAGGAAGTCAAACAATACGTTACTGAAAATATGGCGGATGGCATCATGCGGGCAGTCCCCGGTGCAGTCTTTCCTGCCGTCTGGCTTGGTTTTCCACGCTTTGGGGATCTGGTCGTCATACAGCTCGGTGTTATCCTTGACCGAGCCGTCCTTGTTGCACACCAGCAGGGGGTAGTCCGACGCCGACATGCCGCCCTGCGGCAGAACTGCGAACGCCTCCTGCGGCAGCGCCGCCAGGCCTGCCATCGCCGTAAGCATCAGGATTGTGCGGCGTATAAAGCCCATGATTCCCCTGTTACCCGCTAATACTGCCGTCTGCCGCATGTGTCAAAGTAGCCGCCAGGTTTTTACGGTCATTGGCGAAGACCGCGTAAATATCATCCAGCGACTTGAAATCCGCCTTGAGCGCAATCGTCTCATTATTCTGTTTTACAAGGAAATTACCTTTTTGCCGGTCCATCCGCACCAGCCGCCTTGCGTCATAGGCTGAAATGCCGATCGGCAGCGATTCATAATCCTGCCGCACGTCGTCGGGCAAAAACAGCTGCGTCGAGCACCGCTCCATGATCGGGGCGAACATGGGAAGCTGCGTGGCCTTGGCAGGCTTGCTGGTGGTAAAAATAATCATCGCGTTGTTTTCCTGCAGCATTTCCATCAGGCTTTCCATGCGCGGCGCGATAAAGCTGTTATTCAGCAGGTCGAAAGCCTCATGCAGCAGGATGATGGAGGGCTTGCCGTCGATTTCCGTGATAATCCGGTGCAGCAGGTAGGAAAACACCGGCACCACCGCGTCGGGGTGCTTTATCACCGGGTTCATGTCGAACCCGTTCAGCGCGTCCTTCACCAGCAAGGTCTCTTCGCTGCTGTCGAAAATCCCGGCATAAAGCCCTTCGTTGCACCATTTGCTGAAGCCCTTCGCCAGCGCCATGTCCTGCCCGGACACGAACTCCACCAGCTCCGTAAGGTTGCGCTTTTCCGGGTCGCCTTCATAAAGCGCGGCAATCCCTGCGCGTAAAATATCCTTCTGCGCCTCCGTCATCGCCGCGTCCATCACGCATAGCGAGCCCAGCCACGCCAGCAAGAATCCCCGGTTGCGCGCCGAATCGGTGAGCAGGAAAGGGTTGAGCCGCATTTGCTTGCGGTCGGGGTCGCGCGCCAGCACCGAAAAATTGTGATACGCGCCGCCCAGCTTTTCAAACAGCAAATCCGCAGAACGTGCCCGGTCGAACACATAGAGCCGCCCGTCGAACTTGCGCGACTCGCACAGCAGGAAATTCATCAGGATCGCGCCGAACTGGTCGTTAAACGAGTTGAAGTCCAGCAACATGGTGTGGCCGTTGTCCTGGTGGTGGAAATTGAAGAAATACGGCGAGCCCACCAGCGTGGTGAAAATTGTCACCGCATCGCCCCAGTGGTTGCCGGTGGAAAGCCCCTGCGGGTAGCGGTTAAGCCGCGCAAACCCCGCAAGCCGGCTGGTATTGACCGTGTCCTTGCGGCGGATGAACTCGAAATTCCCCGGCAGCTGCGACCAGAACACCTCTTCCAGCTTGATATCCTCGCGGATGGTGATGAGCCCCAGCTCCGCGAATGCCGTTTGCACCTTGATGATTTCGCCGTCCAGCTGCTTCAGCTCGTCGCATAGCACCATCACCGTGGTCTGGTGCTCGCCAAAATCGGTGGCCTTTTCAGACTGGCTCGACATCATGTCCTGAATGCCCGAAGCGCCGATGCAGTACAGGTCGCCGCTGATATCAAAAAGCTCCTTCTGCTCCCGGTATTGCTTTAGCGCTCCCGTATGTGGAATGAAATGGAACGCCTGGCTGATAATGAATTCCATCGGCGCCTGCAGCAGCCGGTCAATGGTTTCTGAAGGCACTTCCCGGTATTGCTTCAGGCTCAGAATCGCCCCGAAGCGCCGTTTCCCGCTGGGCGTTTTCGTCTCCAGCGCGTTAAAGCCGAACGTGTGGATGGTCGTAGGCAGGGCCACGCTCAGGTCAAGCTGCGGCAGCAGGATCTGCTCGGTGCGCAGGTTCAGGATATTGCTCAGGAATTCCATCTGCTCGGAATAAAACACCGCCTGCCCCACCTTCATCTCGCTCTGGTCGGGCACGCGCTCCACCACCTGCAGCCGGTGGGCCACGAAGGTCTGGTTCACCGTGGCCAGCACGCTTTTCACCGTCGCATCCATATCCCGGGCGATCTTGTCGAGATAGCTATTGCGGAACACCCGGTTGCGGCTGTTGAAAATCAGGTTCTTGAAATTATCCGTGTCCGTCAGGTTGGAAGACTGCCCTTCCTGCACCAGCGTCACGTATATTTCGTTATAATACTGGTATTTCCAGCGGTGTATCTGCTGCCAGCGGTCATGCACCTTGGCGGCCAGCGCCTCGCGGAACTTGCCCCGGTATTTGATGGGCTGCCTCTTGCGGAACGTATGCAGCCAGATGGCGATACTGTCGCTTTTCACATGCTTGACCAGCGCCTCGCGTATCACCTCGCGCACAATGGTCGAAGCATCCGTGCCGCTCTCGTAATTCAGCCCCTTGGAATTGATGGCGATCTTGATGGTCTGCAGCAGCTCGCCGTTTTTGGTGAGTATGGTGTGCTGGTTGTAATGGCAATAATACGGGATAAACTCCGACACTGGCGTAATCAGCGCATCTTTGGCCGCCGCCGCGGCTGCCGCTGCCTTCAGGCTCGCCGCTTCCGCCGCCTTTTCCGCCGCCGCCTTATTTTTGCTTATGAATTGCAGCATACTGTGAAACCCCTACTGCAAATCTTTTCCCTACGCACAGGACCGCTGCAAAAGAAATGACGTGTACCAATAAAAGAACCCCGGCCTGCGCTGTTCATTACCCGCAATCCGGCAGCCCCAGCCCGAGCAGCTTCACGATCTGGTCGGCCCCGAGCATCACCCCGATGCCCACGCCCACCGTCATCGCCATGCCCCACGAAGCTTTGCCCATACAGGCCGCGATCCCGATCACGGCAATACCCAGCGTGCCCATCGCCTTGCCCGCGCCGCCCTGCAGGATGTCCAGCACCTGGCACAGCACCTCCGACATCGGCGTGGTGTCCGCATAAGCCGGGAAAGACACGCTGGTGAAGGCGAACGCCATCACAAACATGGCCGCGGCACAGCACGGGTTCACCCCCTTATGCAAGGCAGGCGTCCGGGCGTTCGGGCGGGGCATTTTCGGAGTTTGGTTCATTCCTGTATTCCTATCAGATGATTACTCTAGCATAGAATTGTGACAGTTTATTGACGGCCCGCAATCCCTTTCAGGCAGCCCAAAGCGGCCACAAACCCGCACCAATCTCATATTGTACCATAACTCCAATAGATTAATGAGTATTTAAGCTCCACCCCCTCATCCCCCCGGGAATGCCCCCCCGGAAAATAATGATTACAAACCGCCCCTCCCATGCTACAGCCTTGGCATCCAAAACCACCAACCCCCTTAAGGAGACCACCCCATGACCGCATCCGCCGCCATGACCACCAAAACCGCCGGTAAAATCGACGCCAAGCTGGCAAGCCTCGGCATCACCCTGCCTGCCTCCGTCATGCCCGCCGCCAACTACGTGCCCTACACCGTGTCCGGCAACCAGGTTTTCGTCTCCGGAACCCTGCCGATGAAAGACGGCAAGCCGCAGGATATCGGCAAGCTCGGCAAGGAATTCACCGTAGAGCAGGGCCAGCAAACCGCGAAGCTTTGCGCCATCAACATCCT
>JANYCJ010000187.1 GCA_025360345.1 Alphaproteobacteria bacterium | reverse complement strand
AAAAATCCATTTTTGTTAATGGCATTCTTATGCGTTTTACGGGGAATTTTATAGCTTTTTTATAAATAGGGTACGAATAGCGGTAAGTAGACATAACAAAAAACCCGCCATGGTGAATGGCGGGTTTTTGCAATAGATTAGGAAAAGGTGGGTTACGCCACTTCGTCGGCGCGTGCTTTATCCAGGCTGCCTTCAGTCTGGTCGGGGTCTTTCAGCACATAGCCACGGCCCCACACCGTTTCGATATAGTTTTCACCGTTGGCTGCCTGCGCCAGCTTCTTGCGCAGCTTGCACACGAACACGTCGATGATCTTCAGTTCCGGCTCGTCAATGCCGCCGTAAAGATGGTTAAGGAACATTTCCTTGGTAAGCGTAGTGCCCTTGCGCAGCGAAAGCAGCTCAAGAATGCTGTATTCCTTGCCGGTAAGGTGCAGCGGCTTGCTGTCCACTTCGATGGAGCGGGTATCGAGGTTGACCGAGAGCTTGCCGGTGCGGATGATGGATTCCGAATGGCCCTTGGAGCGGCGCACGATTGCCTGGATACGGGCAATCAGCTCGCCTTTGTTAAAGGGCTTGGTCAGGTAATCATCGGCGCCATAGCCAAGGCCCTTGATCTTCTGGTCGGGGCCGGACAGGCCGGAAAGGATCAGGATCGGGGTGGTGACGCGGGCGGCGCGGAAGCGGCGCAGCACTTCATAACCATCAATATCAGGCAGCATCAGGTCAAGGATGATGATGTCGTAATCATACAGCTTGCCGATTTCCAGGCCTTCTTCACCGAGTTGGGTGGTATCGCAGATGATACCCTCCGAAGCCAGCGACAGTTCAATCGCCTTGGCGGTTGAGGAATCATCTTCTACCAACAGAACACGCATAGTGCTATCTCCCCCTTAACAATTTTAACCTTACTAAATGTAAGTTTTTCGGTTTCTAAAGAAATCATTAATAATTTAATTTTTAGTTAATCACAAAAAAGATAATTAAACAATCTTTATGTGTCGCTTTTTATCTATTTCTCTATAGTCGTTACTAATCCGCAACAGGCCAAATGTCAAACCGAAAAGCTAGGTTTTCCCCCGATGCAGCTAGAGGAAATAAATAATATACAGGAAGTTACCGTATCCGGCACGGTTACCGCCGTGCAGGGTATGCTAATAGAGTGCGCCGGGATAGAGCGTTTATTGAGCGTAGGGGCCCGTTGCCGCATCTTAGGACAAAAAAGCCTTACCGGCCTCAGCCCCTCCATCGCCGCCGAAGTGGTCGGTTTTCGGGAAAACAAGGCCTTGCTGATGCCCTTTGGCAGCATTGAGGGTATCGGCCCCGGTGCCCGTGTCGTGATCGAGGAAAGCGGCTCCGTCTGCTATCCCGGCGAGGGCTGGCTGGGCCGCGTTATCAACCCCCTGGGCGAGCCGGTGGACGGCAAAGGCCCACTGGCCAAGGGCACTAAACCCTATCCCCTGCGCGCCGCCCCGCCAGACGCCCACTCCCGCGAACGCGTGCGCGGGAAGCTAAACACCGGTATTCGCAGCATAAACACCTTCCTTACCTGCTGCCGTGGCCAGCGCATGGGCATTTTCGCCGGATCCGGCGTGGGCAAATCCATCATTATGTCCATGCTCGCACGCAATTCGCAGGCAGATGTCAACGTCATCGGCCTCATCGGCGAACGCTCCCGCGAACTTCAGGAATTCATTGAAGATGACCTCGGCGAAGAAGGCCTGAAACGCTCTGTCGTCATCGTTGCCACCTCCAGCGAATACGCGCTGCTGCGCAGGCAGGCTGCCTTTATGACCATGGCGGTGGCCGAATGCTTCCGTGACGCCGGAAAAGACGTGCTCTGCCTCATGGATTCCGTCACCCGCTTCGCCATGGCCCAGCGTGAAATCGGCCTTTCCGCCGGCGAGCCGCCCACCTCGAAGGGATACACCCCCACCGTATTCGCAGAGCTCCCGAAATTGCTGGAGCGTGCCGGGCCCGGCAAGGCAGGGCAGGGGAGCATCACCGGGCTTTTCACCGTGCTGGTGGAGGGCGACGACACCAACGAACCCATCGCCGACACGGTGCGTGGTATTTTGGATGGCCATATCATCCTCGACCGCGCCATCGCCCAGCGCGGCCGCTTCCCCGCCGTAAACATCTTAAAAAGCGTCTCCCGCACGATGCCGGATTGCAATTCCGAGCAGGAAAACGCGCTGGTGCAGGTCGCCCGTGGCCTGCTCTCAACCTATGAAGACATGGCCGAAATGATCCGCCTGGGCGCTTACCGCAAAGGCTCCGACCCTCAGGTAGATCAGGCCATTCAGTATTATCCCGCCCTTGAAAATTTCCTCCGCCAGCGCAAGGACGAAACCACTGACCTCGCCACGGGTTACGACGAGTTGGCAAAGCTGCTGGGCATAGGAAACTGGCGCGGCGCGCAAGTCTAAGCCGCTTTTTGCATCGCCCCGGCCATGTGGTCGGCCAGCGCCATCACATCGGCCGCCGTTGTCGCATAGCTGCACACAAAGCGGTAGCTACCGTCATGCCAATACATAAATTCATGGCCTGCCGCCCGCAAACCCTGCGCCACCTCCGGCGTTAAAGCATAAAATACCATATTCGCCTGCACGGGATGCATGGGCGCAATGCCCGCGGATTTTTGCAGCCAGCCGGAAAGCAGCGTGGCCATGCCATTGGCGTGCCCCGCCAGCTCCAGCCATAAATCCCCGTTCAGGTAAGCAAGGAACTGCGCCGCCTGGAACCGCATCTTGGCCGTGCTGTGCCCCGATTGTTTGCATTTCAGCGCCAGCCGCTCCGCCACCCCCGGCGCTGGGTCGAACACCACCACGGCTTCCGCATTGATACAGCCGTTCTTGCTCCCGCCAAAGCTCAGCACGTCCACCCCGCAGCGCGGCAGCATGGCAGGCCCGCCCAGTGACGCCACCACATTGGCAAAGCGCGCCCCGTCCACATGCACCCCCATCTGCGCCGCATGTGCCATGTCGCACAGCACCATCAGCTCCGCTGCGCTGTAAGACGTGCCCGACTCCGTAGCCATCGAAAGCGACAGCATCGAAGGCTTTACCAGTTTTTCTGCGGCCACCTTCAGCGCCCGCGCCAGTATATCCGGTGTGATCTTGCCGTTAGGCCCCGCCAGTGGCGTCATCTGCGCGCCGCCGCTGAAAAACCCCGGCGCCCCATATTCATCGCTGATGATATGCGCGTGCTGGTGGCAGAAAATAGCCCCGTGCGAAGGAGTATATAAAGAAAGCGCCAGAGCATTGGCCGCCGTGCCGCTGCTCACCAGCGCCACCTGCACCCGGCTCTGGAACACGCTGCCCATGCGCTCGCTCAGTGCCTGCGTCCAGCGGTCCTGCCCATACGCGGGCACGGTGTCTTCATTGCATAAAGCCAGCGCCGCCATAATGGCCGGGTGCGCGGGCGCTTGGTTGTCACTGCTGAAATTTGCCATGGCCTGTCCTCATTTGCGGTTACTATTACGGTAGTTTATCTCTATAGTACAGCAGTTCAAACCCAGGATGCTCCATGAAAGGCCTCATCACCCTCATCAAGCTCAGCAAGCGCACGCTCGACGAGCTGCGCCGCAAAATGACCGCGCTTGAAAACCAGAAAGCCCAACTGGAGCAGGCCATCGTCAACCTCCGCCTGGAGGTGGAGGCGGAAATGATTACCGCCAGCAAACGCCCAGAAATGGGCAATTTCTTCGGTGGCTTCGCCAAGCGTATGCGCCAACGCGAAAACGACCTCCGCGCCGAAATCACCAAGCTTGAAAAAGACATGCAAACCCTCGCCGCCGAAATCACCATCGCCTTTGCGGAGCTTAAAAAATATGAAATTGCCCTTGAGCACGCCAAAGAGCGCGAACGCGAAAAACTCGCCCGCCGCGAGACCGAAATGATGGACGAAATCGCTGGACAGCAATTCCACCGCAAACAGGATGAACACTGATGTGCAAAATACAAATACCCGAACTCCTGCGCACCCGCCGTTTCCTCCCGCTATTCATCACCCAGTTTTTCGGCGCGTTTAACGACAACCTGTTCAAAAACGCCCTCGTCATCCTGATCGCTTACCGCCTCGCCACCGAAAGTGGCGCAAACGCGCAGATTATGGTCACCCTCGCCGCCGCCCTCTTCATGCTGCCCTATTTGCTGTTTTCCGCCACCGCCGGCCAGCTCGCCGATAAATACGACCGCTCCCGGCTCGCCCGCATCACCAAAATCTGGGAAATCGCCATTGTCATCATCGCGGCCTGCGGCTTTTACTTAAGCAATATGTACTTCCTCCTCCTCGTCCTGTTCTGTCTCGGCGTGCAGGCAACCTTCTTCGGCCCCATCAAGTTCGCCCTCCTGCCGCAGCACCTGCGCGAGGATGAGCTTGTGGCCGGAAACGCCTATATCAACGCCGGCTCCTTCCTCGCCATCCTGCTGGGCACCATCACCGGCGGCCTGCTTATCTTGAGCGAAAACGGCAACCACCTCATCGCCCTCGGCATGATCGCAACCGCAGTCACCGGCTACCTCGCCAGCCGCTTCATCCCTTATGCCCCGCCCGCCATGCCGGAGCTGAAAATCCGCTGGAACATCGCCGCCGTTACGTGGGCAATGGTGGCCCACGACCGCAAGAACAAGCGCGTCTTCCGCTGCATCCTCGGCATTTCGTGGTTCTGGCTGGTCGGCGCAACCTTCCTTTCCCAGTTCCCGACCTATGCCAAAGACGTTATCCACGCCGATGAAGCCGTGGTCACCCTCTTCCTCACCATGTTTTCCATCGGCATCGGCATCGGCTCTTTCCTGTGCAACCTGCTCTTAAAAGGCCAGATCAAAAGCACCTTCGTGCCTTACGCCGCTTTGGGCTTAAGCGCCTTCACCATCGACGTGTTTTTCGCCAGCGCCCATGTCGTGTCAGGGCAGGGGGATAGCCTCATCCATGTCTGGGAATTCCTCCGCTATCCGCAAAACTGGCGCGTCACCGCCGACCTGCTCATGATCTCGGTCTGCGCCGGCCTCTACATCGTGCCGCTTTACGCCATCATGCAGCATGACAGCGACCCCGAATCCCGCGCCCGCACCATCGCCACCAACAACATCGTCAATGCCCTGTTCATGGTGGGCGCGGGCGTGGCTACCATGGCCATGTTCGCGGCCAGCTTCACCGTGCCGCAGGTGTTCCTCGCCATCGGCGTTGCCAATGCCGCGGTGGCCGCCTATATCATGAAGTTATGAACGCCCGTTTCACCACAAAAATTGCAAGGGTCTGCATTGCTGTAGTCACGGTCATGGCTGTGTTTTGCACAAGTATATGGCTCAGCGCCGTGCTCTGGTACAGGTCCATGGCCGCCCATGCCCCGGCGGATCCCAGCATCGGCGACAGCGTGGTCTGGGGCATGATTTTCATCATTCCGGTGCTTTTGCCGATCTATGGCCTCTTGAGCCTTGCCGTGGGCGTGCCCATCGCCCATTTCATCAATAAGCGTATCTTCCGTTCGCCCCGATAGGCGGAAGCCTTAATTGGCGTGCTTGTAGAGGTCTTCAAGTTCCGCCAGCCGCTCGGCCCGGGTCTTGCGCTTGTCCAGCCGCGCCACCTCGTCCAGCGCCTGCGCCAGGTGCGCCCGCAGCAGCCGGTATTCCACCGATTTCAGCGCCGAGTGCACTGCTTTGCACTGGATCAAAACGTCATCTAGCTTGCGCTGGTCTTCAAGCATCTTCTTGATGCCTTCGACTTGCCCCATCACCCGGTTCAGCCGCTTGGACTCGTCGGAAAAATCAATCGTCGCATATTCCGCTTTCGATTTTTCGTCCTTGTGCTTCTCGTCCTTGTGCTTGTCTTCTTTCTTGTTTTTCATTGGCCTATTCTCCGTTGCGCTCTATACCTCTATAAGGTATGGCAGCGTACCTCGCAACGGTTTGTTAAGCTTTGCGCCCTATAGTGCCAAATTAGCAGCATATTTTCAGGATTCGCCGTGATAACCGTATACCGAAAAACCAAGAATGCCATCATTGTGGAAGTGCTTCCCAGCGGCGAGCCCATACCCCCCGACGCCATGTGGATCGACATTTTCACCCCCAGCCATGAAGAAGAGCTGGCCGTGGAAAAGCAGCTGAACATCCAGATTCCCTCGCGCGAAGAGGTGTGGAAAAATCAGGCCCTGAACCGCATGTACCAGGAAGACGACGTGGCCTATATGACCGCCTCCCTCATCACCAAGGGCGAGGCCGTCCACCCGCAAACCAGCGCCGTGACCTTCATCCTCGCCCCTAAATACCTGCTCACTATGCGCTATATCATGCCCACATCCTTCCAGATGTTCGCCACCCGTTTCCAGCGTATGCCACAGAAATTCTGCACCGGCGTGCAGGTGCTCGATGGCCTCCTCGAAGAGGTCATCACCCGCGTGGCGCACAACTCTGAAGTAGTGGTGGAGGGCTTAGACCAGCTTTCGCATAATATTTTCGGCGAGAGCATGGCAGGGATGCAGGTGAAAAATTCTTCGCAGGCCATGCTGGTGGTGCTCAAGCGCCTCGGCACCTTCGCCGACCTGAATTCAAAGATCAACGAAAGCCTGCACAGCCTTGGCCGTATGTTAAGCTTCTTCAAGCAGGTCAATAACAACGACTCAGTAACCGAGCGCAACATCAAAACGCTTAACACCGACCTCTTCGCGCTCTCTCAGCAAACCCTGTTCCTATCGGATAAAATCACCTTCCAGCTCGACGCTACGCTGGGTATGATCAATGTCGAGCAGAACACCATTATGAAAATCTTCACCGTGGCGTCCATTTTCTTCCTGCCACCCACGGTTATCGGCAGCATCTACGGAATGAATTTCGAACATATGCCCGAACTCCATTGGGAATACGGCTACCCCATCGCTATTGGCGTAATGCTGGTAAGCGTCCTGATGCCATACTACTATTTCCGCAAGAAAGGCTGGCTATAGATACTAGTGAATAGCCACGGAAGGCATGGTGGCGGTTGCCACGGTCGCTTTCACGACATGCAGGTAGATATTTGCCCAGAATGTCGCCCCATCCGCATCCCCTTCGCGCAGCAGCTCCAGCGATTTAGAAAGCGTATAGTCTGGTGCTTCATCACGAAGGTTTTCAATGATATAAGAAGCACATGCGGTGAAGTTTTCATCCAGGGTGTTCATATCGCTCATCCTTATGTCGTTATGTCTCCAACCTAACATCTACCCCATAAGCCCGCTATTAGGAGTGTTCACCCTCCATATAAGGATACTATATATAACTCATATCCTCAGCTACTTACATATGTTGCAGGTTTCATGCCATTCGCAGGTTGCATTAAAAGCTCTTTCAAATATAAAGGCATACAATCTTTTTTGAAGGAGTTACCATGTATCGTTACGCGCTGCCCCTCGCTGCCATTTTATCCCTGACTGCCTGTGAAGGCCCCTCCGCCGTAGATGGCGTGGCCAAGGGCAAGGAAGTAAGCTCCGGCCCCTTCGGCCTTATCAAGTCCGATGCCGTTAAAGTAGATACCTCCTCGGCTTTCAAAGGCCTCGATAAAGTCGCTATTGGCAGCTTCACCGTGGGCTTCGCCACCTACAAAACCGCCTCCACTAAAACCAGCGTCATCGGCCACCCCGGTGGCAGCTCCAATGCGCGCAATACCCTGAAGGGCATTGACGACGCCACCATGCAGAAAATCACCGACGAAGCCTATAAAAGCTTCCTCTCCGACCTGAAATCCAAGGGCTACACCGTAGTTGGCCATGACGAGATCATGAAGTTCGCCGATTTCAGCTCCACCAAATCCTACCCTAACCCCTATGAAGATTCCGACAGCGGCTTCTTCGGCCCTAAAAGCACCACGCGCTACTTTGCGCCCAGCAGCTTCAATGGCGTAAAGCTGTTCATGGGTGACCTCCCCGGCACCATGGGCGGCTTCGCAACCGACAACCCCACCGTCGGCGCCGCTAAATACGCCAGCGCCAACGGCGTGAAAGTCCTGCATGTCGTCTATGTCCTCGACTTCGCAAACGCGGATTCCTCCGGCGGCCTCCGCTGGACCAATCAGGTAAAGGTAGGCCAGGGCATGACCGTGGTTCCAACCGTTTCCAAGATCGGCCTGATCGCCGACCAGGGTGGCCTCGCATCGGATAATGGCAACATCATCCTCGGCCAGCCCATCACTTCGGAAAAGCAGTTCGCAACCATTAGCGACGCGACATCCGATAGCGATGTGGTAGGCGAAAATGTGGTCAACGGCCTCGCCGGCCTCACCGGCGCGGTAGGCATGAGCCGCAGCAAAGACTTCGAGTTCAACGCCCGCCCGGCGGATTTCAAGGCCGCCGCCACCGACGCGGTAAAACAGGCCAACACTGCCCTCATCGGCAAAATGGCTGGCCTGAAATAGCCTTCGCCCAAAACGGAAAGAAAAGGCCCGGCTTCACCGCCGGGCTTTTTTTTATCGGCGCAGCAGCCGCTTGCCCATACGTATGCCCGGCTGCTCCACGCCATATTCAAACACCAGCGCCAGCCCGTACACTACAGGCGCCACGATCGCGAGGCAGCACAAAAACCGCGCCCGCCCGCCCATCGCCAGATACCACGCCTGCTCGGATAATATCCCCGCCACCGGCAGCAGGATGAATAAATGTACCAAATACACGCAGTAAGAGGCATTGCCCAGCACCCGCCCAAACCCGCCGCCAAGCAAACCGCGCAGCCGCCCCAGCCCTGTGTCCAGCGCCTTGCAGCTCGGCAGGCTGCCGTCGCCCAGCAGGTAATACACCAGCACGACCAGCCCCAGCTTCATCACGCTCTCCACATCCGGCCAGCCCAGATAGGGCACGCAGAGTAGCAGGCTGAACAGCAGGCATTGCCTGAGCCTCCCCTGCCACCGCCCCACCGCGATCAGCATACCGCACAAAAACAGGTATAACTTTTCCGCCAGCACCGAAGGCATCTCAAACGCCGCGAAATAAGCGGGAAATATCCCCTTAAGCGCAAGGCAGCCCAGCACGTATACCCCCGCCGCCTTCAGTGGCCCCACCCGCGCCATTAGCAGCATCAGGAACGGGAACGCCACGTAAAACTCCATCTCCAGCCCGATAGACCAGTCCGGCAAGGGGGTATCATAGGCATAGTGTGGCAGCAGCCCGAAAATAAAGCTTACATGTGTCAGCACATTGGCCGCCGTCTGGTCATGGTAGCGGCTGGCCGCCGTTGCCGTGTCCGGCCACTGCGCCGCGATCAACTCCCGGAAATGCCCCAGCTCCGGCCCAAGCAGCAGGGCCAGCGCCAACAGTACATAGTAAAGCGGCGCGATGCGAAAAAACCGCCGCACCCAGAACACCGCCCATGTGCCCGGCTTTTCC
>JANYCJ010000150.1 GCA_025360345.1 Alphaproteobacteria bacterium | reverse complement strand
CGGCAGGCTCATTTGCGCCAGCACCGAGCCATCCACCATCGCAACAAGGCAATGGATGATGGATTGCGGGTGCACCAGCACCTTGAGCTGCTCCGCCTTCAGCGGAAATAAATAAAACGCCTCGATCAGCTCCAGCCCTTTGTTCATCAGCGTCGCCGAATCCACCGAAATCTTCGCGCCCATGGCCCAGTTCGGGTGCTTCACCGCCTGTGCGGGCGTTACATCTTTCATCTGTTCACGCGTAAAACGGCGGAACGGCCCGCCCGATGCTGTGATCGTGACACTCTCCACCGCCTCGGGTGATTTAGCGTCGAATACCTGGAAAATGGCGCTATGCTCCGAATCCACCGGGATCAGTGTCGCCCCGTGCTTCTGCACCTCGCGCCCCATCAGCGGACCTGCGCAGACTAAACATTCCTTATTCGCCAGCGCCACCTGCGCGCCCGTGCGGATGGCCGCCAGCGTCGGCTTCAGCCCCGCCGCGCCCACAATGGCCGACATCACGATATCCACCTTCATGCCCGCCGCTTCCAGCACAGCCTCTTCACCCGCAGCCGCCTCCACGCCAGTGCCCGCGAGCCCTTCTTTCAGGGCCGCGTAATGCGCGGCATTGCCGATAACCGCCCGCTTGGGCCTGAATTCCCGCGCCTGCGCGATGAGCAGCGCCACATTGTCGCCCCCCGTCAGCGCCGCAATCTGGAATTGCCCGGGATGGGCCGCCGCGATCTTGAGCGTGTTTTGCCCGATCGTGCCGGTGGCGCCTAATAATGTCAGGGTTTTGGGAGCATCCATAGGGGCAGGGGCTGCTTTGGTCAATGCGCTCATTGATACATACCGGCAAGATACAGGAACCACGTAAACACCGGCAGCGTAAACACCAGCCCGTCCACCCGGTCAAGCACGCCGCCATGGCCGGGAATCAGGCTGCCGCTATCCTTCATGCCCACCCGGCGCTTCAGCCAGGATTCGAACAAATCCCCGGCTTGCGACACCAGCGCCAGCAGCGCCGCGAGGTCCATGCAGGCGATGATCGAAGGCGGATAAGGCGTGAATGTGGAGCACAGCCCGCCGACAATCGCCGCCGAAACCACCCCGCCGCCTAAACCTGCCCAGGTCTTGTTAGGGCTGATCACCGGCGCGAGCTTCGGCCCGCCGATGCGCCGCCCGGCGAAAAACGCCCCGATATCGGTGGCCACCACCACAAGGATAATATAGAGCACCACATGTGTGCCCGCATTGGCATCGCCCGCGATCACCACGTTGCGCAGCCATACTAAGGAAGCGCAGGGCAGCGCCACATAAGCCACGCCCGCCGCTTTCCATTTCCAGCCCTCTTGCGCGGTAAGCCCGTCCCATTCGCGAATCATCTGCAGCCCGGCGGCAATCGCCAGCACCGAAAACACCCAGCCGCCAAGGAACAGCGCGCCAAGCACCACTGCGCCCATGACCACGCCGGAAATAACCCGCACGCGCAGCCCCGCCCAGCGCGCAGCCGTGGGCTTTACTTCAGTGGCGTGCTCCAGTGTTTCCATTTCGGGGGGATTGTCCAAGGACTACAGGTTCCGCACGGCTTTGAGTACGTCCTGCACATGCCCTTCCACCTTGACCTTTTTCCATATCTGGCGAATGGTGCCGCTCTTGTCGATCAGGAAGGTGGTGCGGTCTACGCCCATGTAAGTCTTGCCATACATGCTTTTTTCTACCCACACGCCGTAATCTTCGCACATCGTGCCTTCCTCGTCGGAAGCCAGCGGGAAGGGCAGGCAGAATTTCTGCTTGAAGGCGTCGTGGCTCTTCACTGAATCCCGCGAAACCCCGATCACCACCGCGCCTGCGCGCTCGAAATCGGCGATCAGGTCACGGAAATCCTTGGCTTCGATAGTGCAGCCCGGCGTGTCGTCCTTCGGGTAGAAATAAATCACCTTATGCTTGCCCTTGAGGCTCTCGGTGGTCACGTCCTGCGCGCTGTCGAAAGCCACAGAGAAATCTGGCGCTTTCATGCCGGGTGCAAGTTCGGGTTTCTTTTGGATAGCGGTGGAATTCATGTCCCCTCCAGTCAGGCTGTGAAGAATGTAATATAGTGGTCTAAAACCGATTGTTCAACTTGTATCAGGCTTCGGCTCAGGCTCTCGAAATCCGCCTCGCCCACCGCGTCCACCAGCAGCTTTTTTAACCCCTGCGGCGCGTCCCCCACCCGGTAATTGCCCTCCGAGCACAGGCGTAACATACTGAAAATATGGGTAAGAAAATGGTAATGCCTGTCCAGTTTCGCCGCCAGCTCTCCCTCCATAAGCCCCCGCTCCACCAGCCAGCGGAAAATATCCAGCACATTGCCCGTGCGCACCCCCGGCATGTCGGGCGCATGAAGCAGCAGCAGGTACTGCGCCATAAAATCCATATCCATCAGCCCTCCGCGCACCTGCTTGATATCCCACGGGTTTTGCGTGCCATGCTCCTTGGCGATCCGCTCGCGCATGTCGAGGATGTCGGTGCGCAGCGCCACCGTGTCGCGCGGCATGGCCAGCGCCTGCAGGATGAATTGCTGCAATTCCAGCCGGAGCGTCATGTCCCCCACATTGGGCCGCGCCTTGCACAGCGCCATGAACTCGAAGGTCCACGCCAGGTCGGAAAAATAATGCTTCAGCGCCTGCAGGCTCACCGCAAGCAACCCCTGCTTGCCCGAAGGCCTGAGGCGCGTGTCCACCTCATACAGCCGCCCGTCGCGGCCCAGCGCGGTGAGTGCGTTCAGCAGCCGCTGCACCAGCCGGTTGTAATACACGCTGGCGCTGAAAGCCTTCGCCCCGTCCGACACCGCGTCGAAATCCGCGTCATACACAAACACCAAATCAATATCGGAACCGAAAGTGATCTCCCGGCTGCCCAGCCTGCCCAGCGATAAAATAGCGAACCGCGCGCCCGCGATCACTCCGTAGGTCTTTTCAAATTCCGCCGTCACCAGCTCCAGCGCCTTTTGCAGCGTCACATCCGCCAGCTGCGAAAGGAATGCGCCCGTCTGCACCGGGGTAATCATGCCCTTCAGCAGCTGCACGCCTGCCTGGAATTGCTTTTCGTTGCGGAACCGCCTTAAACTGTTCATCAGCAGGTCGAAATCCTCGATGCCCGCCACCGTGTCGTTCAGTTGTTGCAGCAAATACCCGGGCGAGGGCAGGGGGCCGTAAAAATCAGCGTACAGCACCGCGTCCAGCAATTCTGGAGAGCGGCTGAGCGTGTCGGCCAGTGTCGGCGCGCTGCCCATGATGTCGCTGATAAGCCCCAGCAACTGCGGGTTCTGGTGGAACAGCGAAAACAGCTGCACGCCCGAGGGCAGGTGCAGCAAAAATTCGTTAAACCGCAGGAATGCGCCGTCCGGGTTTGCCGTTTCGCTCAGGCGCTTCAGCAGCAGCGGCATCAGCTCGGTAAGCAGTTCCCGCGCCCGCTGTGTGCGCGTGGCCCGGCGCGAGCCGTGATGCCAGCCCATCACGATTTCAGAGATCGTGGCAGGCGCCTTATACCCCATTGCCTTCAGCGTCTCGATGGTGTCCGGGTCGTGCACCGTGCCGGTAAACACTAAATTGCCAACATCCCCCAGCTCTTCCACCCCCGCGGTTTTGAACGACGAAGCGAAAATGCCGTGCACCCGCGTCAAATACCCCAGCAGCACTGCGCGGAACGCCTCCACCCCCTCAAACCCCATGAACCGCGCAATCTGCGCCACGCCTTCTTCCGTTTCGGGCATACTATGCGTCTGCTCGTCGGCCACCATTTGCAGGCGGTGCTCCAGCTTCCGGTAAAACGCGTAGGCCTCCAGCAATAGCGCCTCGTCGGCCTTTGCCACCAGCCCGTATTCGCAGAGCTTTGAAAGCGTCTGGCACGTGGCACGGCTGCGCAGCACCGGCTCCCGCCCTCCCCAGATAAGTTGATGGATTTGCACGAAAAATTCTATCTCGCGGATGCCACCCCGCCCCAGCTTGATGTTGTGCCCGGCAATCTCGATGCGCTTGCCTTGCAGCGTATCCATCTGCCGCTTGATGGAGTGAATGTCGTTGATCGCCGCGAAATCGAGGTTCCGCCGCCACATGAACGGCATAATCCCTTTCAGGAACCGCTCTGCCGCCTGCCTGTCGCCGGCCACGGGCCGCGCTTTTATCATCGCCGCGCGCTCCCAGTTCTGGCCCACGCTTTCATAATAATAGTAGGCCGCATCCACCGTCACCACCGGCGGGGTGGAGGCCGGGTCGGGCCGCAGGCGCAAATCGGTTCGGAAAACATAGCCTTGCGGCGTGCGCTCCTGCATCACCGTCACCAGTGTCTGCGCGGCGCGGTTCATGAAATGCTGCTCGGTGTGCCGCCCCTTATAGCCAAGCCTGCCCGGCTCATAAAACAGGATCAGGTCAATATCGCTGGAATAGTTCAGCTCCTTGCCCCCCAGCTTGCCCATGCCCAGCACAATCAGCCCGCTGTTATCCGAAGGCGAGCCCACATCCGCCAGCACAATCTCGCCCCGCCGGTGCGAGGCCAGCAGCAGCGTGTCCACCACCCGCCCCAGCGCCGCTTCCGCCAGCGCCGAAAGCGCGCCTGTCACTTGCTCCAGCGCCCAGCTTCCCGCCATGTCGGCCAGCGCCACCAGCAGCGCCACGCGCCCCTTCAGCTCGCGCAAGGGCCGCGTCAGCGCCTCCGCATCGTCCGGCAGCGGGCCGTCGCAGGCCTGCATCAGCTGCGCAAAGCAGCCATCCGCGCCCAGGGCCTCGAAATCGCGTAACACCTCGGGATATAAAAATAACAGCCGCGTAAGATAGGAAGAATGCCCGAACACCGCCGCAAGCAGCGCCTTCGAAGTCAAATTTTCCTCCGCCGCCGCCCGCATCCATGGGCCAAGCTCACCCGCACTGGCGGCGCGTTCCGCCCATTCCTGGAAGCGGTGCTGCATCTCGGTCACATAAAACGGGTGCGGGGGTGCAAAAAGTCCGGTCATGCGGTTTGAATATTTGTCCCAGATATGTTTGTAATGTAGGGGTGAATCATACTATCACTATCATAGTCCGCCGTAAGTAAAACATATACTGATGCATCTGATAGACATAATCCGTAGCGCTGCAAGATTCGCCTTCGGCGCCACGCTCGGATTGAGCCTGGCGTTGTTGATGGCGTTCAATACCGTGCTGGTGTGGGTGGCCACCGGCCCGCGCAATATCGACATGGTCTCGCCCCTGATCGAGCGCGCCCTCGCGGGTGCCGGCCCCAACTTCTCCGTGAATGTCGGCGAAACCTGGCTTATCTGGGACGGCTGGAAACACCCCATCGACATCCGCCTGCGCAACGTCTCGGTGCTTACCAAGGAACATCACCGCTTCTCCCGCTTTCCGGAAATCTCCGTGGGCGTGGATGTGCTGGAGCTGCTGCGCGGCAATATCCTGCCCTCGTCGCTGACCATATCCCACCCGGTGTTAAGCCTGTACCAGACCGAAGACCACGCCATTAGCTTTGGCTTCCGCCCCGAACCGGAAAAAGATGACAGCGCAAAACCCGAGGCCGAAAACGCGCAAACCATCAAGACTGAAGTGCCCGACAGCGCCGTGCCCACGTCGTCGCCCACCGAAGCGGCCACGGCAATCGCCATTGATGCCGCAAAGGCAGAAGCTGCCAAGGCCGCCGAAGCTTCCCCCGAGCCTGCGCCCGTGCCTTTTTCCGAAGTGCTGAACCAGCTGCTGGAGCCCGACCCCCACAGCAGCCTGCGCAAGCTTCACACCGTCACCATCCTCAATGCCGATATCAGCGTGGGCAATAACCATAGCGGCGTATTTTTCACCGCCACCGAAGCCAACCTCGTTTTCAAAAATACCCACAAAAACATTCAGGCCTTCGGCAGCGCCAAAATCACCTATGACGACAACGAGTCGCGCATTGACCTTAATTTCGCCATGCCGCAGGGCAGTAACACCCTCACCGGCGATATCAGCTTCGGCCCGCTCATGCCCGGCACGCTGGCGGACTTGTTCGCCAGCAAAACCGAAGTCAGCGCGCTGAAATTCCCCGTGCGTGGCAAAGGCAAGCTCATGGTGGACCGCAGCGGCAACCTGCAAAACCTCGACTTCGTCCTCGACGGCGGCAAGGGCACCATTGAAACCGACCGGCTGGAAGTGGCGCTGCCCGTCACCAGCCTTCATGCCGAGGGCACCATCGCCGATAACGGCACCACGCTCAGCATGAAACAGCTCAACCTCGACCTCGACGGCATGACCATCGACGCCAGCGCCGATGCCACCATTCAGGGTAAGGACAGCACCGTCACCGGCCATATGGTCGCTAAAAACATCCCCACCGACAACCTCCATATGCTCTGGCCCGTGGGCCTCGCGCCCGAATCGCGCGAATGGATCACCAAGAATATTTTCAAAGGCATGTACACGCAGGTTGAAACCAATATCAATATCGCCCCCGGCGACCTTGCCCTGCCCGACCTGCCCAAATCCGCTATCGACGCCAACATCACCATGCAGGACGCAAGCATCAGCTACCTGCCCGAACACCCCGAGGTGAGCAACATCAAAGGCACGCTGCATGTCGACGGCACCAGCCTTGATGCGAAACTGGATGAAGGCCATTACCTGCACGACACCACCATTTCTGGCGGCGACCTCAAAATCGCCGACCTGAATCAGGACAATCCCCTGATCCAGCTCAGCTTCGACACCCACAGCACCGTGCGCGATGTGGTGAAGTTCCTTGGCCTGCCCCGCCTCGGCCATGCCCACCGCCTCCAGCTCACCGAAGACGCCGAAGGCAGCATCAACGGCCATGTGGATCTCGGCTTTCATTTCTTCCTGCCCAAAGATGGCGAAGAAGACGACATGACCTATAACCTCAAGGCCGACGTCAAGGGCGTGGAACAGCCAAATCTGCTGGGCAGGTTCGAGATCCATAACGCTAACGGCATCGTGGCGCTGGACAACGACCATATCGAGTTCGCCGGCAGCGGCGATGTCAACGGCGCCACCGCCACCGACGCCGATGTGAAATATCTCTTCCATCCCGAAAATGGCTACGACACCTTTATCACCGCCACCGCCACCGCGCCCATCGCCGCCCTGCCTCGCTTCGGCTATCCTGCCTTTAATTTCATGAAGGGCAACCTCGGCGTAAAAGTGGAGTTGAAAACCGGCGATGAAAAAGAAACCGCCAACACCACCCTCGACCTCACCAATACCGATGTTGATTTCAAGCCCGTGCACTATGCCAAATCCACCGGCGAGCCTGCCTCGCTGGAGCTGAACACCGAACGTAAGGACGGCACGATTGTCATCCCCTCGTTCCATATCAAGGGCAAAAACCTTGATGGAAAAGGCAGCGCCGAACTCAACAAGGACAAGTCCGATCTCGCCCGCGTCACCTTCGACGGCCTGACCTACGGCGACAATAAGCTCAGCAGCCTGAAATATGAAAAGCTGGAAGGCGGCTTCCGCCTCGATGCGCAAGGCGCGCAGGCCGATCTGTCGCCATGGTTCGCCTACCAAAAAGGCGAGGAAAGCAGCTTCACCTTCGAGCATTTCCCCGTCATGCAACTCAATATCAACCTCGGTAATGTCATCCTCGGCGAAGACCGCGAAGTCACCAACATCCTGGGCACGCTGGACTGCGACGCGCAGCGCTGCAACAATGCCGACTTCCACGGCAAAACCGTGGATGGCAAACCCTTCCAGTTCCGCATTCTCCGCAACCCCAAGGGCAGGCGGCAGGTGTCGCTGCACGCCGAAGGGGCGGGGCCGTTCCTCCGCGCCGTGGGCTTGTTTGACAGCATGGAAGGCGGCGACCTCACCATCACCGGGAGCTACGATGAGAAAAATGGCAGCAGCGTGCTAAAAGCCAATGCCGATGTTAATGCCTATACTGTCAAAAACGCGCCCGTGCTGGCAAAAATCCTGTCGCTTGCCTCGCTTTCCGGCATCTTCGATACCATGCGCGGCAAGGGCATCGAGTTCGTCAAGCTGCGTGCGCCCTTCACCTTAAGCAACGACGTCATCACCGTGCACGACGCCAAAACCCATGGCGACGCCATCGGCATGACCATCGACGGCACAATCACCTTCCCCAAGCAGACGCTTGACCTGCACGGCACTATCGTGCCTTCCTATTCGCTCAACACCGTACTGGGCAATGTCCCCTTCATCGGCGCGGCGCTCATGGGCGGCGAGGGCAAGGGCATATTCGCCGCAAGCTACACCATCAAGGGCCTCGGCAGCGAGCCGGAAGTCAGCGTGAATCCCTTATCCATCCTCACCCCCGGCTTCCTGCGCGGCCTGTTCGACATCTTCGACCGCCCCGCCAAAACCGACGACGAAAACGAATAGCCCAAACGAAAACACCCCGGGCACAGCCGGGGTGTAGATAGTCGCCAGCGCCAGTTATTTAGGCGGCTTCCTTGGACATGGTCAGGATAATATCGGCGAACTCGCTCAGGTAAACTGAACCCTTCACCGTGCGCTGGATCAGCACATTGCGCTTGTCCTGACGGTCGCGGATGCGTTTCACCAGCTTGCTTTTTTCTAGCGCATCCACCGCGCGGCACACTGCGGGCTTGGAGATGATAAGGTCATCCGCGAGGCTTTTAATGCTGTGCGGAGGCGGCATCAGGTACACGTTCAGCAGCACCGCCGTCTGGCGGGCAGACAAATCCAGCGGCATTTGCTTTAAGGCGGTCGAAGTCACGCCATGCCAGAAAGAAAGCGCGCGTATGATCTTCGAGGAGCCTACTTTTTCATCTTTTGTTTGTACCATAACGATCCTTTAATAGCGCGAATAAGGCACGAACGGCCATGGCCTCGCCACCTTGGGGTCGTCCCGGTCGGTGGCTCAGGTTCCATGCCATCATGTCGATGTGAAGCCAGGACGTTGTTTTACTGACAAACTCCTGTAAATACAAGGCCGCAGTAATCGCCCCGCCATAAGAACTATCGGGGTCGTTACTCAAATCGGCTGCGGAACTATCTATCTGTTTCCTATACCCTTTCCACAAGGGCAGCCGCCATAGCGGGTCTTTCTGCGCGGCAGAATACACGGAAAGATCCAGCGCAAGCTTTTCATCATTGGTGAAGAAAGCGGGAATATCGGTGCCCAGTGCCACCCGCGCCGCGCCCGTCAAAGTGGCGCAGTCGATCAGCAGGTCGGGTGTTTCGTCGTCAGCCTCTGCCAGCGCGTCGCATAATATCAGCCTGCCCTCCGCGTCCGTATTGCCGATCTCCACCGTAAGCCCCTTGCGGGAAGCCACGATATCCAGCGGCCGCATCGCGTTGCCGCTCACCGCGTTTTCCACGATCGGCAGCAACACCCGCAAGCTGATGGGCAGCTGCGCATCCACGATGGCACTGGCCAGCGCCAGCACCGCCGCCGCACCGCCCATATCCTTCTTCATCATTTTCATATTGCTGCTGGACTTGATGTCCAGCCCGCCCGAATCAAAGCACACGCCCTTACCCACCAGCGTCACCTTGGGCGCACCCTTGCGCGCAAACCGGATGTCCACTAAATGCGGCGGCACGTCGGCCGCTTTGCCCACAGTGTAAATCAGTGGGTAATTCGCCTTCAGCAGCGCTTCGCCCTTAATCACCTGCACCTTGCCCTTATGCGCGGTCGCCCACGCCACCGCTTCGTCGGCCAGTGCCGCCGGGTGCATGTCGTTGGCGGGGGTGTTTATCAGGTCGCGTGCCCAGAAAATGCTGCGCGCCATCGAGCGCACATGCGCCAGGTTGCAGCCTTTCGGCGCCACCAGCATCGCCGTTTTCGCAGCCGATTTTTTATACCGTGTGAAGCGGTAGCATGAAAGCGCCCAGCCCAGCGTCATCTGCGTCAGCTCTTCTTCGCTGAACTTGCCCTCAAGATGGTACGTCGCCGCCGGAAGCTGCGCCGGCAGCGCCGCTATCGACCAGATGTCGGGCATGTCCGCCACCACGCACACGGCAGAAACAAACGCCCCGTCCTTGCCCGGTATCAGGCTCACCATCCCGGCCTGTGGCTTAAACCCGTTGCTGTCCAGCCAGTTGCGCGCCAATGCGGGCTGCTGCTTCAGCCACGCCGCCACGGATTTTTCACGTAGCACATGCACCGGCAGGCTCGCCTGCTTGGCTTTATCTAGGATAGGGAAGGGGGCGCTCATGGCGTCTATGTATAAATCTAAACCCTTAATCATTCAAGCACCGCCGCTTTCTCTTTCAACCATTTCTCACAGGCTTCCGCCGGTTTGTAAGTATAGCGCAAATCCAGTGCCTCGAAAACCCCTTCCACCATCACTACGCCCAGCTGCTGCGCAATATCGGCAAGCTTCGCTTTTAATATTTCCGGCGCGCTGCTGCGGATATGTGTGTGCCCGATACGCATGGCGCTCACCGTCTCTGCCCCTGCATCGTCGCAATTTAAAATCAGCACGGCCCTCACCGCCGGGAATTCGGCCTGCGCTTTCTGGAACATGGTAAGCAAATATTGCGCGCCCGCAAAACGCAGCGCGCCGGTGGCCGTTTGCAGAACCAATAGGGTATGGAGTGTGTGCGCCGCGGCAAATGCCTCGCGCATATGCACCAGCGTGTGGGCGATGATGACACGCCCGGCTGCTGCCATGTCAGGCGCCGCTACGCATGTGCCGTGGCTTTAGCGCCATGGCCAGCGGCATTGAGCAGCACCGCCACCCCCGGAAGCGTCTTGCCCTCCAGCCATTCCAGGAACGCGCCGCCCGCCGTGGACAGGTAGCTGAAACTGCCCGCAAGCCCCGCATGTGAAAGCGCCGACACCGTGTCGCCGCCACCCGCGATGCTGCGCAGCTGCTTGGTGTTGGTGCGCTTGGCCACGATCCGCGCCAGGTTCACCGTGCTTGCGTCAAACGGGCTGATTTCAAACGCGCCCACCGGCCCGTTCCAGATCAGCGTTTTGCAATGCGCGATATGCTCGGCGAAGAGCTGGATCGAAGCTGGGCCCACATCCACCGCCATGCAGTCATCCGGAATCGCATCCACATCCACGATGGAACATGCCATATGCGGCTCCAGCGAGCAGGCCGCCACTAAGTCCGTCGGCAGGATAATCTGGCAGTCGTTCTTTTCCGCGTTCTTGAGAATCTTCAGCGCCGTTGTTTTCAATGCCTTTTCATACAGCGATTTGCCCACCGAATGGCCTTGCGCATATAAAAACGTATTGGCCATCGCCCCGCCGATGATAATCATGTCCATCGTCTTGGTCAGGTTCTCCAGCAGCTCCAGCTTGGTCGAGACTTTCGAGCCGCCGATAATCGCCCCGATAGGCTTCTTCGCGCCGAGGAAAATACCGCTTAACACTTCCAGCTCTTCCTGCATCAGCCGCCCCGCCGCAACCGGCAGGTGCGCGGCAATGCCGGTGATGGAAGCATGTGAGCGGTGCGAAGCCGAAAACGCGTCATTCACATACACGTCGCCGAGCGAAGCCAGCTCGCGTGCGAAATGGGCGTCGCCCTTTTCTTCTTCCGGGTGGAAGCGCAAATTCTCAAGCAGCAGCACGTCGCCCGGCTTAAGCTTGGCCACCGCATCGCGCGCGGCAGGCCCCACGCAATCCACGCCGAACGAAACCGGCTTTCCGTCAAGCGCATCCGACACCGCATCTACCAGCGGCGCGAGTGACATGGAAGGCACGAATTTGCCGCCCGGCCTGTCGAAATGCGACAGCAGCACGATGCGGGCTTTTTTCTTGATCAAATAATGCAGCGTCGGCAGCAGCCGCACAATGCGCGTGTTGTCAGTCACCTGCCCGCCCTGCATCGGCACGTTGAGGTCGGTGCGCAGCAAAACAACCTTGCCCGCTACGTCAATATCTTCAAGCCGGGGAAACTTCATGCCGCCACCTTCGCCCAAAGCCGCGCCACATCCAGCATCCGGCAGGAAAAGCCCCACTCGTTGTCATACCAGCTGGCTACGCGTGCCAGCCGCTTGCCGGTCACATACGTGCCGGTAAGGTCGGCAATGCTCGAAGCCGGGTTATGCGTGTAGTCGATGGAAACCAGCAATTCTTTAGACGCCTCAAGCACACCCTTCAGCTCGCCGTCCGCCGCTTTCTGCAGCGCCGCGTTGATCTCCTCCTTGGTCACATCCTTGGAAGCAACGAAGGTCAGGTCGATCATGGACACGTTCGGCGTTGGCACCCGCAGTGCCACGCCGTCCAGCTTGCCCTTCAGCTCTGGCAGGATCAGGCCGATGGTCTTGGCAGCGCCCGTGCTGGTGGGGATGATGGATTGCCCGGCGGCGCGCGCCCGGCGCAAATCCTTGTGGTTGTTGTCCACCAGGTTCTGGTCGCCGGTATAGGCATGGATGGTGGTCATGAACCCGGACTCAATGCCGAAATTATCGTTCAGCACCTTCGCCAGCGGGGCAAGGCCGTTGGTGGTGCACGAACCCACCGAAATCACCTGGTGTTCTTTTTTCAAAGCCGCGTTGTTCACGCCAAATACAATCGTGGCATCCACTTCTTCGGCCGGGGCAGAGATCAGCACCCGCTTGGCGCCGCCCGCCAGATGCGCGATGGCTTCGGACTTCTTGTTGAATTTGCCGGTGCATTCCAGCACCACGTCCACGCCCATCTCGCCCCATGGGATCAGCTTCGGGTCGCGCTGCTTGGAAAGTATGACCTTCTTGCCATTGATGTTCAGGTGCTCGCCTTCAACCTTCACGTCGAATGCAAAGCGGCCATGCACCGAATCATATTTCAGCATATGGGCGTGGGTCTCGGCGCTCGCCGTGCCATTCACCGCCACCAGCTCGATGTCGTTCGTGTTCGATTCGTAAATTGCGCGCGCCACGCAGCGCCCGATGCGCCCCAGCCCGTTAATGCCTACCCGAAGAGTCATGTGTAATATATACCTTGTAACATACGGGGCCAGCACCGCAATGCCGCCCGCGAAATGGATTAAAAATGCCCCTAAGACCTGTCCTTTTACCCGCCTTGGCACAGGATGCAACCCCTGACCGCGGAAAAAAAGCAGATAATCACGGCCTGCTACTATACAACGGAATTAACCATTTGAAAAATAATAACTCAGGTAAAGGCAAAGAAATCCGCGTTTAACCTTGGGAATGGCCGTTCCCCCGGCCTTCAGGGCCTTTGCCCGTCATTTTCGCATAGCCTTCAGCGGTCATCCTGTCTATGAAACCGTTTATAACCCTGCCCAGCGCGTCAATGGGATTGTTCTGTTTGGTATAGGCTAATTCTACAAAATAATCCGCTCCAGCCGCCCGCATGGCCGCTTCATGTCCCCGGTCGCGGCTTTGCCCGGCAATGGCCGTGCCCTGATTCAGCCCCCCCGCCCGCGCAGCCCGGATAATATCGCTACCGGAGCTGGGGCGCTCCATTTCCATATCACAAAAAATAAGGTCGAACCGCTGCGCTGCCATCTGCTTTGCACCCTCCGCCGCGCTGCTTGCCATGGTAAAACCCGGCTTCAGCAGCTTGCCTTTCAGATGGGAGCGGCACGTGCTTTCAATAAACTCGCGTTTATCGGCGCTATCGTCAATGATCAGGATCTGTAGCGCCGCCGGTTCCACCCTCTAGCCGAACTTTTTGCCCACCTGCGCGGCAAGGTTTTCCGCCGTGATGCCGAAATGCTTATACAGGTCTTTGGCCGGGGCCGAAGCGCCGAAACCGGGCATACCGATAAAAATACCATCTATGCCGATGTATTTTTCCCAGCCAAATTTCGCTGCGGCTTCCACAGCCACTTTCAGCGTGTCCTTGCCCAGCACCTCGTCGCGGTATGCGGGCGTTTGCGCGTCGAACAACTCCCAGCACGGCAGCGACACCACCTTCGCGGCGATGCCCTTGGCGGCCAGCAGTTTCTGGGCATCGACCGCCAGCGACACTTCCGAGCCGGTGGCCATAATGGTCACCTTCGCGTCCTTGGCCGGTGAAATCACATAGCCGCCGCGCGCCGAAAGATTCTCTGCCGTGTATTCGCTGCGCAGCGTCGGCAGGTTCTGCCGCGTGAGCGACAGGATGGAAGGCGTGTTGCGCGTGGCCAGCGCAATGCCCCAGCACTCCGCCGTTTCAGTCGCATCCGCCGGGCGGAACACGTTCAGGTTGGGAATGGCGCGCAAGGAAGCAAGGTGCTCAACCGGCTGGTGGGTCGGCCCGTCTTCGCCAAGCCCGATGGAATCATGCGTCATCACGTAAATCACCCGCTGCTCCATCAGCGCCGAAAGGCGGATCGCAGGCCTGCAATAATCGGTAAACACAAGGAATGTGCCGCCGTAAGGAATGAACCCGCCATGCAGCGCCACCCCGTTCATCACCGCGCCCATCGCGTGCTCGCGCACGCCGTAATACACATAGGAACCGGAGAAATCGGCCTCGTTGATCGGCTTCATCAGTTTGGTCTTGGTGTTGTTGGAACCCGTCAGATCTGCGCTTCCGCCCAACAGTTCCGGCATCACCGGAACCAGTGCTTCCAGCACGTTTTCTGAAGATTTGCGCGTGGCTTCGTTGGGCTTGGTCTCCGCGATTTTCTTTTTCAGCGCCTGCAGCGTGTCGTTGAAATTCGTGGGCAGCTCCCCGGCCAGCATCCGCTCGAATTCAGCGAGCTTTGCGGTGTCCAGCGTGTTCAGTTGCTTGTTCCACGCGTCAAAGGCTTTCGCGCCGCGGCTGCCCGCTTTGCGCCATGCGTCCAGCACATCTTTGGGGATTTCAAATTCGCCGTGGCCCCAGGCCAGTTTCTGGCGTGCGCCTTCAATTTCCGTCTTGCCCAGCGGCGAGCCGTGGCTGGAAGAGGTGCCCGCCTTGGTCGGCGCGCCATAGGCGATGGTGGTGCGGCAGGCAATCAGCGTGGGCCGGTCGCTTTTGCGCGCCGAGACAAGCGCCGCATTGATGGCGCCGTGGTCGTGGCCGTCAACGGCAAGCACCGCCCAGCCGCTGGCTTCAAAACGCTTCAGCGTATCTTCCGAGGTGGTGAGCGAAGTGGGGCCGTCAATGCTGATCTTGTTATCGTCAAACAGCACGATCAACTTGTTCAGCTTCAGGTGTCCGGCAAACGAGATCGCCTCCTGGCTGATGCCTTCCATAAGGCAGCCGTCACCGGCGATGGCATAGGTGTAATGGTCGGAAACGCTAGCGCCGAAGCGTGCTTCCTGCAGGCGTTCGGCCAGCGCCATGCCCACCGCGTTGGCAAGCCCCTGCCCAAGCGGGCCGGTGGTGGTTTCAATGCCCGTGGCATGGCCGTATTCTGGGTGGCCGGCGGTTTTTGCGCCCAGCTGGCGGAAATTTTTGATTTCGTCGAGCGTCATGTCCTCGTAACCCGTGAGGTACAGCAGCGCGTATTGCAGCATCGAGCCATGCCCCGCCGACAGCACAAAGCGGTCGCGGTTCGGCCACAGCGGGTGCGTGGGGTCGAAGCGCAAATGCTCTGCAAAGAGGATAGTGGCCACGTCCGCCATGCCCATCGGCATACCCGGATGCCCGGAATTGGCGCGCTCCACCGCATCCATGGAAAGGGCGCGGATGGCGTTGGCCATATCGCGGTAAAGGGCGGTGGAATCAGGGGTCTTGGCGGTAGCCGTTGCTTGCTGCATCATGATACTTTTTAAATGATTTTGGCACTTTAACTTTGGTGGCGGCGTGGTATGTTTGGCTGCGTAAGCCCGTACAGGCCTTTAGTTAACACCGAATTACCCCTGTATCAAGCATACGCGATAAATTTTCTCAATCAAAAAAACCGCCATAAACGCCCCGGCAAAACATATTATATAGAGGGCAGCGGCAAAAAAGAAAAACCGGGGAAGGGGTTTCACGCATGGCAGAACAGCACGCACATCCGCTTTATGTGGCCACCCGCCGCCTCGTCTCAGCCCTCGACCGGCTCGAAAATAACCTGAAGCATGTCACCGTCGCCATTGACCGCGACGCGCATCAGGAACAACAAATGGTCTTTTTCGAGCGAGAAAATGCCGCCCTCAAGCAGGAACGCGAAAATTTAAACGCCTCCATCGCCCAGCTTCAATACCAGTATAACGACCTCCATAAAGTCGCTTCCACCATCTACGGCAAGCTCGACGACTCCATCCGCAGGCTCTCCCAGATTATCGAGGACTAGCCCGGATTACGCCACTTCCCGGCCCTTAACGCCACGCTTACAGTGGAAAGATAATTTAATATCCCAACCGTGATACCGCTTGCCAAACCCCGCAAGCCGTGAGCATGTGCCGCTTTCCGCGTTTTGTTAACGCGGCCTTCCCGTGAAGTGCGCCATGAAGGCGCAGGCTGTGTCCGCTCAGGTGCCAGCGGCAGGTAAATAACCAAGATCAGGATATTTAGTTAAACTGAATATTTTTTTAGAGGAAAATGCTGCCTAAATTTTATGAAAAAGCACTTATAATATACTGAATTAAATAAAGAAAAAATAAATTATAGCCTTGAAAAAATAAATTACGACTGTTAATGTCTGTATAGAAATTAACCACTGAAATAGGGGAAAAGTATGAAATTAAAAAAATGGTTAATCATTACGGCAGTCAGCTTAGTGCCGGCGGTGGCACAGGCGGCTGTTGAAAAATTGAGCTACGGCAATACCCAGCTTTTACTGGTCCAGAATTTCGACCAGATGAAAACCGCCCCGGTGTGGCGCCCCGGTGGCGTACAGGTGGGCACCGCCATGAAGCCGATAAATGATAAAACCTTCTCATGGGCCGCGGGCTATATATGGAACCACGCCGTCGTCGGTAGCAAAGTTAACTGGCCGCCCGCTAAAACCAACTTCCCCTCCTGGACCTCGAATAATAATGCCGATGCGGACCCCAATGCCGACATGATCGCCAAGATGGACCCCGCCCTGTCGCCCCTGTCGTTATCAGGCGGTGCACTGAACATCACGGCGCGGCCCATGCCTGCTGATTTGGCAAAAACGATCAGCAGCTCCGACCCTAAAAACTATATGAGTGGCTCCATTGTCAGCTATCCGTATTCGCAGCAATACGGCATTTTCATCATCAAGGCGAAAATACCCAAGGGCAAAGGCCTCTGGCCCTCTTTCTGGCTGCTGCCCTACGACCTGTCCTGGCCGCCCGAGCTGGACGTATTTGAAATCCTCGGCAGCGACACCTTTACCGTCGTAAACACCGTGCACTCACCCGGCGCCGGCGGTTCGGATAATTCGCAAGGCCACGCCACCCGGTCTACCTGGCAGGATTTAAGCGCGGACTTCCACGAATATGCGGTGGATTGGGGCCCGGATAAGATCAA
>JANYCJ010000135.1 GCA_025360345.1 Alphaproteobacteria bacterium | reverse complement strand
ATCGGCGTAACAGGTGGGGTTAGCAGCTCGGAGGCATCCATGGCGCTAAACGCACCATCGCCCTCGCCGCCCAGCAAAACCCGTTCAAGAATGTTGAACTTAAGCCGGTGCTTCATTTGCGTGCGCGCCTGCCTGAACTGCGCAATCACCTCGTCGTCATTGGGTCGCTCCGCCAGCCGGTCATAGGCCGCAAGCAACGCATCCACATCCGCATGTGCCAGCACAAATTCGTCATGCGTATACGAGATATCCAGCATCGTCCTGCCCAGTGCTCCTTTAGCCGCCGAAATCCGCATAAACGCCTTATACGCTTCCATATGCCGCAAGCTCCGGTGCAACCCTGCAATCCCTTCCCGCTCCTGCCTGAGATATACGGGGTTGTTGCTGACCAGCGCATCGGGCGGTTGGTCCACGCGCAGGGTTTTATGAAGCACTTCTTTTTTCTGCGCCTCGCTCATGCTGTGGAACTCAATCATGCTGAATTCCTGGCGCAGTTCATCCCCTGCGATTTCTTTTTTCGCCCCCACCGATACCACGCCGCTTTCCGTGACGGGCGCGATCTTATAGGTCTTTTTAGCCTGGATCGTATTGTAAAAATGCTTCGCCGGTTGCGACATCGCAATATAAATGCCCAGCTCAAATAGGCGCTGTGCCTCGATATCGCTCGCCATACGTGTCGCCTCGTCGGAAAGCGTGTTCAGTTGCTGCTGCGCCTGCGTAATCGCCGTTTGGATAATGCCCGCGGACCTCCTTGCCCTGCGCCCATGCGCAGGCAACCGCGAGGATAGTGCCTTCAGCTTGTCCAGCACTTCGCGGGTGTGGTCGCGGCTGGCCTTGCGCAGCTCGCCGCGCAGCTCCATAGCCTCGTGCTCTATGGCTTCTACGGGGTCATCGTCAGGCTCAAGAACTGCCGCTGCAGGCAGGCCGTGTTTGGTAGAATGTTCGGAAAAACGCTTACTCATGCCCTAATCATAGCAAAAGCCGCAAAGCCCTAGCGTGAAACATTTATGATGCGGCCACAACCAAATATGACAGCCATCTTACAGCGCCATATATCGCCGCACTACCAAGCTACCTCAACAGCTTATCCCAGAAAGATTTGCCAAGTTCCGGCCCCCGCGAATGCGTGCCTGCATGTTGCGGCTGGCCGGGATATTCGTTTTCACCCTGCTGCCCGCCAAGCCATGGCAGCGAGAGATCGCCATCTCCCAGCGGCAGGTCATGCGGCGGCGTGTTGGCCAGCGCCGAGATCATGTAATTATGCCAGATCTGCGCGGGCAACATACCGCCCGTCACTTTTTTCATCGGCGTATTGTCGTCATTGCCCACCCATACCCCGGTCACCAAATCGGGCGTATACCCCATGAACCATGCATCCCGGTAGTCCGAGGTAGTGCCCGTCTTGCCCGCCGCTGGCCGGCCAATTTTGGCAGCCTTCCCCGTGCCCACATTCACCACGTTCATCAGCATCTCGTTCATCATGCCCACCACGCCGGGCCGCAGCACCGCGCCTGAAGGCGCGCCCTGCCGCTGGTAAAGCACCTTATCGCCCTTCGCAGAATCAATTTCAAGAATCCCGTAAGGATAGACAATCACTCCATTCGCAGCCAGGTGCGCATAAGCGTTGGTCATCTCCAGCAGTGACACCTCCGTGGCCCCCAGCGCAATGCTCGGCAGCGGGTCCATATCGCTGCTGATGCCAAGCCGCCGCGCCTCGTCGATCACGCGTTCAAACCCCACCTCCTGCGCCACCTGCACCGCCACCGTGTTCACCGATTCCGTCACCGCGTCTTTCAGCGTCAGCGTGCCGAGATATTTATTGGTGTAATTCTTTGGGTGCCAGTATCCCCCCGCCACCTTGATGCTCACCGGCTGGTCCTCCACGATGGAACCCGGCGTAAGCCCGTTTTCCAGCCCCGCCAGATACACAAACAGCTTAAAAGAAGAACCCGGCTGCCGCAGCGCCTGCGTCGCACGGTTATATTGGCTCTCCGCATAGCTCCTGCCGCCGATCATCGCCCGTATCGCCCCGTCCGGCGCCATGGAAAGCAGCGCCGCCTGCTCGGCATTGTGCGAAGCGCCGTCCTTATCCATGATATCGTTCACCGCCTTCTCGCCCATCGCCTGCATCGCCGGGTCAATCGTGGTCACCACCACCACGTCCTCCGTGATCGTGCCAACATAATCCTGTAGCTGGTCAATCACCCAGTCGGAGAAATACTGCATACTCTGCGCGCTGCGCTTGCGCGCGTTCATGGTGCGTGCCAGCTCTTCCTTGGCTTTCTTCGCCTGTTCCGGCTTCAGGTAGCCCGCGTCTTCCATGTTGCTCAAAACCACAGTAGCCCGCTCGCGCGAATGCGCCGGGTTGCTGGTGGGCGCATAGCGCGAAGGCGCTTTCAAAAGCCCCGCCATGACAGCGGATTCGCTTAAACTAAGGTCGCGCGCGCTCTTATCGAAATAACGGTGCGCCGCCGCATCCACCCCGTAGCTGCCCGCCCCGAGATACACCCGGTTCAGGTAAATGCTCATGATTTCCTTCTTGGAAAAGCGCCGCTCCAGCTTAATCGCCAGCATCATTTCCTTGATCTTGCGCAGGAATGAGCGCTCCGGCGTAAGGAACACATTCTTCGCCACCTGCTGCGTGATCGTGCTGCCGCCCTGCACCACATGCCCCGCCCGGATATTGACGAATGTCGCCCGCGCCAGCCCCAGCGGGTCAATGCCGAAATGATGGTAAAAATTCCGGTCTTCCGTCGCCACCACCGCGTCGACCAGCGACGTGGGCAGCGAATCGAATTTCAGGTATTCCCCGTAAATATCCCCATAGCTGCCGATAATATCACCCTTCTGCGTCTTTATCAGGATGCTCGGCGCCTTCGTGGATTTATTGAGGTCGTCAATATCGGGCAAGCCAAACGTGAACCATGCGTAAAACAGCACGCAGAACATGCCGAAGCACAGCCACAGTCGCGTATAAATGCGCTGGCGCGAAAGCGGCATTTTTTTCTTCTTCTTTTTCTTTGCGCCCGCCCGGTAGCTGGGATAATGCCCCGCCGGTTCTTTCTTCTCCCGCTTTGGCGTGCGCCCCTCCGTGGAAAGGTTGCGGCGCTTCGGTTTGCGCTTCGGCCCCAGGCGCTTGCGTATTTTTGAAAGCAGGCTCATGGCTTGGCCGCCTCTTTGCGCATCATCGCTTCCAGCTTGCGCACCGCCTGCTTCGCAAGCAGTTTCTTAGGTAGCCGCGCAGAGCCGATAATGCTCACCTCCCGAAGTGTCGCAGGGTCCATCGCCGTCACTTTGACAGAACTGCCGATCACAACGAACTCCACGAGATAGCCGGGTGCAGCATCATTCATTACACTTCGACATCTTCAGGCAATTTTGTATCGGGCAATTTTTCCATGCGCAGCCGGGTCACCTGCGCCCCGTCCTTCGACACCACCGTAAAGCGGAAACCGTGCACGTCGAACTGCGCCCCCACAGATGGAATCGCCTCCACCTCATGGATCAGCAGCCCCGCAATGGTCGAAGCATCCTGGTCCGGCAGGTTCCAGTCCAGGTGCCGGTTCAGGTCGCGCAGCGAAAGCGCCCCGTTCACGTAATAAGCTTCGCCTACTTTCTGAATATCCGTTTCCACCTCGTCATGCTCATCATCAATATCGCCAACGATCTCTTCGATGATGTCTTCCAGTGTCACCACCCCGCGCCACCCGCCATACTCATCCACCACGAAAGCGAAATGCTGCCGCTTGTTGCGAAACGCCAGTAGCTGGTCGCGCAGGCTGGTCGTCTCGGGAATGAACCACGGCTTGCGGCTGATGCGCATGACCTCGTCAATCGTCATCGGCTTGCTGGCCGCGCGGTATTCGTTCAGCGCCTTGATTAGGTTTTTTATATGCAGCAGCCCGATGATATTATCCGGCTCCCCGCGCCACAGCGGAATGCGGCTATGCATGGTTGAAACCGCCTGCGCGATCAGCTCTTCCACCGGCAGGTCGGCATTCAGCGTCTCCACTTCCTTACGGTGCATCATGATCTCGCCCACCTCAATATCGTTCAGGTCGAGGATGCTGCCCAGCATGTCCCTGTCCTGCTTAATCATATTGCCTTCCCGGTGGTGCAGCTCAATCGTGCCGCGGATCACGTCGGTGGCCGAAATCAGCGAATTTGCGTTTGTCGCATCCACCCCCACCACCCGGAACAGCCCGGAAATAAACACCTGTATGCTTTTGGTCAGCGGGTATAGCACCTTCACCGCGAGCAGCAGCGCAGGCGCAAACCTGAGCGAAACTTTTTCCGCGTGGTTGATGGCATAAGTCTTCGGCAGCACCTCGGTAAACACTACCACCAGCACCGTCATCACCACCGTGGAAACAAACAGCGAAAACCCGCCCTCCTTTTCCCCGAAATACGAAAGCGAAAGCGTGGTCGCAAGGCTTGAAGCTGCGATGTTCACCGCGTTATTGCCCAGCAGCACCGTGCCGATTAGCGATTCCTTTTCCCGCCTGAGCCGCGTCACCACCTGCGCCCGCTTGTTGCCGTCCATCACCAGCTGGTAAATGCGTGCCCGGCTCACGGCCGTCATCGCCGTTTCCGCAGCCGAGAAAAACGCGGAGAACAACAGGCACAGCAGGATAATCGTGCCGTATAAAAACAGGTCATGCGTCATTTCGGGTGTCATGCGGGGGACTATATTATGCGCCCACGGCTTTCGCAAGCATATCGCGGAGCGTCTCCACGTTAACCTCTTGCGTAATAAACGCTTTCCCAATTCCACGCAGCAGGATGAAAGTAAGCTTGCCGCCTTCAGCCTTTTTATCCCGCGTGAAATGCTCCATCAGCGCGTCCACGTTCCAGTCCTTGCGTATCGATTTGGGGCAGAAAGCCAGCCCCACCGTCTTGTAATGCGCAATCACCCGGTCCATGTCGGCCTGCGGGCAAAGCCCCATCACCACCGACATTTTCAGCGCCAGCACCATGCCGATTGCCACCGCCTCGCCATGGAGCAGCGCATCGCCATAGCCGGTTTCCGCCTCCAGCGCATGGCCAAACGTGTGCCCAAGGTTGAGCAACGCCCGCACCCCGCTTTCTTTCTCATCCTCGCCTACAATAGCCGCTTTCGCGGCACAGGAGCGCAAAATCGCCTCCGTCATCAGCGCCGTATCACCGCCGATCAGGCCCGCCCCATGCTGCTCCAGCCAGCCAAAAAACGCCGTGTCGTTGATAAGCCCGTATTTCAGCACCTCCGCGTAGCCCGAAAGCAGTTCCCGCTTCGGCAGCGTGGCAAGCGTCGCCACATCCGCCAGCACCAGCCGTGGCTGGTGGAAACTGCCGATCAGGTTCTTGCCCCAGCGCGAGTTAATGCCCGTTTTGCCGCCCACGGAACTATCCACTTGGGAAAGCAGCGTCGTGGGAATCTGGATAAACTCGACTCCCCGCAGCAGCACGCTCGCTGCAAACCCCGTCAGGTCACCGATCACTCCTCCGCCCAGCGCGATCAGCGTGGTCTTGCGGTCGGGCTTTTCCGCAAGCAAGGCCTCCATCAGCTCGCCGAAAGAAGCCATACTCTTGCTACCCTCCCCGGGCTTCACCAGGATGCTGCGGCTGCGAATCTGCGCCTCTTCCAGCGCATTGGTCAGCCGGTGCAGGTAAAGCTTCGCCACCGTCTCATCGCAAACGATCAGCACCTTCTTCCCGCGGATCAGCGGCAGGATATATTGCCCCGCTTTGCCAAGGATCCGCTCCCCCACCACGATATCGTAGCTGCGCTCGCCCAATGCTACCACGAGCCGCGCAGGCTCACTCTTTTTCAGCGCAGCCTCACCCATGCCGCTGCCCCAGTTCGGTAATGATGTGCTCCACCACTGCCTCATGCAGCCCGGCATTGCTATCCACTGTAATATCGGCCTCGGCGTAAATCGGGTAGCGCTCATGCATCAGCTTCGTCAAAATCTCAGCCTTGTCCCCGGTCTTCAGCAATGGCCGCGTATCCCTGCGCGACACGCGCTCCAACAGCACGTCCAGGTCGGCCTTTAGCCAGATCGAGGTCGCCTGGCTCTTCACCGCCTCGCGGATATCGGGGTTGATAAATGCGCCGCCGCCCGTGGCAATAATGCAGGGCGCGCTGTTAATCAGCCGCATCAGCACCCTCTTTTCAAGGTCGCGGAAAATCGCTTCGCCATAACTTTCAAAAATATCGGAAATGCTGCACCCCGCAGCCTCCGCGATCTCGTTGTCCGAATCCATGAATGGCAAGTTCAGCGCCGCGCTTAAGCGTCTGCCGATGGTAGATTTGCCCGCGCCCATCAGCCCCACCAGCACCACGGGCTTGGCAAGGGTCAAAGGCAGGGCGGAATAGGTTGTCGAGCTGGCGTTCATTTCTGCTTGTAATCTGGGAACTGCATATTACGATAGTCCCATCATAACTAAAGGAAAAATCGAATAATGCAACACAAGCGCAATTCCTCCGCCAAAGGCATCATATTGGGCCTTCTCGCCGTGATCGTGATAGGCGGCGGCATCTTCCTTATGGCCAGCCCTATCCCCGCCCCACAGCAACCCATTGAAAAAGAACTGGATGCAGACAGCCTCCTGAGCTCAAAACCCGCCCAGTAACTTATAACTTGTGCAAATCCAGCACCTGCCACGGCCCCGTCCTGAAAACCCCGGCCTTGTCATAAAGTGACAGCACATAAAAGGGCTTATCATCCCCCCACCACATACGGGCTATGTCAGTGCTATAAGGTTCCGTATACGTGGGTGGCGCTTCGCCAAGCAGCTGCTCGCTATTGATAATCAGGTAATCCACCCCGAATTCGTCACGCAATGTAAGCAGCGGCGCTTTTTCTTTGCCGAAATAAGCATTGTCTAAAGCAAGCATTCTCCGGCGCATCTCCAGCATATAATTACGGTGCGCCAGGGTATAGGAAAAGTCGATAATCAGCATTTGCCGCTGCGTGACATAGGGAATCACCTGTAAAGCGTCAAAACCCGGCCAGCCCGCTATCATCGTGTCCTTAGGCAGCCCATGGAGGAAATTCATCAGCGGTTTCACTTCCGGCTCGACAAGCAGGTTATACCCCATCGTCACCGCAGGTGCCTGCGACAGCAGTCCGGCATACATCAGCAGCGTGCCAAAAAAATACCCGCTGCGCAATGGAGCGCACGGCAGCCGCCAACACAGATGCCGCAGGCCGATGGGCACATAAAGCGTGAGCAGTATCGGGAAGGAATAAATGGCATACCGGTAGGAAACCTCCCAGTCGAGGATATACATCCCCACGAAACATAGGGCCGCTGCCAGTAAAAAGGGGCGCAGCGCTGTCGGCCTCCTGTCGCGCAGGTCGCGCGCCAGCAATCCCAGCAATCCAATCAGGAACAAACCATCCGTAATGCGCATCGCAACCGTGAATTTCACTTTTCCGTTCAGGAAATGCGATTGGTCAAAGCTATTCGCCGTAAAATCGAAAGGGTCCAATCCCGGCGAGCGCACCAGTTCCGGGTAAGCAACAAAATCGTGGCTCATCTCAACCGAAGGCCCATACGTATGCCACGCTGGCACCATCAGCAGCGCCACGAACAAAACGCTGCCCGCACCCGGCACCGCAAGCCACAGCAATTTGCGCGGCCAGCCCAGCCGGAACGGCGGCGCATCATGTGCCATGCCCGGCGTAAGTGAAGGGAAAAGCAACCATATTGCCAGCATTATCCCCAGGATTGGCGTAACCGCCGGGTAAATGGCCGCCGACACCACCGTGCAGACAGCCACCTGCCGCGCCCGCCCCGCCAGCTGCGCAGAGATCCCCCACCATAACAGCAGGAAAGCGAAGCTATGCGGCATACCGCCCACAATGCGCCATATGCAGTTAATAGAACTGGCATAAAGCAACAGCCCCGCAAAAGCCTGCACTTTGCCACCCACCCGCCTGCTCGCCGACCACACAAAAGGCATGGCGGCGAAATACAACACGCAGCGCAGCAACCGGTGCAGGTTCTGGGGATCGGAAAATAAAGCCCATGCGCGGTTCACCGCCACAAAACCGACCGGCATCCATTGCGAAAGGATATAGTGCGAAGCATAATCGTTGGGAAACAGCTCAGGGTCGTAAAACTTCGACATCACATACAGCAAAAGCGAATCTTCATCGAACAGGTCCGGATCAAGCGCAAACTGGATATAGCGCACCGCAAACGGCACAAAAATGCACGCCGCGAGGATAACCACCACCAGCCCCATTTTCCTTGCTTTATGCGATGGTGCCACAATAAGCCCTTTCACTATCGGATAATATGCCGCCCAAGATCATGCCCGGTTGCGAAAGCTTATGCAAATCCAGAACCTGCCACGGGCCGTCACGGAAAACCCCAGCCTTTGTGTAAAGCGACAGCACATAAAAATCCCCCGGTTCATCCCACAGCGTTCCGATTTCCTTATCGAAGGCAGTAAAATACTCCGGTGGCTCTGAAGTGCTAAGCTGCTCGGTATTAATAATCAGGTAATCAACCCCGAACTCATCGCGTAGCGTAAGCAGCGGGGCTTCACGCTTGCCAAAGTAAGCCTGGTTGAAAACATGCATACGCCGCCGCATCTCAAGAATATATTTTCGGTGCGCCAGCGTATACGAAAAATCCATGACTAGCATTTGCCGCTGGGCAAGATAGGGAATGAATTGCAACTGGCTGTAATCCGGCCAGCCCGCCAGCAACACATTTTTGGGAAGAGACCGGATAAAATTCAGCAACGGCTTGCTCTCCGGCTCCAGCTTGAAGCTATAGCCGGTAAACGCAGTCACCACTTGTGTGCAAATCCCTGCATAAAGCAACAGCGCTAAGGTAAAATAGGCGCCCCGCCACTGCCTGCCGGGCATCAGCCCGCAAACATATCGCAAGCCCACCGGCAGGGTAAACGTAAGCAAAATAGGCAAAGTATAAATGGCATACCGGTAAGATACCGCCCAATCGAAGATGAAGGTTGCACCGAAACAAATCGCCGCCGAAATAAAGAAAGGCCGCAATCCGCGCGCCCGCGCGCCGCGCACAGTCATCAGCACCAACCCCAGCAACCCAAGTAAAAAAACCACCCCCGAAAGTACCCCCGCCCCCCGCTCTCCCAGCAGCAAATGTGCCCTATCGTAACATTTCAGAATGTAGTGAAACGGATCCAGCCCCGGCATATCGGCTAGCTCCGGATAAGTAATATAATCCTTGCTCATCTCGACGGACGGCCCGTAATCGGCGCCTCCCTGCCACACAAACAGCGCGATCAGCGCGAAGCTGCAAATGCCCGGCACCGCAAGCCACAATATTTTATCCTGCCATCGCAGCGCTGATAGCAGTGCGCCCTGCGCCTTGCCTGTCGTTAAGCACGGGAAAAGCACCCACACCGCAAGCATAAGCCCCAGCACCGGGGTAATAACCGGATAAAGCGAGGCCGATAGCACCGTGCAGGCAGCCAGCTGCCGCGCCCGCCCGGCAAGCAGTGCCCATACCCCCCACCATAGCAGCAGGAAAGCAAAGCTATGCGGCATTCCGCCCGCCATGCGCCATGTAAAATGAATGGAAGTGGCATAAAGCACCAGCCCCGCAAACGCATGTACCCTTCCGCCCACCCGTTTACAGGCAAACCATACAAAAGGCATACAGGCAAAATAGAGCGTGCAGCGCAGCAGCCGGTGCAGAATTACAGGATCGCAAAACAGCGCCCATACGCGGTTAAGCGCCACGTACCCCACCGGCATCCATTGGGAAAGGATATAATGGTAAGCATAGTCATTGGGAAACAGCTCAGGGTCATAAAACCGCGACATCACATAAAGCAACAGCGCGTCCTTATCCACAAAGTCGGGATTGAGCGCGTAAGAAACATACCGCCCGGCAAATGGCACCACGATGCAAGCCGCAAGAGCACAAGCGGCCCATGCTATTTTCCGGGCTTTATGCGAAGGCGCCACCGAATACCCCCTCAGGAATGGATGAAAAAACGCCCATGCTCATTTACTATTGATAAGGAAGGGAAAAATCGCATAATAGCCTGTCAGTGTAAACGATGTGTAAACAAATCATGGCCAAAGCGTCCCCCGGCGGCGGAAACAGCCTCATCATCGAAGGTTTTCTGGAAATGATGATGGCCGAGCGCGGCGCGTCGCCCCACACCATCGCCGCCTACCAGCGCGACCTGCAGGACTTTTCCGGCCACCTTGCCAAGCGGAAAACCAGCTTTGAAACCGTAGACCGCGCCGGCGTCGAACAATTCCTCTCCCTCCTCGGAAAATCCAATCTTTCCGCAGCCACTATCGCCCGCAAGCTTTCCGCCCTGCGCCAGCTTTTCCAGTTTCTTTACACCGAAAAAATCCGCGCCGACAATCCCACCGCCACGCTGGAAACTCCGAAACAAGGCCGTAGCCTGCCTAAAACGCTGACTGAAAAAGACATCCTCACCCTGCTCGAAACCGCCGCCGCCGATGCCAGCCCCGAAGGCCTCCGCACCAACGCCATGCTGGAACTGATTTACGGTGCAGGCTTACGCGTCTCCGAACTGGTCGGCCTCAAGCTTTCCGCCCTGCAAATGAAAGAGGGCAGGGCCGCTGTCACCACCGAATTTCTCGTCATCACTGGCAAGGGCAACAAAGAACGGCTCGTGCCCGTGGGCGCCAAATCGCGTGAAGCCCTGTCCCGCTACATCGCCGTCCGTCCCACCTTCCTGCGTGAGGGCGAAAGCTCACCCTATCTTTTTCCCTATCACCGTGCCGAGGGCTACGTCACCCGCCAGCAATTCGGCGTCATCCTCAAGCAGCTGGCCCTGGAATCCGGCCTCGATCCCGCGTCGCTTTCCCCGCATACACTGCGCCATTCTTTCGCCAGCCACCTGCTCTCCGGCGGTGCGGATTTACGCGTAATACAGGAGCTGCTGGGCCATTCCGATATCACCACCACCCAAATCTACACTCATGTCAACGCAGACCGCCTGAAGCAGCTGGTGCAGCAAAACCATCCCCTGGCAGAGTCGCAATCAAGAAGATTAAACGCGGCGAAGGAAGAAGCCGAATAACATCGGCAAACAGGCCCACGCAATTTCGCTCACCGCCACGAACAGGATAATCGGGGCAGAGAAATGCAGCAGCGCAAGGCTCACTCCCAGTGCCGCATTGTTAAACGCAGAGCATACGGAAAACGTGATCCGCTCTGCCCGTTCCAGCTTCCACGCAAACACCCACGCCGCCACCATGAACGCTGTAAAGCACAGCACCGTGACCACCAGCGCAACCAGCATATCCGGAATATGCGACAACAGGATATCGCGCTGCTTGGCAATCGCCATGGCGATGACAAACGCAATCAGCAGCATCGAAAAAAACGTGTTCTGCCGCCGCACATAAGCCGCGAGCCGCACCTGTTTTCGCACGCAGAGGAACACGGTGATCGGCACAAAAATACACCACACCATCGTCAGGAACAAATCCACCGGCGAAGGCACCACCTCTGTGGCCGTCCCCGCGCCCAGATGCCCCAGCAGTGCAAACTGGAGCGGAATCAGCAGCGGCGTCGCCAGCTGGCTTAAAATTACAATTGCGAATCCCGGCGCCACCAGCCCCCCGTAAAACGAGGCGATAGCAGGGCTGGAAACCCCGGCAGGCACCACTGAAAGCAAAAACACCCCCACCGCGTATTGCGGCACCACCACCGAGGCGACCAGCCACAGCGCTACCGGCAACAGCCCATAGCGGCAAAACCAGAAAATCGTCACATCTTTCCACCGCATTGCAGCAAATCCACCGCCCTCCAGCCGGTAGCAGGAAATGAACATCAGTAACGCCAGCACCACTACCGCTGTGTAATTAGGCAGTTTTTCCATGCCCGGCATCACCAGCCCCAGCACGCATCCCCCCAGCAAAACCATGCCAAAATGCGTTTCAATATAGCGTTTTATACCGGAAATTCTTTGCATATCCCCTCATAGACCATTTAATCCGCCCCCGCAGCAGTAAAGATCACCTTGTCGCCATCCTCCCGCTTAAGGTATAATAACCTAATGAAGCACGGACAATGCCAGATGCACCTCCCCTTCCGCCGCGCACCCCACGGGGCCCTCGCATGACCTCCAATATTTACAACCAGAACCTCCCCCCGAACGCCGCCAACCACGTCCCCCTCACCCCGCTCAGCTTCCTCACCCGCGCCGCGCTGGTTTTCCCAAACCACCCCTCCCTCATCCATAATGGCCAGCACTACACCTGGGCGCAAACCTATGCCCGCTGCCGCTGCCTCGCCCATGCGTTGCGCCTTCGCGGCATCGGCACCGGCCACACCGTGTCCATCATCGCCCCCAACATCCCCGCCCATTTCGAGGTCTATTTCGGCGTACCCATGTCAGGTGCTGTTATCAACGGGCTTAATACCCGCCTCGACGCACCCACGATCGCCCATATGCTGGCCCATAGCGAAACAAAACTCCTGCTCGTAGAACGCCAGTATTCCGCCCTCATCGCCGCCGCCCTCGTCCTGATGGACGCACATACCCGCCCCGAGGTCATCGGCATAGACGACCCCGCCTTTCAGGAAGGCGAACTCTTAGGCACCCAAACCTACGAAGGCCTCCTCGCAGAAGGAAGCCCCGAATACCAGTGGCAAGCCCCCCAGGACGAATGGGACGCCATCTCCCTCAACTACACTTCCGGAACCACAGGCAATCCCAAGGGCGTGGTCTACCATCACCGCGGCGCATATCTGAACGCACTGGGCAACGTGCTCGCCTTCAATAGTATGCCCGCCCATCCCGTATATCTCTGGACATTGCCCATGTTCCACGCCAGCGGCTGGTGTTTCCCATGGAGCATAACCGCGCAGGCCGGCACCCACATCTGCCTGCGCAAGATGGACCCCGCCCAGATCTTTGCGCTGATTGAAAAACACAAGGTCACCCATTTCACCGCCGCCCCCGTGGTGCTGAACCTGCTCATCCACGCCCCCGATGAGATGAAACCCAAACTCGCCCGCACCGTCGAAGTCATGACCGCAGGCTCCGCCCCTCCCGCCCCTGTGCTGGAAGCAACCGCCCGCATGGGTTTCAACGTCACCCATGTTTACGGCGGCACCGAAGTCTTCGGCCCCAACATGTCCTGCGCCTGGCATGAGGAATGGAACGCGCTCCCCATCCCGGAGCAGGCTCTCCTGAAGTCACGGCAGGGTGTGCCCTACATATCCCTCGAACACATGATGGTCGCCGACGAGGCCACCATGGAAGAATTGCCATGGGACGGCAAGTCCCTTGGCGAAGTCATGATGCGCGGCAACGTCGTCATGAAAGGCTACCTTAAAAACCCCGGCGCGAACGAAGCCATTTTCCACGGCGGCTGGTATCACACCGGCGACCTAGCCGTCCGCCACCCCGACGGCTATATTGAAGTCAAAGACCGCCTCAAGGACGTCATCATCTCCGGCGCGGAAAACATTTGTTCGCTGGACGTGGAATCCGTGCTCTACCGCCACCCCGCCGTGCTGGAAGCCGCCGTCGTCGCCAAGCCGCATGAACATTGGGGCGAAGTCGTCTGCGCCTTCGTCGAGCTCAAAAATGGTGCCGCCGCCAGCGAAGCCGACATCATCGCTTTCTGCCGCGAACACCTCGCGCATTTCAAATGCCCCAAACATGTGGTATTAGGTCCCCTGGATAAAACCCCCACCGGCAAAATCCAGAAATACGTCCTGCGCGAAAGAGCCAAAGCCTTATGAATGCCCAAAATAATGATGCGGTCGTCCTCGTCTCCGCCATCCGCACCCCCCTTGGCGGCCTGCAAGGCGCACTCAAGGATTTCAGCGCCCCTAAGCTCGCCGCCGCCACCATTTCCGCCATCATCGCCCAGTCCGGCCTCGCGCCTTCTTCCATCGACGAAGTCATCATGGGCTGCGTCCTCACCGCGGGGCTGGGGCAGGCCCCTGCGCGCCAAGCCGCGCTCGCCGCAAATCTCCCCCAATCCACCCCCTGCACGCTGGTCAGCAAAGTCTGTGGCTCCGGCCTCAAAGCCGTCATGCTCGCCCACGACCAGATCATCGCAGGCAATGCTAATATCATTATCGCCGGCGGCATGGAAAGCATGAGCGGCGCGCCCCATCTCCTCCCCAAATCCCGAGACGGCTACCGCCTCGGCAACGCTCCCCTGCTCGACCATATGTTCACCGACGGCCTGCAGGACGCGTATGAAGGCAAGCTCATGGGAACCTATGCCGAAGCCACCGCCTCGCATTTCGGCTTCACCCGCGAGCAGCAGGACGGCTTCGCCCTGACCTCCCTCCAGCGTGCCAAAACCGCTACCGAAGACGGCACCTTCGCCCGCGAGATCACCCCGCTGAGATGGTCCACCAAAAAAGGTGAAATCAACGTAGACAAGGACGACCAGGTACTACGCGCCCGCCCGGAAAAAATCCCCCATCTCAGCCCCGCCTTCGCGCGTGATGGCACCGTCACCGCCGCCAATAGCAGCTCCATCTCCGACGGCGCCGCTTCCCTTCTCCTCATGCGTGAATCGCAGGCCGCGCGCCTCGGCCTTTCCCCCCTCGCCCGCATCACCGCCCATGTCTCCCATGCCGCCGACCCCGCGTGGTTTTCCACCGCTCCCATCACCGCCATCACCAAACTCATGGAAAAAACCGGCTGGAGCCTGTCGCAGGTCGATGCGTTTGAAATCAACGAAGCCTTCGCTGTCGTCGTGCTCGCCGCCATGCGCGAACTGTCTCTCCCCCACGACAAGGTGAACATCCACGGCGGCGCCTGCGCCATGGGTCACCCCATCGGCGCATCCGGCGCGCGCATCCTCGTCACGCTTTTAAACGCCCTCGCCAAATACGACCTTAGCAAAGGCGTGGCCGCCCTCTGCATCGGCGGCGGAGAAGCCGTAGCCATGGCCGTGGAAAGGATTCGCGCATGAAACTCACCGAAACCCAGATCCTCATCCGCGATATGGCCAAGAGCTTCGCCCGCGAAAGCATCGCCCCCGGCGCAGCCGCGCGCGACGCGGAAAGCCGCTTCCCCGCCGAAGAAGTCAAGGCCATGGGCGAACTCGGACTCATGGGAATGCTCATTCCCGAAACCTATGGCGGCGCAGGCGCGGATTATATCTCCATGGCCCTCGCTGTAGAAGAAATCGCCGCAGCCGACGGCTCCCTTTCCACCATCATGAGCGTGCAGAATTCCCTCGTCGGCGCAGGCCTGCTCAAATTCGCTAACGACTGGCAGAAAGAACAATTCCTCACCCCCATCGCCACCGGCAAACTCCTCGGCGCATTCGCCCTCACCGAACCGCAGGCAGGCTCCGACGCTGCCGCCCTGCGCACCTTCGCCGCCAAAGATGGGGATCATTATGTGCTAAACGGCACCAAGCAGTTCATCACCTCTGGTAAACACGCAGACCTCACCCTCGTCTTTGCCGTCACCGATAAATCCGCTGGCAAAAAAGGCATTTCCTGCTTCATCGTTCCCACAAAAACTCACGGCTACACCGTCGCCAAACTCGAACATAAGCTCGGCCAGCTCTCCTCCGACACCGCCGTGCTCCAGTTCGACGACATGCGCATCCCCGCCACCCACCTGCTGGGCAAGGAAGGCGAAGGCTACAAGATCGCGCTTTCCAACCTGGAAGGTGGCCGTATCGGCATCGCAGCCCAGGCCGTGGGCCTTGCCCGCGCCGCGCTGGAAACCGCCCATGCCTACGCCAAAGAGCGCATCACCTTCGGCAAACCCATCATCGAGCACCAGGCTGTCGCCTTCCGCCTAAGCGACATGGCCACCGAACTGGAAGCCGCCCGCCAGCTGCTCCATCATGCGGCATCCCTGCGCGATGCAAATGAGCCCTGCCTTAAGGAAGCCTGCATGGCCAAACTTTTTGCCTCCGAAATGGTCGAGCGCGTCACTTCCTGCGCCATCCAGACCCTCGGCGGCTATGGTTACGTCCGCGACTTCCCGCTGGAGCGGATTTACCGCGACATGCGCGTCTGCCAGCTTTATGAAGGCACCAGCGACATCCAGCGCCTCGTCATCGCCAAAGAAATGGGAGCCTGAATGCACCTCGCCGACCAATCAGCCATAATCACCGGCGGGGGCTCCGGCCTGGGCGCTGCCACCGCCCGCCTCCTCGCGCTTTACGGTGTTCGCGTAGCACTGCTGGACCGAAACCGCGACGCCGCCGAAGAGCTCGCCGCAAGCATCGGCGGCGTGGCCTGCACCTGCGATGTCACCGATGAAAATAGCGTGCGCGGCGCCATTGCAAAATCCGAAAACGCCCACGGCCCCGCCCGCATCGTCGTCAACTGCGCGGGCGTTTTAGGCGCGGGCCGCATCCTCGGGCGCGAAGGCCCCATGAAGCTTGAAACCTTCAACCATGTCCTGAACGTCAATATCAGCGGCACCTTCAACGTGCTGCGCCTCGCCGCCGAAGCCATGCAGCAATGCGAGCCCCTCACCCCCGATGGCGAGCGTGGCATTATCATCAACACTGCCTCCATCGCCGCCTATGAGGGACAGACTGGTCAAGCCGCCTACGCTGCCTCCAAAGGCGCGGTCATAAGCCTCACCCTTCCCGCCGCGCGCGAATTCGCCCGCCTCGGCATCCGCGTCAATGCCATCGCCCCCGGCCCCGTAGACACACCCATGGTGAGCGGCATGGCCGAAGAAGTGCGAAGCGCCCTCGAAGCCTCCATTCCCTTCCCATCCCGTCTGGTCTTCCCCGAGGAATACGCCCTGCTAGTCAAGCATCTCATTGAAAACACCGCCATCAACGGCGAAACCATCCGCCTCGACGGCGCCATGCGCATGGCGGCAAAATAAAGAAGGTTATTTGGAAGGCGTCCACTCGCGGGACAGTTTCTGCCCCTCCATGATTTCGTCGGGCGTCATATCTTTTTCAATCAGCTTGCGCATCACCATGGCGGTCTTATTGTCCTGCCCGGCGGAAATATTCGCCCACATATACGCCAGCACAATATCTTTCGCAGTACCCTTCCCTTGGAAATATGCGCCAGACAGTGCCGCCTGCGCTTCGGAATGGGAATGGTCGGCCGCCTTGCGGTACCATTTCACCGCCTCGGTATCATCCTGCTCCAATCCGCCCTGCCCCGTGGCGTAAGCCCGCCCCAAGCTATATTCCGCCTCCACACTACCTTTTTCTGCAGCCTTGCGGTACCACTTCACCGCCTCGGTGCTATCTTTGGAAAGCGCATCGGCATTAATGCTGAATAGTAGCGCAAGGCTGAATTCCGCATCCACATTCCCCTGCTCCGCCGCTCGCTTGTACCACGTGATGGCCAGTGCCTCATCGCGCATCAGCCCGCCCGTGCCATTGTAGTAAGCCTGCCCCATGAAGTGCTGCGCCGCGCTGTTGCCCTGGTCGGCGGCCTTGCGCATCCATTTCACCGCCTCGCGGTCATCCACATCCACGCCCTCGCCGTTATGGTATATCCGCCCGATGTAATACTGTGCGTCAGGATTGCCCGCCAATGCCGCAAGCGTAAGCCACCGCACCGCCATCATGATATTCACCGGCACTTCCTTGCCGTTGTAATTGAGGATACCTAAAATCCATTCCGCCTGCATATTGCCCTGCAGCCCCGACCGCGTAAAAAGCCCGATTGCCTTGTCAAGGTCGCGCGGCATATGCCCCCAGCCGTTATAATAAGCCAGCCCCATATACAGTTCACCGTTGGCATTATGCATATCGGCCGCCTTTCGGAACCATTGCACCGCCACGCCATCATCATGTGCAAGGCCTCCTGAGCCGTTGTAATACATATAGCCCAGATAGAATTCCGCATCTGCGTTCCCCTGTGCCGCGGCTTTCTGGAACCATTGCAGCGCCAGCGGCTCGCTTTTCGGCAAACCCGCGGTGCCGTTGAAATACGCCTGCCCCAGCAGGAACTGCGCCGCCGCGTGCCCATGTTCCGCTGCCCTTCGGTACCACTGCATCGAGCGCCCTTCATCGGCATAGAAATAATCAGTGCCCTCCGCGTAAAGCGCGCCCATGGTAAACTGCGCTTCAGCGCTACCGTCTTCCGATGCCTTGCGGTACCAGTCCAGTGCCGTAGCCGGATCACCGGCAAAATCGCCATACCCTTTATACAGCAGCCGCCCCAGCATATATTCCGCCTGCGGCATATTCTTGGCCGAAGCTTTTTCGAACAGCCTCATCACCCGGTTCTTGTCTTCCGAAGTCGCCGCCGTTTTGTAATACATCATGCCCAGCTGGTATTGCGCATCCGCCGCGCCCCACTGCGCGCGCAGTTGCAACAGCGGGTTGAGTGAATTTTGCGGCAACAGGTTGAGCAGCAGCGCCAGCAGCCCCCCCGTAATCATCCCCTTTAGCAGCGTTCGAAACATACAGCGCCCGGTTAAGACATAAGGCCTCATGCGTAAAACACGCACCCATCCAACGTTAGCCTAACCGATAGTTATTAATACTATCTTTATTTTTTATGGACTTAACAGGCTTTAGAGCTGTTTCAGGTCAAATATGGAAATAGCCCCGTCCCGGTAAACCTCTGCCTTAGGATCAAGGGTAAGCACCGAAAAATGCCCCTTATTTGCCTTCCACAGTGCGGCCGCGCGGCTGTTAAACGGCTCAATATACACCGGTGGCCCCTCCCCTTCGAAATCCCCACGGTTAACCACGAGGTAATCCACCCCGAATTTATCCCGCAAATCCCGGATACTTCCCATATCACGTCCTAAATACGCATCCACGATGGCATTCATCCGCGCCCGCATCGTCAACACATACTCCGTATTCAAAACCGGGTGCCCCGCCCATGTCACCAGCACACTGCGCTGCGCCACGAACGGCACCGACTCCACCACCCGGCCAAACTTATCTCCGGGCCAGCCCGCGAGCACCGTGTCTTTAGGCAGCGTGGCAATAAACGCATTCGCCCGCTGCTGGAAAGGTTCCATCACAAACAGATAGCCCGACGCCACCGCATCGGCTTTCGCCACCATGCCCACATAGCCCAGCACCAGTATCGCAAACATCGCGCTGCGGATTTTTCTTGGCATCACATTGCTCAGGTTTCGCAGCGCCAGCGGTAAAAACAGCGTGATAAGCACCGGAAAATTATAAATCGCGAACCGGTAGGAATGATCCTGCAAGAACAGCAGCGAGCCAAGAAAACAAAACGCCACCGCATACACATAAGGCTTCAGGCTTCCCGGCCTATTGTCCCTCGCGTCATGCAGCAAAATACTGGCAAACAGCAACCCGAAAATGCCCAGCGTCAATATCTGCCCGCCATCAATCCCCAGCCGCGATCCATTCTGCAGCGCATAGGCGATAATCGTGTAGGCAAATGGGTTGATCGAGGCCACCGTGCTGCCCGCCTCAGGGAACTCCGCCTGCTGCGTGCGCACATTGATCGCCGTGCCATAAATCCCCGTATGCGGCATCACCATCGGCGCCATCAGTCCCACGCAGATCAGCGCTGGCGGCAACAGCCACATTCCCCTCTTCCACCACGCCATCCGCAGCCACTTAGCCTTCCTCGGCACCGCGCGCGCTAAAGCAGGAAACATCACAAACAGCCCAAGCGTCATGCCCAGAATGGGCGCAATCACCGGGTAAAACGCCGCCGCCGCCACCGTCGCCGCAGCAAGGCTCAGCGGGCTTCCACACAGCAGCGCCGCCACCGCCCACCATGTCAGCGGGAAGCCGAAACCATGCGCCATCCCCCCGACCATGCGGAAAATAAAAATGCTCGAACAGGCATAAATAGCAAGCGTCGCAAAGCCATTCGCCCGCCCGCCCAGCCGCTGCCCGGCCACATACACCGGCCACAGGCAGGAAAGCCATAGCAGCACCGGTAGCACCCGCTGCAACACGCGCGGGTCAAACCCCTGCGCCCATAGCCAGTACAGCAGCCGGTAGCCCGGCGGCATCCATTGTGATAAATAATAATCCGCCGTGTAATCATGCACAAACAGGCTTGGATCATAATCCCGCGCAAACCCATATAGCGTGAACATATCGGGGTCGAACATCGTGCCGCTCAATGCAAACCTCGCCTCCCCAACCCAGAACGGCAATAGCAGCAGCAACCCCACGCCGCAGGCAATGGCAAAAAAACGTGAAGCCTTATGCCGCGGCGCCATCAGCGCCAGACCAGGTGCTGCACCCGCAGCGCCGTGCCCGCCTCAATATCGCAAGCTGCCACCGCACCGGCGCGGATTGCCTCCCCCTCTGCCGGCTTCAGGCCAAACCCGGGCCGTATCGCCCGTAAATTCACCTCAGTAAAGGCCTCTCCTTTCACCATAGGCTTCACCACATACAGCGACCGGCGAAACCGCCGTGAAGCTTCCTCCGATTTGCTCGGCGCATACTGCACCTGTCCCAACGAATCAAAAGCCTGCGCAGATTCCTTCACCAGCATCGCCAGCTCCTGCGGCTCTAGTGAAAAGGCGGAATCCACTCCCCCTTCGCTGCGCGAAAGTGTCACGTGTTTTTCAATCGCCACCCCGCCAAGCGCCACCGCCGCAATAGAAGTGCCGATACCCTGCGTATGGTCCGAAAGCCCCACCGGCACCCCGAACAATGCGGCAAGATAAGGGATCGTCATCAAATTGGCCTCGCTCGCAGGCGCAGGATAACTGCTGGTGCATTTCAGCAGCACAATATGCTTTGCCCCACCTTTTCGCGCCGCATTCAGCGCCTCGTCAATTTCCGCCAGGCTCGCGGTGCCTGCGGAAATAATCATCGGCTTGCCCGTCGCCGCCACTTTCCGTATCAGCGGCAAATCCGTATTCTCGAACGAAGCGATCTTGTAAAGCGGCACCTCAAGCGTCTCTAAAAAATCCACCGCCGTCGCGTCGAACGGCGTTGAAAACGCTACCATCCCCAGCGACTTCGCATAATCGAATAGCGGCTTGTGCCATTCCCACGGTGTGTGCGCCTCTTCGTAGAGGTCATACAGGTTTCGCCCGCTCCACAAGCTGTCCTTATCCTCAATCCTGAAATCCGGCTTATCGCTGCGGATCGTCATCGTATCGGCCGTATACGTCTGCAGCTTCAGTGCATCCGCGCCCGAATCGGCAATCGCTTTCACAATCGCTTTCGCCCGCTCCAGCGAGCCGTTATGGTTGCCAGACATTTCAGCGATAATAAAAGGCCTGCACCCGGTTCCGATCCGCCGCCCGCCGATGCTGAATTCACTCATAAAGACTCCACTTGCACTGCATTAATCATTTCCAGAAAATTCTCACGCTGCCGTTGCCATTGCAGCCCGTTCAGCGCCCATACTGTCACATCCTTGTTCTGCACAAACCCCACGATCACGCTATCGCGCGTAAACCCCAGCTTTTCATGCAGCCTATGGCTTTTGACATTATCCGTAAACACCAGCGAAGTCACCCGCCCGAACCCTTGCCGGAATACTTCGTCTAAAAATGCTGCCAGCATCGTCGTGCCCGCCCCCTTGGGCGCGTCGGTGGCGAAGATATAAAATCCCCATTCCCCACTCCGCAAGGCCTCCGCATAATGCGTAATCCCCACCACCCCGATGGGCCTGTCGCCATGCAGGAAAAGATAATATGGCTCCCTCTCCCTCGCCAGCTTCGCCCGTATCCACGCCGCGTGCACCTCCGGTGTGATAATGCTCTGCGTCATCATGAACATGCGCACATGCTCGGCGTTGCGCGCCGCTAAAATCATCGCCTCGTCTTCAAGCCTGATCGGCTGCAACCGGTACATCATCGCGCCCACCCCCGCATCACCGCCACCACCCGCGCCGCGCCGCGCCCGTCCACCAGCCGCAGGCCTGCTTGCCGCATCCTCTCGCATTTTGCTTCATCATGCTTCAAAGCCTTAACCGCCGCAACCAGCGTTGCATCCGCCACATCACCTGCCCTGCCGAGATATTCAATCACCCCTTCCGCTGCAAGCTCCCTGCTCATGCTTTCCTGGTTATCTGCAATACTCACCACCACGCTTGGCAGTCCCACCGCACACCGCTCCCACGTCATCGTACCGCCCGCCCCGATGCCCAGCCATGCCTCAGCCATAAATAATTCCGGCTTCGAAACATTGACATGCACCCGCCACCCGGCGTGCTTTTCGCACAGCGCCTTCAACCGCTCCACGCCCCGATACGCATCTCCTACAACGAAATCCACATCATCGCCCATGCCCTTCAGGGCACGCGCCACTCGCTCTGTCTCCTGCCGGGGGTCCGCGCCGCCAAAACACACGAACACCCGCTTCTGCCCAGAATATTCAGCATTACGCTTGCGCGCCTGCGCAATACCCGGCCTCAGCAGCGCATATCCCGGCCCGAACAAGCCCCGCCCTTTCGCTAGCTTTCCGCGGTACCTCGCCCTTCCCCCGGGCGCCGAATCCAGCACCACATCCGCCTCATGCCGCCGCGCAAGGTCATCCACCGCCATCACCCGCTTCACGCTGCCGCGCATCATCTTCTCATACACCGCCCCCAGCCCGTAATGGTCCACCACCAGCCAGTCCGCCTGTATCCCTGACAGCAGCGCAGCGCAGCGCTTGCCGTCCATGCGCTCAGTCAGCCCCGCAGGCACAATAATGCACACCGCCTTCTGCCATTGCCCTCGCACCAGCTTGGCCGTGTCCCGGCTGCATAAAAACCGCACCCGGCATCCTTTCTCCACCAGCATCTTCGCCAGTGTCAGGCAGCGCATCACGTGCCCCATGCCAATGCGATGCCCCCCCTCCATGCGAAACACCACGATCATGCCGCCTGCCCCAGAAACGCTGCAAGCTGTTCGCGCAATGCAGCGGCCATCACTTGCGCGTCTTGGCCATATCCCGCATCGAAATACCGCATACTCGCTAGCCATTCCGCCCCAAAGAACGCCGCCAGCGCCCGTATCTCGAACGCCTCCACAGGTGCAATATCGCGAACCAGCCCCTCCGCCACGAATCCGTTATAATCATACGGTATCAAATCCAGCCCCGCATGATAGGCCGTGGGCGTGCCGAGCCGCAGGCTCTCAAGTATCACCGTGCTGTTCCCGCCGATAATCACATCACATGCCGCCACATCCTCTTCCAGCTTCGTACCCTGTGAGATTTTTACCCCCGGCAATTGCCCCACCTGCGAAAAATCGGGGTTGGAAAATTCCACCGGGTGCCCCCGCACCAGAATAACCTTTGGGTTCAGCCGCCCTAATGCAGCAATCAATGCCTTAAGCACGGGCAGGTTAGCCCCGCTGGAAAGAAAAATGCCGATACGCGGCTGCGCTGCTTCCAGCCCGGCCAGCCGCATGGGCAGATATCCCCCGCGCACCCCCCGGTACACAACCCTGCCCCGCAGAGGTGCAATGCTGGCAAAGCGCGCCTGCATCGCCTCGCTGTCAAAAAGATATAAATCGTAATCCAGCAAATTCCGGCCTGCAATATGCAGGCTCGGCAGCGCATGGGGTGAATAAATCCGCGCCACGCCCGCACTGCTCGCCGCACTGTTCAGCGCCGCCCCGTCCGGGCTGTAATCGCTCGTCACCAGCACCGCCTTCGGAGGCTGTGCCGCAAGCCACCGCCGAAACCGCAGATACAGGAACAGCGTCACCGTTGCCCTACATGCAGGCATAAACCGGTAGCGCCGGTCAAGATGCCGCACCAGCCGCAACACCGTGCGCGCCCGCCTGAAACCCATCATCGCCTTAAACGCATTCCAGCTGAAGCGCCACTGCACCCGGGCCACCTGCCAGCCCTCGCCCATCACCTGCTCGATATCGTCCAGCTGCTTCACCTCGTTGGGATACACCGCCGTGCCCAGCCACCGCACCCTTCCCGCTGGCAACGCGGCCCGCAGGAAATACAGCGCCCCATACAGCGCCACCAGCACATGCGAAATGCCCACAACCCTGCACGCGGCGTGAATGCGCAGCACCAGCCGGATCACAACATGCCTCCGCGCGATGTCCATGAACACCTCCTCGCGGATCGCCGAAGACTCGATGCGTGCCACAGTGCGCAGGGCTTTCAGGAGGTGCATTACTAATTATTAATAATTAATGGGTTATGGTGTTGCCGGATAGCACGTGTATACTGCCATATATTATGAAAAAAATCGTTAATCTTCTTGGACATGGCCTGTTTTACACCGCTGCGGTAAGCATAGAGTCCCTTGCGCCCTTCATCCTTGCGCCCGTCCTCACCCATTACCTGAGCGTTTTTGACTACGGCGTCTGGGCGCTGTTCCAGGCCACCTGCGCCTTCCTGCGCCCTTTACTTGGCCTCACCCTCGACGATTTCGTGCGCATTCGCCACCACCGCCACAGCCGCGAAAGCATGATCGGCTACCTCATCGCCATCATCGGCCTGTCCGGCCTCGTCGCGCTGGCCATTTGCGCCCTGACCATACTCTTTGCCGCGCCGGTGAGCCAGCTTCTGCATTTCCCCGAGCACTGGCTCTGGGCCATCATCCTCTGTTCTTGGCTGCACGCCATATTTTACATGCTGCTGGCTTATTACCAGTTTGAATCCAGAAAATCCCGCTTCGCCCTCATCCATTTCATACAGGCCACCGTCACCCTTTCCGCCTCCATCCTGCTGGTCATGGCGGGTTGGGGCTGGTCAGGCGCGGTATTGGGCAAAATAGCGGGCCTGTTTTGCGGCTCCCTCATGGCATGGCTGTGGATTGCCCGCCTCTTCCCAGGCGGCATCCTCAGCTATGTCAAACCCGGCCTGTTCCGCGAATTATACGCCTTCAGCTGGCGCTACCTGCCCAGCGGCATGTTGTTCGTCGTTATCGTCTTTACAGACCGCCTCCTGCTGGCAAACCTGCGTGACGTGCAGGACACTAGCCTTTTTTCCGTCGCCAGCCTCTTTCCCATGGCGTTGATGATCGTGATACAAGGCTATATTTTCGGCTGGCAGCCATGGTGTTTCAAGCGCCTCGCCCGCCGCGAGCCCGGCGATCTGGCCGAAATGGCGGGCGGCGCAGGCCTTTTCTTCATCGCCCTGCCCATCGGCGGCTTCATCCTGTCATGGGGCGCAAACTGGCTCGGGCCATACGTGATAGACGCCCAGTATAAAGGCGCCTTCGCCTATGTCTTCCCCCTAAGCATGGCCATGGTCGCACAGGGCTTTTACTACTTCACCCAGACCATTCTGCAGTTTTACCAGCGCCTTTCCACCCTGTCATGGATCGCCCTTTTCACCATGCTTGCCAATTTTGGCCTTAATTTTACCTTGATCGAGCGCTACGGCACGCTAGGCTCCTGCTGGGCCACCGTAATCGCATATAGCCTCGCCTTCTGCCTCACCGCGCTTGCCGCGCTGAACATATTGCGAAAAGAATATCTTCCCACCCTACCAAAGGAGTCTGCGCGTGTTTGACGGTAAAGTGATCTTAGTAACCGGGGGCACCGGCTCCTTCGGCAAGCAATTCATCCGCACCGTGCTGAGCCGCTATAAGCCGCACCGCCTCATCGTCTTCTCGCGTGATGAACTGAAGCAATACGAAATGCAGCAGGGCGAGTTCAACCATGAATGTATGCGCTATTTCCTCGGCGACATCCGGGACCGCGAACGCATCATGATGGCCATGACCGGGGTAGATTATGTCGTGCACGCCGCCGCCCTGAAACAAGTCCCCGCACTGGAATACAACCCCGGTGAAGCCGTCAAAACGAATATCGAAGGCTCCCAGAACGTCGCCATGGCCGCCATGGAAAAAGGCGTCACCAAAGTCATCGCCCTGTCCACCGACAAAGCCGCCGCCCCCATCAATCTCTACGGCGCAACCAAGCTGGTGGCAGACAAGCTCTTCATCGCCGCCAACAACATCCGCGGCGCGCGCAAAACCGCCTTCGCCGTCGTGCGGTACGGAAACGTCATCGGTTCGCGCGGCTCCGTTGTCCCCTTGTTCATGAAACTGGTGGCGCAAGGCGCAAAAGAACTCCCCCTCACCGACCCCGACATGACCCGCTTCTGGATCAGCCTTCCGCAGGGCGTTGAATTCGTGCTCAAAAGCTTCGAGCGTATGCGCGGCGGCGAAACCTTCATCCCCAAAATCCCCTCCATGCGCATGGCCGACCTCGCTCAAGCCATCTCCCCCGGCGCACAGATGAAAAACATCGGCATCCGCCCCGGCGAAAAAATGCACGAAGTCATGTGTCCTGCCGAGCTAAGCAGCCAGACGCTCGAATTCCATGACCACTACGTCATCCAGCCCGCATTTTATTACCAGACCCGCCCCGATTATGCCGTAAATGGGCTGAACGAAAAAGGCGTGCCCGTGCCCCCGAATTTCGAGTATAATTCGTATAACAACGGCCAGTTCCTTTCCGTCTCGGAACTAAACGACCTCATCCGCCACGCCAAGATCGAGTATTAATGACCGAGCTGCCCTTCATTCACTACAGCTGCCAGCAGATAGACGACGAAGACATCGCCGCCGTCACCGCCGTGCTCCGTTCCGATTTCCTGACCCAGGGACCTGCCATTGAAGCCTTTGAGCAAGCCCTCGGCACATACGCAAAAGCCCCCCACGCCGTCGCCGTCTCCAGCGCCACCGCAGGCCTTCACCTGTCCTGCATCGCACTTGGCATCACCTGCGGAGACCTCGTCTGGACCACGCCAATGAGCTTCCTCGCCACCTCCAACAGCGCGCTCTATGTCGGTGCGAAAATAGACTTCGTGGATATCGACCCCGCCACGGGCAACATGAGCCCCCATGCCCTCGAAGAAAAACTCAAAGCCGCGAAAGAAAAACCCAAACTCGTCACCATCGTTCACTACACTGGCCGCGCCTGCGAGATGGAGGCGTTTTACGCCCTGAAGGATAAATACGGCTTCGCCCTCATCGAAGACGCCGCCCACGCCCTTGGCGCGAACTATGCAAACGGAAAACCCGTAGGCTCCGATCCACGTACCGAGGCCACCGTCTTCAGCTTTCACCCCGTAAAGCCCATCACCACCGGCGAAGGCGGCGCCGTGCTCACCCACAGCAAACCCCTCGCCGATAAAATCCGCCACCTCCGCAGCCACGGCATCACCCGCGACGCCGCGCAGTTCGTCCACCAGAACAAGCCCGCCTGGTATTACGAACAGCAAAGCCTCGGCTACAACTACCGCATGACCGATTTCCAGGCCGCCCTCGGCACCAGCCAGCTGCGCAAATTAGACCGTTTCATGGCTGCCCGCCGCGCCCTAGCCCAAAGCTATCCCGCCCTGCTCAGTGGCCTGCCCCTGCAGCTTCCACCCCCAGACTCCCATTCCGGCTGGCACCTCTACGTCGTGCACATCACCAGCAAATCCACCACGCGTGATGCGGTGTTCGCCGCGCTGCGCGCCCAGAAAATCGGCGTGAATGTGCACTATATGCCCATCCACCTGCACCCGTATTATCAAAATTTAGGCTTCACACCCGGCCAGTTCCCCGCCTCGGAAGCATTCTTTTCCGGCCTGCTCAGCATCCCCCTGCATCCCGGCATGTCCTCCGCCGATCAGCAACGCGTCGCAGCCGCACTCCGCACCAGCCTCGCCTAGCTAGCGATACGGGTTGTCCGGATACGCCTCGCGCAGCTGCTTGCGCAAAACAGTAATTCCCACCCGCTCATCCATCGCATCCCCGCCATGCACCAGCTCATGATGCACCATGGCATACGCAGGGTTCCAGCTAAACAAATCCCCATAGCGCATCTTATACGAATACATGCCCGCGCTATGGCTATAAGGGTTGCGGTAAGCCGTATCCGTGCAGAAATCATAAATCACCAGCAACCCGCCCTCTCGCAGCACCCGGTCGCCTTCGGCGGCAATACGGAACAAATCAGCGCGGTCGCAAAGATATAAGCAAAAACCATAAATCACCACGTCGAAAGACTGGTCGGCAAAAGCCAGCGCATCCGCCGTACCCACCTTCAATACCTGTTTCGGCGCACACGCGCCCCCCGCCTCGATCGCCTGCGCCGAAGGGTCCACCCCGCTACACATCGCGCCCATGGCCTCCAGCTTGCGCAGGCGCCAGCCATCCGCGCATCCCACTTCCAAAATCGCCTTGCCGCCAAGCTCCATGCCTGCAAGCAGCCCCAGCACCGGGTCGTCCCCCGCCTCGCGCCCCGCCAGCCCGTCCTTGTTGCGCACAAACCAGCCGTCGCCTTCGCCGTTTAAAAATATCGCCTTCTGGCTGCCGCTCATATCACCTCACACTAAACGCTGGGTAAATTACTGGGCACGGTAAATCTTGCTCCAGCGTGCCGCGCATCAATGCAGCAGACATTTTCTTCAAAACCAGGTCATACGCCTGCAGCACCTGCGCAATATCGGCGGCATTATGCGCGTAGTTCACATTATGTGAGCCCACCACCAGCACACCCTGCGCCACCATCTGCGTCATGAACATCGTCTTCATCGCCTCGCGGCTGGCCGTCGGCTGCGGCAGGAAGTCAAGGATCACCCACGGGTCCAGCCCCTTCATAACCATCACCCCGTCCAGCGCATGTTTCCGCACCAGCTGCTCCACGCCTATGCGAATGGCCGCGCCGTTTCGCCACAGCGTCTCGATCACCGGCATCCGGTTGATCTTGTCCAGCACCGCGATGGAAGCCGCAAGCGAAAGCGCCTCCCCACCAAACGTGCCGGAAAAGAAAATCTGGTCCATTTCGTGCATCACATCCGCCCGCCCTGCCAGTGCCGAAATCGGCATACCGTTGCCCATCGCCTTGCCAAAACATGCAAGGTCTGGCGTCACATTGAAATACGCCTGCGCCCCGCCCTTGGCCAGCCGGAATCCGGTAATCACTTCGTCAAACACCAGCAGCGTACCATGCCTGTGCAGCAGCGATTTAAGCTCTTTAAAATACCCGTCCTCCGGCACCATCACATTCACCGGCTCCATAATCATCGCTGCGAATTCCCCCGGGTGCTTGAGCAGCATCTGCTCCACCGCCGCAAGGTCGTTATACGCAACGCCGTGCGTCAGCCCCTGCACCGCCTTTGGCACCCCTTTAAACCGCGAGGTCGAGCCGATATACCAGTCCTGCCAGCCATGATAGCCGCACACCATCACCCGCTCGCGGGAAGTATACGCCCGCGCAATCCGTATCGCCGCCGACGTCACGTCCGAACCGTTTTTGGCAAAGCGTATTTTCTCCGCGCACGGCACCATATCGCCCATCCGCCGCGCCAATTCCGTCTCCAGCAGCGTCGGCAGGCTGAACGTAATCCCATGCCCCAGCTGCTCGCGTATCGCATAATCCACATCCGGGTCGGCGTAGCCCAGCACCACCGGCAGCAACCCGCTTATCATGTCCACATATTCATTGCCGTCCACATCCCACAACCGCCCGCCCTCGCCATGTGTCACGAACAGCGGCGCATGGCCCACCGGGAACTGCCGCACGCTCTTGCTGTAGGTCTGCGAACCTTGCGGAATATACCGCTCCGCCTCCTCCAGCGAATGGCGCGACATCTCAAATGAAGGCGATGCCCCTCGCGGCTTGGGCGCAGCCGCCGCCGCTTCCGGCACCGGGTGCAATTCCCTTAAATCATGATGCGCCGCCAGCACATCCAGCACCTCAAGATAGCTCGGCGCGCGCCCCTTCGGCAAATGCCTCACCACCTCGCTCAGGAATGAAAAATCCTCAGGATAATCCAGCGTCCACCGCTCAACCCCCAGCCCCGGCAGCGGGCAGGTCAGGCTGCGCACTTTGAAACGTTGCTGGTTATTGCGGATAAACGGCGTCACATGCTCGCGCATTCCCGGCATATTCGCCTCGGCTTCCGCGGCATAAAGCGCTTCTACGGTAAAGGCCTCGCAATCCGTGCCATCGGGCCATTGCCTCGGCACGCAGTTGCTCACATAATCGCAATGCCCGCGCTTCAGCAGTTGCAGTACTTCCCCGCACACATGCGGGTCCAGCAGCGGGCAATCCGCTGTCAGCCGCAATACATAGCTCGCATTGCCCGCCCGCGCCGCCTGCGCAAACCGCGACAACACATCGTCCAGCGGCCCGCGCACGCAGGCAATGCCTTCTTTCTCGCCCCACTGCGCCAGCTTCGTGTCGCTGGCATCCACCGAGGTGGCCACCATCACCGCATCCACCCCTGGAATAGCTTTGGCCGCGCGCACGCACCATGCCAGCACCGCCAGCCCGCCCAGCTCCATCAACACCTTTCCCGGCAACCGCGAAGACGACATGCGCGCTTGGATAATTGCAACTGTCCGCACCTATTCCTCCTTTTTCGGCCATAAGGCCGGATTTAGAAAAGCCTCCGGCAGCGCCGGCATGGCAGCCTCCACTTCGCGCATCTCGCCTTCGCTAAGCGGCTTTGAAGCGAATAATGCCACATTATGCCGCAACTGCGCCCCATTTTCCATGCCCACCACCGCAACGTCAATCCACTCCTGCGCCCTCACATAAGCACAGGCCAGGTCAGCCCTGCTCTCCCGCCCGAAGCGCGCCACGAATTCATCCAGCAACCCGGCAACTTCGCTGGCCTGCGCGGCAGGCAGCACCGGCCAGTGCGCGGCAGGCAGGCTAAGCACCCCCTGCAGGAAAATACTGCGCACGCACACCAGCACATCGCGCCGCTGCGCCAGCGTCGCAATCATGCCAGCACTCGCCAGCCGCGAGTCCACCATGTTAAACGGCACCTGCACGCATGTCACCCCCGCGGTGTCCAACGCCATGCGCAACTCCTGCGCCGAGGCCACTGAAACCCCCAGCCGCCCGATGCGGCCCTCCCGCTGCAAACGCAGCAACTCCTGCCATATCCGCCCCTCATAAACCTGCAAATGCTCGGCCCTGTGCAGCAGCACGTAAGGTAAAGCCGCCATCCTGAGCCGTTCGCACGAACGCAGGATAAGCCCCTCCACACGCGCGGCCAGCGCAGCTGGATTCTCACCCGCCTCTAACCGCACGGGCGCCAGCTTGGTAATCACCTCCGCCTTGTGCGCAGACAGCGTGTCATGCATCACGCCCAGCCGCGCTTCAGCCTCGCCATAGGCCTGCGCCGTATCAAAAAGCCTGATGCCGCTGTCCAGTGCATCCATAACCAGTGCTGCCGCCTCGGCATCGCTTGGCATCCCTGCGCGGTTTGCTGCGCCATAAGCCATTCCCAGCTGCGCCGTGCCAAGGCAGAGCTGCGCTGTTTTGCGTTTTGGCATGGAGTCGGTGTGATACATGAGGGCCAAAAACTAGTTATGTGCCCAATATTACAGGGGAAAACCTAAAAAATCATGAAACCCGGACCCCTCCGTTATATCTATATATATCAAAGGATAAAATCCAGAAAACACACCTCCCGGGGTTGCCCACCACCCGCTCGCAATACCGCCTGCCTAAGTCAAGGCCGCGTGTTATGCTTCCTCATTTCCATGTTTTCCATGGGCGTTTTCGGCTACATTGCCGCCACCCTACCAGCTTTTTATAGGCCCGGTTACCGTAAGCAACCCCACAAACCCATCAAACAACAGAAGGGATACGCACATGATATATAACGGTGGCTGCCATTGCGGCGCAGTACGGTTCAACGTGGATATGACCATAGAAAAGGTCATGGAGTGCAACTGCTCCATCTGCTCCAAGCGCGCCCATCTGCTCAGCTTCGCCCCGGCCAGCCATTTCACGCTGGAAAAGGGCGAGAATGCGCAGACCGATTACCAGTTCGGCAAAAAAACCCTGCATCATATGTTTTGCAAAACCTGCGGCATCGGCAGCTACAGTACCGGCACCGCGCCCGACGGCACAAAAACCGTCGCCGTCAATGTCCGCTGCCTCGATAATGTTGATGTGAAGCATTTCGAAGTTATCTTCTACGACGGAAAATCCAATTGATTTAAGGCATAGGAGCCTTTTCAATGCTATAAAATACAGAAGGATACATAAGTTTACCGCTTCTTTACGCGCTAAGCCCTGCTTCGGTATCGTTTTCCTATGCCCTCCTGCGTAAATTGGTTTCAACAAACGGGAGAGCCATATGAAACACACAGTACAGGACCTTCACAACGATATTGCACATGCCTTATGGCGCAAGCTGCCACTGGAATTGCTTTCAGCACTTATTTGTTTAGTAGTGCTTCACGCCCTCACTGTAAGCTTGTTCTCAGACCACGGCCCCAGCGCCAATGGCAGCTACCTTGCGCTCGCCTGTGTCGGCTGTATCATCGCCGTGCTTTCCGCATTTTTCACAGAAACCAGCACCCGCAAACTGCAATCAGCAGGCTACATGCTCGCCAATATGATTGCCATGTTCTGCTTTTATTAATTAAGGATGCGCCCCGGCAGGATATCATTCCGCTCCGCCACAACCTTCTTGGCAAATTCGGGTTTCTTTTCCGGGTAAATAGCGGCATCGATCTCCGGCTCAGTGGCAACGGCCTTTGAAAATAGCGCCTTATATTTTGCGAATTCCGGCAACCCGTCCGCCTGGTGGTAAGCCAGAAACCCGACCAGGCTGGTCTTAATCTCATCGCGGTTCAGCGCATCGGTCAGTGCAATGGTGCGAAGCGCCGGCTCATAAGCCTGCACCACTTCTTTTTTCCGTACCGCGCTCAACTGCTCAAATGTTTTGCCGAAACGCGCTTTGACGTTGTCGTTCAGTGCCGGGTCTGCCTCGGTTAAAATAGCAATAACCTGCACGGGGCTGATTGGCTTTTCCTTGATATGTTCCGCAAGGTCCATCAGCTTCTCGCTCACGCAGCGCGTGTTTTCTTCATGGTCGAAAATCGTCCGCGCCGTGGCCGATACCGTGTGCCGGATCGCCATGTATCCCGCAGTCACCAACCCCAGTTGCAGCACATTGGGCATCATCGTGGTAAGCGCAGGCCCCGCAAATACCTCCGCCCCGAGCAATGCCGCAACCGTCAGCACCGAGCTCACAATGGCAATGCCGATACTCTGTTTCTGGGTGGTATCATATTCCTTCAGCGGCTCGGAAATCGCGCCGAATTTCCGGGTCTTTTCCAAATCTTCGAACCCCAGCTCCTCGGGCTTTTTATGCAGTATCGTGCCCAGCTCGTCCTGGTAAAAATTCAGCAGCAGCTTCTGCTTGCGCTTCTTTTCAAAATAATGCTGCCCCGCGCTGATTGCGGGCGCAATCACCCCCATGGCAACAAACGCGCCCGATCCTACCACGCTGGAAATCCCCAGAAGCGCTGCCACGGTGAAACGCCGCACCGTGCTGAAATAATCCTGCTTTACGAGCCTGTCGACCCAGTTTTCCTGCATAGTCAAAAATCCCTATTCCATTGTATAGTATAAGGCTTTGTCCATGATGTAGTGTGAAGCTTTTATGAAGGAAAATTCAACAATAAATTATTATAATTCAAAGAAATAACTTTAACCACCGCCCATCTTCGCACAATTTCCCTAAACTTTAACCCCCGCCTTGGCTACTATCGCACCATGAAAAATAAATGCTTCATCCGGCTGGCAACCCCTCTCCTCCTTGTCTGCCTTCCCGCCGCGTCATACGCCGCACCGTCTTCCATAGTACATAACCTGCTGGCCCAATACCCCACCCCCCTGCTGCTTTCCCCCGACGGAAATCTGGTCCTGCAAAAAATCCGCCACGAAAATGATTTCGAGATCCGCATCATCTCCCGCGGCTCT
>JANYCJ010000049.1 GCA_025360345.1 Alphaproteobacteria bacterium | reverse complement strand
GGCAGGACGGTAAGTTATCGATGCAGCCCTGCCGTGTTTTTATAAGGATGACATAAAAACTTGGCCTTCAGGACAAGAAAGGCGCGATTATGGTTATTTTCCTTTTAGTTAGTCTTGACCAAGCTTTAGCTGTCACAAAGCCTGCCACAAGACTGTCACAATTCTTTCCCGGAACCTTCACGCAGGGGTGCCCTATAAAAAGGTATACTTGGCTTATCGGTTCATTTTTAAGGTTTTGGTATGGGCATCGATAGCTGGGTGAAGGATAATGTGGACGGGGCGCTGGGTGGCCTGACCGATAAGGCCGCCGATGCACTTCAGGACCATCTTAAAATCGGCAGCAGCACGCTCAAACAAGGGGCGCCAATTCTGGCAGCAGCTGCGGTGGGGCTGACCGCGCTGGCTAACGAGCCGGAAATAGAAAAACTGGGCAAGCGCGCGACCCGGCTTGTGCATGACGTGGTAACCGGCTGGGGACAGCTGGAAAAAATTCCCGTAGCGGGCAAAGCTTTCACAGGCGCGGGCTGGGTGGTTGACCAGGTGGGCGAATTCAGCAGCTGGATACTTACCGGCGCGGCCAGCTTACTAACTTATAAATTATTCCAGTCCAAGCCCGGCCAGCCGGTGGGCGAAACCAGCCGTATGCCGAATAGCGGCACGGGCGCGGTGGGACAGGAACCGGTGCGGGCGGATTTTTCTGTGTACCAGCCAGGGACTCGCCGCTTTATCGGCGCTCAAAACGGCCCGACTAAACCAATGCCTGTTACAGCTTCTGCAGATGCGGCTACGCTTGCCGCCACGCGCCCCGATGTGGCGGCCATGGATTACACCGCCTTGCGCGGTGAGCGCGTCAAGGCACTGGAAGAAGCGACTAGCAACCCGGTGCTTTCGGCGCAGTTGCGGGCATTGATGCAGGATGAAAACCAACGCTATGAAAATCGCCGGTTGTTTTTAAAACGGGTGACGGAATTTACGGGTAGTGCCGCAACCTCGCCGCGCAACAGCCTGATTACCATGCTCAGCAATAACGGACTCAGCAGCATGGAAGCTGTGGCACTAGTGCCTGACGCGCCGCGGCTTCGCTATACGGTGACGCAGGGAAAGACAGCCACGGAAAGCACGCTTGCCCATGGCAAGCTCAATGATTTTGACGGTAAGTTCAAACAGCTGGCGGATTTTGCGCAGAAGGCTGAGGAGTTTTACGGTGCCGGTTATTTTTCGGTTTCCGAGCGCAGCGCCGATGGGAAAGTTAGCACGGTGAGAATTGCGTTCGACGCCATGTCAGTGAGCCAGCAGCAGGAGTTCATCGAAAAAGCGCTGGAACATTGCCGCACCCAGTATAAACATTATGAAACGGACTGTGCGAAGGTCATCAACACCTCTATCCCGAGCAGTGGCCCTATGCTGGGGCATATCAGCTCAGAGCGGCAGCTGAATTATCGCCGGGACCCGAAGTCGCAGGGGTTTTTTGATTCATGGGAAAGCAAGCCGGCCGAAGAAGGCAGCTCCACCTTTCATGATGCCAGCGGTGCGCCACGGGTGCGGACATGGCGTGAGGAGCATTCTTTCCTTACCAAGCTGAACGGTGACTCTGAAGACTATATTATGCACAAGCCCGATGGCACAAAGGTGTATGACCCGCCATATAAAGGGCTTGGCGGCTCGATTGATTTCAAACATTACCATAATGGCGGCGGCATCGTGGGATCCAGCGTAACCTTCCAGGGCTGGCAGGGACTGCTTGACCAGCACCGCGAAGACCTGAAGCTTGCAGAAAGCGGATATAGCGGCGAAATCAAGCGCTATGCGGACCGTGTGCGGTTCATGCAGCAATCGCTGGAACGGATGCGCAGTGACTCGGTGGGCCTGCTGGACTATTCCGATTCGCATATCCAGATCCGCGACCTGCGGCAGTTCGCGGCGGGAAGCGCCGATGACAAGAGCAAGGTATCGCGGCTTGAAGGCGAATGGGCTGACGCTACCCATGCGCAGTTTACTGTGCGCGCCGTTACTGGTGTGGACGGTAAAAAGCAACTCCTGAAGGCACCGCTTGCTATTAATATTAGCACAGGCGAAGGCATGAAGGACCTGATGGCGCGGATTGATGAAGCACGCACGCCTGCATTGATGCCCAATATCGCGCCGCTGGGCGTGACCAGCATGGACCGTACGCCGGGTGCTAGCCGGGTGACCGTGGTGGACAACCGCACGCCCGGACAGTCGGCAAGCCAGACCTTTGCCGGGGTGTTTGAAGGCGACAAGTTTACCGCAAGCGGCGTGGTCGTTCCGGGCAAGACCAAGCCCCTGCCCCCGCTTCCTGAGCAAGAAAAATTAAAGCTGCGCGAGAACCGGGATTATGAGCAAGTCGGCAAGACATCCGGCTATTATATATGGGGCGGGGACATATACCGCGATGTCAAACTCCGCAATCCCGAAGGGAAAGAGCAGATTTATGTGCTTCATTCCTCACGGCACAATAATGACTGGCTGGTTACGGACGTTGCATTGAAGGAAGAAGGCCACGACCGCGAAAACCTGGCATGGTACAATGCAGAGCCGGGGGATTTTTCCCGACCGGAGACTCGCGTGAAACTCACAGGCGCCTTTTACGAGAGCGGCATGGAGCCACATAATTATGTTAATCTTGCTAAGACGGCTGCCCTTATCATGGACAATCCTGCAATCAACGCAGCCAATGCCGCGAAGGAAAAACGCTTCCATGCTGCGCTGAAACCTACCGACCTGCAGGTGATCGCCCCCCTGCCCCAGCCGCAGATGATTGTTAAGAATGTAAATAGCCCCAATGACTGGTTGCAGGCAGTTAATGGCGCGCGCTTCAGCGTGGGCACGGTCAGTGAAAAGGGCGCGGGTCATGCCGACGACCCGCTGAAGGGCAGCAAACATATGGTGGAAATCGTCGATTCACACTTGCGTTATGATGGCCGGGTGATCGTGCACGGGAATTATGATGCGGCTAAGAAACACTTCGCGGTGGAAGGCTATGAGCTGCGCGCTAAGGGCCTGGCCGATGATAAGCCGGGGCAGTATGTGCAGACGGTTCCCGCGATGGAGCTCGATTTTGCCAGCCGCGATTTCCATGCTTTCTTCGCCAAAGTAGCGCAAGGGATTTCCGCGAAGCCGGGCGACAAGACCACCGCGCTGAAAGCACAAGCCAGCGGGCTGTTCAATGCCGCGCCGGTTTCTGTAGTGGACGGCTCGGCGGTGAACCCTGCCATTGTGGGCCTGCCACCGGGGGCGACACGGCTTACGAGCGTTTAGAGCATTAATGCTACGGCAAAAACAACATAGCCGAATCCTACGCATATCAACTGTTTTGCGTTGACCTGCCCGCGACGGAAAATCAGAAACAAGGCAATGATGGCAAGAGCGGTGACCGCACCGGCGATGAGCAAAGGCGTGGTTAATATCCACGGCGTGAAAAGCAGGCCGAGAGCACTGGGGATAGTGGCCTGAATCATCATGGCACCCGAAATATTCGCCAGCGCAAGACGCTCCTTGCCTTGACGCACCCAGATAATAGCGTTCATCGTTTCGGGCAGTTCGGTGGCGACGGGGCTGAGCAGGAGCGCGACGAGTTGCGAGCTCATGCCCAGCACCGTGCCTATGCCCTGCACCTGACCCACGAATATATGCGAGGCAAAGCCAATCACCGCGAGTGCGCCCAGTGTTTGCACCAGCACCATGGAGAGGGGCGGGTTTTCGCGTTTTGGGCACATACTTAGCGGATCCAGCTTGGAGGATTCGGTTTCTCCCTCATCCGCGCCGATCATTTCTCGCCACACATAAATGCCGTAAGCGGCGATGAACAGCAGGCCGAGCCACTGCTTTCCCGGAAAGGCCATGAAGCCGAGGGCGATCTTGAAGGCGAAGATGCCGAGGAACCATGCCTGATCGCGGCTGAGGCGCTTCTGGTCGGTGTGGAGGTGTTCATTCTTCCGGCCCAGTTTCCGGGCGCAGCGCCACAGCATGAAGCCCACCATGGCATAAGAGATGGTGGATAAGACCAAAGGGCCGCCAAGCGCGGCGCCAACGCCGATTTCTTTCTGAACATCGTCTGCGCCGATCACGGCCGCAAAGGTGACGGCGCTTTCAGGAAGCGCGGTGCCAAAAGCGGCAAGCACGGTTCCGGTAGCGGTTTCACTGATCTTGCATTTTCTACCCAGCCATTCGATACCGTTTACGAAATATCCGCAGGCAATATAAATGGCTATCGCCGAAGCGAGGAACAGTAGCACGGTCGTGAACATAGGGAGGGAAGTTCCTTGCAGCGCTCAGCGGGCGGCGCTGTTTTTCTGTATGGTGTTGAGGAGATGGTCGGGGTTAAAAGGTTTTGCGATATAGTCGTCCATCCCGGATTTGATGCAGCGCTCCTTATCCCCCGAAAGGGCATGGGCTGTCATGCCGATAATGGGCACGGCAGGGCGGGAAGTTTGCTGCTCGTGCTCACGGATGCGCGCCGTGGCTTCAAAGCCGTTTGCGCCCTGCATCTGCACGTCCATGAGAATAAGCAGGTAATCGCCGGTGGTAGCTTTTTCAATGGCCTGAAGGCCATTGGTGGCAACATCGACCTCGTAACCGAACTCTTCGAGGAAGGTGGAAGCCACCAGCACATTGGCAGGATGGTCTTCCACAAGCAGGATAGTGGGGCGGTGAGCGGGCATGGTGGCGGGCATGACTTGGAACTCCTCTTTGGCATTCACAGGGTGGGGACATGTGTCGAGCTGGAGGCTCACGATGAACGCGCTGCCCTTTCCAAGCTCACTTTGCACTATGATTTTACCCCCCATTAACCGCGTCAGCGCCCGCGTGATCGCAAGGCCCAGCCCGGTGCCGCCATAACGGCGGTTGACGGAGGAATCGGCCTGCACGAACTGATCGAAAATCATGTCCAGCTTATCATGGGCGATGCCGATGCCGGTATCTTCCACGCGGAAAACAAGGTTTTCCTTCTGGTCTGCGGCGCTCTCCGCGCTGGCGGTGATGCGCACACTACCGCTTTCGGTGAATTTAATGGCGTTGCTGCACAGATTATTGATGATCTGGCGAATGCGGGCGGGGTCGCCACGATAGGTTTTGCCGGCCAGGCTGACGCCATCATAGGTGACTGACAGGTTTTTTTCCGAGGCGCGGTGCGACATCATGCTGACGGTTTCCTGGAGCAACTGGTCGAGGCGGAAGGGTATATTTTCAAGTTCGATATTGCGCGATTCAATTTTGGAAATATCCAGCAGGTCATTGATAAGGCCGAGAAGGGAATCGGCAGAGAGCTGTAAAGTGTGGATATACTCCTCCTGGCGCGGGGTGAGCGGGCTACTGGTGGAGAGGATATTGGCAAGACCAACCACGGCATTCATGGGAGTCCGGATTTCATGGCTCATATTTGCAAGGAACTCGGACTTGGCAATACTGGCTGCTTCCGCTTTCTGGCGGGCGTCGATCAACTCCTGTATTTCGGTGCAAGTACCGTACCAGATATGAATGGTGCCCAGCTCATCTATCACAGGTACGCCGCGCACCTTGAACCAGCGGTATACCCCGTCATGGCGGCGGATGCGGTATTCCATATCATAGTCGGCTTTTCCGGCCACGCACAGCGCCCATGCTTCGGCGGTGCGGTCACGGTCTTCAGGATGCAGCACTTTCAGCCAGCCGAAATCTATCAGCTCTTCGATGGCGCAGCCCGTGAATTCCTGCCACTGGCGGCTCAGGTATATGCAGGAGCCATCGGAGCCGCGGTCTATCCAGATCAGCTGGGGCATGACTTCGGTGAGAAATTTCCAGCGTTGTTCGCTGTCTTTCAGGGCCTGATTAGCAGTCCATTTATCCATTATGTCAATACAGGCGCCGGTATAGCCGGAAAATGTGCCGTTGATATCAAAGCGCGGCGCGCCGCGATTGACGATCCAGCGATATTCACCGCTGCGATGCAGCAGGCGGTATTCCATTTCAAAAGGTTTGCGGGCGTCGAAATGGGAGATATAAATATCGAGGCAACGGGCGAGATCGTCGGGATGCACGCCCTTTGCCCAGCCATTGCCATATTCCTGCGCCATGCTGCGGCCTCGGAAGCGAAGCCACTCTTCGTTGAACCAGATACAGGCCTTTGTGGAATCAGCAATCCACACAAGTGCAGGCAGCGCATTGGCAAGGGTTTCAAACAACCCCGTGTCGTTGGGCGCCTTGACTTCCTGAACGAGTTTTTCTTTCAGCATAGGTCTATCACCCTGGGTGGGCATTGGTTATACCATAGATAAGGCACGACTTCAAATGATTGGCAGTTCGCAAGACTGAGCGGTAAGCCAAACACTGATGGGGTAATATCTATTAATGCGCCTGCGCCAGTATCCAGGATGATGGTTACCAGATGGTGTAGACCATGATAAAGCCAGTAGCGACCATGATGGTGAGGGCTAATGCGAAAAGCGGATCAATAAACCACTCAAGGCTCTGGCGCAGTTTACGATTCTGTGTGCGCAGCGCAATAAAGATCACATAGGTGCATATAAGGAACAGCAACGCGGCGACCGCAAGCATGTCGTCGGTAATGGTGTTAACAGGCCCTACCGTAGCGGCGAAACTGTGAAGGAGAGTGACACCGGTAATACATAATCCTGTCAAATTCCCTGATAGGGACAGAAGGTGCAACAGTTCTTCACGAAGCCAAGAGTTTTTGCGCATAGGTAAATTATAATGGATCTTCCGTACTATACGTTTATCCCGCTACTTTGCAAGGCGGGCATTTTTTTGCACGGGGGGCAGGTTTTTAGCTATGTCTTTTTCATTATTACCACAGGTGGGATGGCCAAAACCGCTCCGGCTTTTTCCAAGGATGATGTCATATATAATGGCGTCGCTGCCGTCCTTGGCCAAGCCTTTTGGCACATAATCCAGCTGCAGGGTATGGCGGGCGCGCCATGCGATGTTATTGTCGGCACAGGATGTGTCTCCGCTGACGCCTATCGCTCCTACAATGCTGCCTTCATTATTATACAGCGCGAGGCCGCCGCCGAATACGTTAACGCCGCCGATCTTCTTGCCGATCATGGGGTCGGAATCGCTGCCCCAGGAAGTGCTTGGCCCGGCATAAGCCACCGAAACATCAACCGGATTGCTGGCCTGAATACCATAAAGGAAGCCGCCGGGCTGTGTGCCTGCATATAAGTTTGCGGTGGAAAGGGCGAGGCCTTTGAGGCTGAAGGCATTGGCGGTATTGGCTTTCTGAGCAGCAATCACACGGCTGCCGGGCCATTGGGCATCCAGCGTGTCACCGGTATAGGCCACATCGCAGACGGTGCCGTCGCGGCCTACGGTTGCGCCCCACATATCCAAGTTCAGGCCGCCATTATCTTCATTGCGGGCAGCTTTTAGCGCATCTACCAACTGGGCATGGGTGGGGAGATTTGCGCAAATGTCATTTGTCTGGGCATAAGCAGAGCTAGCTGCAAAAACTGCGATGATAGCGGGGAGAACGCGCATGGGATTATCCTTCATTTAAAATGCGCCTTAGCCATGACCTTAGATTCGTAAAAATGCAATGAGGAAAAAAAATCCAGCGGATTGATAGGCTTATGTTAACAACCATTCATCGAAGATTTTCGCCTCTTATGGAAAACTTATACGGGCTTACATGTTTTGCATTGGTATTTTTATGGTCAGCCGGGCGATAATCTTTTTCAATTATGAGGACAGGCTATGAATGCACCCAAAGAAGCTGACTCGAAAGCAGATGACAAGTTGCTGGATAACCAGTCTAAATTTTGCGTGAGCACGCGCATTGTCATGAACCCCAGCCACCGCCCCCGCAGCTGGTCGAAATAATTTAAGTTATTGCCGTCTTTTTACCAATGGGCTTATAAAAACAGGTGAAAGGCGGCTGGCCATCATCCGCTATTTTTTCGAGATGCACATATAATGCTTTATTTTCCACAGCATTATTGATGCAGAAAGATTGTTCCGCCTCGTAAATATCGTCTTTATGAAATGCATCCCAGTGCCGCACTGTTTTAAGCGCGCGGATTTTTGCCTTAGCCGGAGTTTCTGCGACTACAAACATGTTCTTGTGCATTTCTGAAAAATGCCGGGCGTCGTAGCCGCCTAAATTTACATAGTATAGTTTTTTAGGATCCTGAGATGGCTCGGGTTTGAGGTGGATGGCATAGCCGTCTGCATGGGATAACTCCGACCAGCAGTCAATATGCAGAGTGTGGGGCGTGCCCCACCATTGGCGGCGCAGCTCTTCGTGGGTCTGGTCTAAGCTTTCTGCCGTAACAAAGCGCATATCATGCAGTTCTATATTGGCGCCTCGCATTTCCCCGCCGATATAAATGGCGAATAATTTCATTAATTTGCCACCCTTTTTTCATGAGGTTTGGGGCAGTGGATGTTTTCAGGCGGCGCGGTAATATGGCCTGCAACCACTTTGCCCATATCATGCGAGCTGGTGATGCCTTGTGCAAATGGAAATTGCGCCAGCAAGAAAGGCAGGCTGAGGCAGTAAAGCGATTGGGAGGGGGCTGTGGCACCATGGGGGCGGAAATATTCGTCGAGGGCGATGCCGCCGATTTCTTCACCATCCATGGTAGCTTTGCTGATAAGGCCGGATTCCCACAACCCGGGAAAGGGGAAATCATGCGCCGAAAGGCAGCGCTGTCCCGTGGCATCAATGAAAGCAGGATAATGGCGCTGCTGGCCGCCGCTTTGAACGATGGCGCCGCCAAGAGGCGTGCTGACGTCGAGGGTGTAGTTTTCGCCCAGGCGCTCTACGCTTAACCTGCCCGCCTCATGCAGGGCAAGCAGGCGCTGGATAGAAAGATGCGGAACGGTTGCATAGTCATCGACAAAGATATGTTTGAAGTGCCGGTTGAAGCGCGCATGGTCGGCGGCGGAAAGATAGCGCACGGCGCGGCCAATGGGCTCATGCATACGCAAAATAGCGTAACGCCATGCCACGGTGTATTGGCGCTGCTCATTGGCCTGCGCTTCTGCGAGGTTTTGCGCGGCCCAAATAAAAGGGTCGCTCTGTTCACGATTGGCGAAGTAACGTGGGCAAAATGCTTCCATGGTGAGGCCGGGCAAGCCTATGGCCATGGCGTATTCTGGATCGCATGTGGCGAGCTCAGCTTTGAAGAGGGCAAAAACCGCATCGAGCAGATGGTTTTTCCCGTGGGTTTGAATAAGGTTATCTATTGCAGCATCGGTGCAGATATGAAGTTTTTCATAGGGAATGGGGTGATAAAAGTCCGCTTCCGGCAACAGGCCTTTGCGCGACATCATGGTAATATGGAAAGTTTCGGTGCCGGGTTCTGGTATATAGCGCAACATTCCCGCTTCCGGACGGAAGGTGCCCCGCGCCACGGCGAGGGCAACGGCGGCATCAATGGCGGAAAGCGAAGTACCGCGGATACCAATGTGACACTGGCCGATGGTGCGCAGCGCCGTTGCCGGCCATGGCGAGATGAAATAGCCGGGGCGTAATTCGGTGTTGAGGGACAGATTATGCCCGGTTGCCATGACAACATGGGTGTAGGATTCCGGGGAAAGTTCGCTGCCCGTCATTAGAGTGAAGCTGCCATCGGGCTGGAGTTGAACATCGCGCACGCAGTTATTGGTTTTAATGGTGACGTGGTGATTTTTTTGCGGTGCGGCTATTGCCAACGCCTTTAGCTGGTCATGGAAATATTCCCCCAGCGTCACGCGCGGGTAAAATGCGCGATCGTGGATATCTACAAGGTCTATACCCATGCGTGCCAAGCGTGCGGTGGGCTGGCGCTTCAGCCATGCTACCAGCGTTTCATTCACAGGAGGGATTTCAATGCTGGCGATATTGGCGAGCATGGAAGCGTCGTTCCAGCGGGGGTGATAGGGCGTGCCCTTACCTGCTTCAGGCTGGGACTCGTATAATGTGATGTTTAGGGGCCGGTTTTGCGACAGCAAGTAGTAGGCGGTATAGACTGCGGTGGGGCCTGAACCGATGATGGCGATATGAGGACGCATTAATGAGAATTTAATCCGGGTGAGAGTTGTTCGATCTCCTAATATTATGCGAGGCGCCATAAAAGGGATGTATCCAGAGGCAGGCGAAAACATAAGGAGCGGCGATGAAACTCAATGTCGGAGATAAAGTAGTTATAAAAAACGAGCAGTTTAGCGGTTCTGCACTCGTGGAAGACGCTTCCAAAGGAGATATAATCATGGCCAAGGTGATGGAGGTTGAGGCAGGGGACGTGCCGGGCTACGCCTTAGGAAAAGTTTATAGTTTCAATCGTAAAGACATTGTGGATTAGCCATGCGTGCAACCACCAAGGCAACTCCTCCCTCCCCTGCCCCGCATAGGCTGCATTATGTGACGGATGCCAAGCCGGGCATTACCCGGAGAAAAAAGGGCAAGCAGTTCCTATATTTCGATGAACGGGGCAAGCGGATTACCGATGCGCAAACCGTAGCGCGGATTAACAAGCTGGCTATTCCGCCTGCCTATAAGCAGGTATGGATATGCCCCTTGGCATATGGGCATTTGCAGGCGACAGGTGTCGATAGCAGGGGAAGAAAGCAATACCGCTACCACGCATTGTGGCGCGCCGAGCGGGATGCCAGTAAATTTGAGCATATCCTGTATTTCGGTGAGAAACTGCCCGCAATACGCAAGCGGGTGGAAAAGGATATGGCGCTGAGCGGATTACCGCGCGAGAAGGTACTGGCCACTGTTTTGCAGCTGCTTGAGAAAACCCTGATACGGGTGGGCAATGCCGAATATGCACGCGATAACAAGTCTTATGGGCTTACCACTTTACGCGAGGAGCATGTGGAAGTGACGGGGACGCGCATCCGTTTCCGGTTTACGGGCAAGTCCGGCAAGCAGTGGAACTTATCCTTGCAAGACCGGCGCATTGCGGCGGTGATAAAAAAATGCGAGGCGATTTACGGGCAGGAGTTGCTTAAATATGTGGACGAGAACGGAGGGGTTGTGGATGTCACCTCTTCCGATGTGAATGCCTATTTACAGGAAGTTAGCGGCGAGGATTTTACAGCAAAGGATTACCGTACGTGGTCTGCCACGGTGCTGGCCACGCTGGCGTTGAAGGAATTCGAGCGCTTTGACTCGGAGGCGCAGGCCAAAAAGAATATTTTACGGGCCGTGGAACATGTGGCTAAGCGGTTGGGGAACACACCGACGATCTGCCGCAAAAGTTATATCCATCCAGAGGTGATTAACGCTTATCTCGACGGGGATTTCATCCAGATGGTGGAAGAAGAAATTGAGCGTGAGTTCAAAGAAAAATATGACGAGCTAACCTCCGAAGAGATGATGGCGATGGCACTGCTTTATAAAAGGCTTTCCAAGAAAGTGGGCTAATTTATAATATATTCAGCGTTATACAATTTTTTTGCGAGTTTATTAACTACTTCCTTCGGGCGTGTCTTTAGGGAAAATTTATATGGGTTTTCTAAATCCTGTTCCTATACTTATCCCGGCTCTTATATAAGCAATGCAACTATCACGTAAAAGGATGTTTTATGACCCGGGTTTTACTGCGCAGCTCATTCATGCAGCTGTTATGCCTTTTCCTGCTCACCGCGCCGCTGGCCGGATGCGGGGTAAATACCGTACCAACTCTTGAAGAACAGGTGAATGCCACATGGGCGCAGGTGCAGAATGAATATAAACGCCGCGCTGATTTAATACCGAATCTGGTTTCCACGGTGAAGGGTTATGCAACCCATGAAGAGCAGACACTTACCGAGGTGATGAATGCGCGCGCTAAGGCGAGCAGCATTACCCTAACGCCTGAAATGCTCTCTGACCCGCAGGCGGTGCAGAATTTCGAGCAGAGCCAGGGAACTCTGAACCAAGCACTTTCGCGGCTGATGGTGGTTTCGGAGCGTTACCCGGATTTGAAGGCAAACGAAAATTTCATCATGCTGCAGTCGCAGCTTGAAGGCACGGAAAACCGCATCACTGTGGCACGCCGGGACTACATTGCAGCGGTGCAGGCCTATAATACCTATATCCGCGGATTCCCCGGCCGCATATGGGCCATGATTTACGGCGCGAAGGCAAAACAGAGCTTTACCGCACCGGAAGGTTCTGAAAATGCGCCCGAGGTAAAGTTTTAATGTTCAGGCACCTGCTTCTATTGTCCATGCTGGTGGGGTATTGCCCCGCAGCATGGGCGGCGATGCCTCCCTTCCCTGCCCTGACCGGGCGTGTGGTGGACCAGGCGCAGGTGCTCAGCGAAGGCGACCGCCAGCAGATAGAGCAGGAGCTGGCAGGATTCGAGCAGGCGACGGGTGACCAAGTGGTGGTCGCAACTATTGCCGATCTCAAGGGCGTGGCCATTGAGGATTACGGCTATCAGCTGGGACGTGCGTGGGGCATTGGCAAAAAAGGGAAAGATAACGGGGCGCTGCTGATTGTGGCGCCGAAGGACCACCAGACACGTATCGAAGTTGGCTATGGGCTGGAGGGTGACCTGACGGATGCGGCCAGCAGCCTGATTATCCAGCGGTATATGCTGCCTTATTTTAAGCAGGGGGATTTCCGTTCGGGCATTGAGCAAGGGCTGGCGGCGATGATGCATACGATTGCGCCGCAGGTGAAAGAGCTCCCAGCGCCGCCTGCCAGTGCAGCGCCGCAGCAAAACGGGCTGCCGCTCGGGGTTTTTATTCCGCTTTTGTTAGTATTTCTTTTCTTGCGGCGCTACGGGCGCAACCGGCGCAGCGGCCTGATTGCACCGTTACTGCTGGGGAGCATGATGAGCTCGGGGGGAAGCAGTGGCTCAGGCTGGGGTGGTGGCGGGTTTTCCGGCGGTGGCGGCAGCTTTGGCGGCGGGGGGGCATCGGGACGATGGTAGGTTTAAACGAATCGGCACAAGAGCGGATTGCGAAGGCGATTGCCAATGCTGAGCAGCAAACCAGCGGCGAGATCATGCTTGCGATTACGCCGCAGAGCGGGGATTGGCGGGCGGCTTCACTGGCTGTGAGCACTGGCATTTCACTTACGGCTGCGCTGTTGTTGTGGCTGGCAAGACCTGACACTCTGTTTCCGCTCTTATGGATTTTACAGGTGGCGGTGCTGTTGCTGTGCGAGGTGATATTCCATATGACAGGCTGGGCGAGCGGGTTGGTGCCGGACAGCGCGAAGCTGCAGGCTGCACGGCGCCATGCGCATTCGCTATTTTTCGCACGCGGGCTGCACAGCCGCACCGAGCGTTCCACCATTATTATTTTCATTTCGCTGGCGGAGCGCTACGCGGAGCTCATGCTGGACGAGGGGATTCGCAGTAAGGAAAAACCCGAAGTCTGGCAAGGGATTGCCGACAGGCTTACCGCGCAAATCAAAACCGGGGGAATGGAAGCGGCGCTGCTTGGAACGGTTGAGGCCTGTGGGGGCTATTTGCGGGCGCATTATCCCAGCAGCGGGGGCAATCCCGACGAATTGCCTAATATCGTGCGGCTTTAGCGCGATAAACGTTATTGCTTGCGGGCCAATTCCGCTAACGTATTGCCCAGCTTCAGGCTTTCGGACATTGAGCGGTCTTCCGGATAATAATAGGTAGTGTCGGCGATCAGCAGGCCTTCGATATTGGTGACGGCGGAGGGAAGCTTCTCGAAGAAGCCGGGGGTGCAGACCGGCTGGGCGAAACCATAGCGACTGACCGAAGCAGCCTTGACCCAGCTTTCGTTAAATCCGGGATTAATTTGGATGAGGCAGGCTTTTACCTCGGTAAGGAACTCTGCATCGGTATAGGCGAATTTGGGGTGGGTGCGAGGCAGGTAATAGGGAATGTAGAGCACATGTTCCGGGAGCGGGTTGAGATTGGAATATTCAATCATACCAGATATTTCCATGCGACTATCGTTAACATTCATCCAAAAATTGTCGGTGAAAGCCCGGGTTAGCTTCAGGATGACGCAGACGACGCCGATATTTTCTATGCTTTTGATTTTCTGCACGATGGCGGGTGAAAGCCCCGGGATTAGAGGCGGTACCAAGGGCAAGGGAATGGTGGATATGACTTTATCATAAGCGATGGCGGCGCCGTTTACGACCACGCCCTCTACGCGGCTGTTGGCGGTGGTGACGGTGGAGACCTCCGCTTTCAAGGTGATGGTACCGCCGAGGCGGATCACTTCTTCGGCGAGTTTGTTGACGAAGCTTTCCGAGCCGCCCTCGATATAGCCGAGGCACTCAGAGAACAGGCTGTCACGCGACTGGGCGACACGACGGATGCGGGCGGCTATCCATGCGGCGGAAAGATTGTGGCGCAGGTCATAAAACTTGTAGGTAAGGAGACTGCCCCAGAGCAGCTGGTAGGCATGGGGGCCGAGCCATTTTTTCAGCCAGGTTTCCGCATTTTTTTTGTCGAGTTTGCGCCAGTCCCTGATGTTTTTTACAACAAGGATGTTGGCGGCATAGCGCAGCTTCATGAACAGGGTCAGTTTTTTAAACCGCAGCAGATCCAGCGGGGAGCCCCAGCGGTGGAGCAGGCCTTCATGGTAAAAGCCCATTTTAGTATTACGCCAATGCAATTTATCCTGCAGGCCGAATTCCTGCATGGAGGCCAGCAAGGTAGCATCGGACTTACAGATGAAATGGTAATAGCGCTCGATGCGCAGGCCGTCGAAATCAAAAGAGGCGGACATGCCACCGAGGCGGTCGTCACGCTCGTATACAGCGACCTTGTACCCGCTTTGCAATAGACGGTAGGCGCATATCAAACCCATGGGCCCTGCCCCGATGATGGCGACGGACTTCATTTATCGTCGTCCCTCAGGTAAATATTGGCTGAGGTATATTGCGCCCTTCTGCGGTCGAACTGGTAGGGTTTTTCCATATTGGCATTCCAGTGGTAATAGGTATCCAGGTCAGGCATATCGACGGTAAAGCTTGGAATGATGGCTGCGAACCTGCCGCTTTTGACCGCGTGGTTCACTTCATGCAAAAAGGCCTGCTTGATATAATTCTTATCTTTAAGGTTTGACCTTTCCAAGTCCCAGGCGGCAGTGCCCAGAATGTAGTTTGTCTTACCCACGCGCTCCTGGATAAACTGAATTTCTGGCATTAATATGTCACCTTTAATACTCCCTATTTTATTCAGGAACTTATCATACATATTTTTTTGGGTTTGCGTAGGGATGAAATGATTTGGCTTATACAGGAGGCTGCCCAATTGGAGGCACATCAATACTAAGCCTGCCATGTATATGTTTGGGGATACGTTTTTGTGCAGCCATGCAAGGCAAAGACCCGATATTAGCGCTAAGGCCGCATATACGGGCATTAATACATTTAAGTATCCGCCGAGATGCTGCCTGCCAACATAGCTGGAAATGGTAAAGCCCGCTAAAAGGGCAACGTATTCCAGGCATTTACGCGTGTGGCCTTTATAAAGCATTAAGCCAAAGCTTGCCAGAATCAGCACCACGGCACGAATAAAGAAGTGCAAGATATCAGAATGCCAGAAAAACCAGAGGTGCTGTTTGAAGCCATGCCCGGCAGGGACATCGAATACGAAGAACAGGAACCAGCCGTTTGACACCGTGTTGGCCAGCCATACCAGCGACAGGATGAATGCGCCAGTAAGTCCCGCGATTTTCAGGCCGCGTTTTTGCTCCAGTATGATCCCGATGACTAAGAACGGCGCCATGACGATAAGTGCTGACTGCTTGGTAAAAAAAGCCAGTGTGAGCAAGACGGAAGCCGTGACCACCGCGTGGCGGCCACGCATGGTATGTGCGGCGTAGAGGCCCGCCAGTGATAATGTCAGGAAGAGACTGTCAACGCGGCCATCATCGAACCAGCGGCCACTTAAGGGATAGGTGGCAAAGAAAAGCCCGGCGGCAATCAGGCCTTCTTTCACGCTGCCGCCTTGCTTCACCACCCATGCATATATGATATAGCCGGAGACAAGACTCGAAACAATCGACACCAGCCTTAAGGGCAGGAAGCCCATGCCGGTGACGTATGATACGGCAACGGAGACGTAGTAATAAAATGGCGTGTAGAGGAAAGTTACATATTCAATTGAGGGCTTTACATAAATTGGAAGGCCTTTGCGCACCCGCTCGACAATGGATACGATATGCGCCTCGATAAATTCCAGCGGATAAGGGAAGCTGATGCTCTTGAAAACAATGTAAAGAAAAAGGGCAAGAAAGACCGCCGACATCGCCAGGCAGGCCCACTGAATCGCGTTAGCCAGATTTTTTTGGAGCGATTCAGCGTTCAGCACATTGCGTATCATGCGGCCTCGTTATGGGAGCGTACCATTTCAGGCTGCATGAGAGCGCACTGTTTCAGGGGCGCGCACCGAGGAAGCCCAACAGGTGCGAGTAGCGAATTACATGAATATCCTGCGCGTGATCTTCCGTCATGATGGCGCTATGCAGCTTTTTCATTTGCGTCCAGTGGATGCGGGGGCGGTAGTGGTGTTCGGCGTGATAGCCGTTGTTGAGCCACAGCAGGTTATAAAGCCGCGTATAGGTGCTTACGCCCCAGGCGATGGGAAGGTCGGGGTTCGCCTGATAATGCTCATAGTAGCCTACCATCATGGAAAAGACATGGCCCAGATAGTAGAAGGGAAGGAAATAGAGCATGAATTTCCAGTTGAGCAGGAAGCCGAGCAGGAACCATGCGTAATGGGCCCGATCTTCAAATTTGGCCCAGCGCACATCGTTCATTTTGCGGCCGCCTTTGGCCATTTCGCCATAGATATCGTTGCCGCCACGGAAGGGGCCGATCAATGCGTATGTCCATACGGACTCGGCAAGGCCGCCTTTGCCATAACGGTAGATGGAGTACCAGTCACGCGTGACACCCTGTGCGTCGGGGCGGTCTGAATTGCCGATATGGTGGCGGCGGTGCACGGTTTTGTAGACCTGCTGGGAAAAGCCGATGGCAAGAGATTCGATCAGGCCGAAGGCGCGGTTCAGGGGATGGGAGGTGAAATAATCATAATGCGTGAAGTTATGCGACACGGACTCAATGTTCCAAGCGATGCAATAGCTATATAATAAGCCAAGAGGAACCAGCGCCCACCACGACAAATGGGGGAAGGCCATGAACAGCCAGATCTGAAAGGCAAAATGCGCCAGTCCCATGCTGACCGGGATGATATCCCACCAGCTATGCGCGAAGACGGCAGATGGTTTAGGGGGGGAAAGCTCAGTGGAATTTATCATGGGGCCTCTGGCGAAGGGCGGTTAAAACGGTGCGCTCCGCATGGCTATCATAGCGTGCGCGCGGCTAAGGGCAAGGTTATGGTGCGGTGCCCGAGTCGGTGGCGGCATACATATAGTTGCGGGTAAGGGGTACTGCATTGATATTCTTCGATAACTGGAGCTGGAACACCATGGTGCTCAGGTAGCGGAAGTCCAGTTCGGCGCCGATGAGATAGAATTCCCACATGCGGCAGAAACGCTCGTCATAGAGCGCCTGAATTTCGGCCCGGTGCTGGTTGAACTGCTCACGCCATGCTTTTAGGGTTTCTGCGTAGTGCAGGCGCAGTATTTCGATATCGGTTGCCCAAAGGCCTGAGCGCTCAACATAGGGCAATACTTCGGACAAGGCAGGGGCATAGCCGCCGGGGAAAATGTATTTGCGCAGCCATGCGTCTGTGGTGCCGGGGCCGTCCATGCGGCCGATGGAGTGGAGCAGCATGACGCCGTCATCCGTAAGGAGGCGTTTGATTTGCGTCATGAATTCCTTGTAATGGCCGATGCCGACATGCTCGAACATGCCCACCGATACAATGCGGTCATATTGCGCGGTTTCGTGGCGGTAGTCCTGCAGGCGGAAGGTGACTTTGGATTCCAGCCCCACGGCCTTCGCACGTTCCACGGCAATTTTATATTGCTCTTCGGAGAGGGTGAGGCCCACAACCTCTACGCCGTGGTTTTTAGCCAGATAGAGTGCCATGCCACCGAAGCCGCAACCGATATCCAGCACACGCTGGCCGGACTTGAGCATAAGCTTGGCGGCAATGTGGCGTTTTTTATCGCGCTGGGCGGTTTCAAGGCTATCGCCGGGATGTTCAAAATATGCGCAGGAATATTGCAGGTCGGGGTCGAGGAAGAAACGGTAAAGCTTGTATGACAAATCGTAATGATGGGCGACATTGCTGCGCGATTTCTGCAGAGGGTTATATTGCTGCACACGGCGCATCAGCGGCAGGAAAGGCTGCATCAGCGGCTCCCAGGGCAGGTCGGGTGCGTCGTGATAGTTTATGGCGAAGAGTTCCAGCAGGTCGTAGAGCGTGCCTTCTTCAATGGTGAGCCGCCCATCCATGTAGGCTTCGCCCAAGGCGAGGGTGAATTGCAACATCAGCTTTGTGAGGAGCTTAGAGTCATGCAGACGAATTATGACCCGGGGGAACTGACCTGCCTGCCCCAGATTCAGTTTTTGGCCATCTGCCTGGATAATGGTCAGGCTGCCTTTGCGGATGAGTTTTTTTAAGATAAAGGGGGCGGGATGCATGGCTTGTTCTATCTTTGATTATGGTTTTTCACTTCAACTAATACTGCTTGAATCTCCTGCCGGATACCCTGTTCATAGGCTGGTTGATCCGGGTCGGCTGGCGCATTGAGCGCGCGTTTCAAAAAAAGTTCGGCCTGCTGGTACTGGTTTTGTTCATTCAGGTAATCGCCCTCGTAATAATTGTCTTCCAGGCCGTTAGGATCAAGGGCCAATGCTTTTTGCAGGTAGCTTGCGGCCTGTTTATTATTGCCGAAGCTCAACGGCGGCGGAGGTGCCTTGTAATATAACATTCCCAACAGGGTGTTAGCCAATGCCTGTTCAGTGGGCGGCAGGAGTTTGAGCGCACGCAGTAGGCTGGTGCGGGCTGCACGCACATCACTAAGACCTTGTACAAGGCCGTCGGTGTCGTCTGCTTTTGTTGCCAATACCACGGCCTGCATTATGAGCAATTCCGGCTGGGAAGGATTTTTCCTGAGAGAAATATCAATCTTTTCCTGAAGCGCCGCGAGTGCTGCCTCTTCCTTCTCCTCACTGGCCTGATATTTTGCCTGCGCCCATTGTTGTTGCAGGGCGACGGCATCTTCGCCCGTGAAGGCAGAGCAGGGCGATGCCCAACCCATCAATGCGGCGCAGCTATATACGGCCAGGTGTTGCGATTGAATCAACCGCTTAATGCTCATGCGCAGAAAGTGTATTCATGTTCCAGAACCGTGCCTCTAATATTTCCAGCGGCAGTCGTGTGGCCGGGGGAATTTTCCTGTTATACCAGTAGCGTGTTTCGTACGCTTCCTTATGAAAGCTGTAAACAAAATTCCCATAAATTTCGAATTCGGAGAGTTCCCCGGCGTTAGCACGCTCGATTTTAGCCACTATGGCATCAACAAGGGACATGCCGCAATTTTCCAAAACCTTATCATTAAGGCTTTTGCAAAATTTGCGCTGCAGCAACATGGAATGGGTTACGAAAGAGCGGTGATAGCGTTTTATGGGTCCGAGGAACGAAAGCATCATGCTTTCATATTTATGGGTAAATTCATCGGCTACGAATAATATCTGGCGCTCCCCGGAAAAATACACCACGTCGTGAACATAATAGGTATCAGAATCCTGGATCAGGATGTTTTCGGCATTTATATAATTGAAAACGGTTAATTTAATTAGTTGCTGGCGCACCCAGTTGCTGGCTTTCACGCCTTGGTAACTGTTGGATTTTGAGGCAATGGCCACGGCGGGAAGAATGTCATTTTCATTGATATAAATAAGGTTATCGCGCCGGCAGAACTCGCGGATATCATCATGATCCTGCCCTACAATGATTATGTTCTGAATGGGATGTTTTACATGCTTGCGGATAGAGTGCACCGAGACCCCTGCCCTATAAATATCCTTTACTGCCAATGGAATGACCACGGTGATGGGTTTGTCGCTGGGGATAACAGGCCGCGGAAAGTAGCTGAGGCAATAGCGGTAGAAGCGCATTTTAATCAAACGGGGAATAACCAATGTTTTTTTCATACGTGCCCCACTTTATTTATTCAATAAAATCTAAAGGTTAAATTTCTGCGTGGGTTTTATAAACCCCCAACCTTAAGCCAATCTGAAGAGGTGTATCAATCACATTGGATTGGGTTTACTGCAATATTCTTGGCTTTGCCAAAGATTGTTACTATAGCAAGGCTATGGAAGAAGAGATGATAAGACTACAAATGATCGTGGGGCATCAGGAAGAGGATATAGCCAACCTGAGCAAAGAGCTCTATACGCAACAAAAAGAACTTATACTGCTTAAACAGCAGGTGGCTGCGCTGATTGAGCGTTTCCGCTCGCTGCGGGATGCGGGAGATAGCAATACACAAGGTGGCGTGGAACCGCCGCCACCGCATTATTAGGGGCGACCCTCCCTGCCATTTATATTCTGATCCTTATGTCCGAGGTTCGGCCGTGGCCAGGCTACAGTCTATGATATTGTTTATTATATATATAATTGTTGTTCTTTTGCGCTTTTTCATCTTGTTGCTTTATTTTATTTATTTTTTGAATCACCAACAAATTAATATTACTTTTATTTTTTATGAATGGCTTTTTGCTTGTTTTAAAATTTGTTATTTGTTATTGGTCTTTGTTTTTGTTTTTTTTGGGGGTTTTGTGTTTGATAGAGTCCGAATGCTTTGGTAGGCTTTCATGATACCATAGATATCAAAGGGGGTTCCCATTTCG
>JANYCJ010000042.1 GCA_025360345.1 Alphaproteobacteria bacterium | reverse complement strand
AATCGCCGTGATGGGTCCCAAAGGCGCAGTAGAAATCGTCTTCCGCGGCAAGTACAAGGACGAAACAGAAATGCAGGCCCTCATCGACGATTACCGCGCAAAATTCGCATCCCCCTTCGTGGCTGCATCGCGCGGCTTCCTCGACGACGTCATCCGCCCGCAGAATACCCGCTGGCGCATCTGCCGCTCGCTGGCCATGCTGCGTGAGAAAAACCTCCAGAATCCATGGAAGAAACACGATAACCTTCCACTCTGAGGAAGAGGGTGCGCCGCCGCTTCTGTAACATTCCCGTTCTCTTCGTTATTTGCGCGGTTGTTCTGAATGGGATCTACCTCTCCGTATTTTCCCCGCTTTGGTCAGGGTATGATTGGGGAGGTCAGCGTTTTTTCCATGTGCTTGAACTGGCCGAAGGCTGGCGTCTCCACCACAACCATACCCACATCCCGGTGAGCTTTTTAGAACTTGAGGCGGCCATTGCCCCCGGGCAGGTGCCGTGGATTTCCAAAATCCCCTGCGAAGACTGGGAAGATGACGTAAGCGAAATTTACTGCGACCTGAACGATGACGAGTTCAAATACGTCAACCCTCGCGACATTGCCCTAAATCCCGAATATGCTTTCCACTACGTCTCCCAGCCGGCCATGGCGCATTACCCATGGGTCAGCTACCTGCCATACACGCTGGGCGCATGGGTCGGGCTGGTCTTGAAAATGCGCCCCTACTGGGTGCTTTACAGTGCCGTGCTAAGCAACTTCATCTGCGTCACCGCCTTGGGCTATTGCAGCCTGCGCCTCCTGCCGGTGCTGCGCTGGCCGGCGTTTTTCCTGCTGCTCATGCCCAGCATGTGCATGACCCGCATCTTCATCATGCCCGATGGGCTGAACTTGGATATCTGCCTGTTGCTCGTGGCCATGGTATTACGGCTGAAACAGGCTCCTGTACTTCTGACCTGGCCGCAAAAAACCCTGCAGGCGTTAACGGCACTCGCCATCGGCCTCGTCAAGATCGCTTACCTGCCCATGGCGGCCATGCTGGCGCTGGTGCCTGCCCACTGTTACGGGGGCATCTATAAAAAAGCTTCAATCGTAGGTACGATTTGGGCTCTGGCCGCCGGCTTAAGCATAGCATGGATGATGGCCGTCTCCCAAAATGCCTATCAGGGCAATGATGATACCCTGACTAACGAAAACCTGAAGGATAAGATATATACCGTCGCCGAACATCCGCTTCAATACCTGAATATTGCGCTTTCAGGCCAATATAACATCATGAAATCACTTAATGATTTTTTATGCTGGGTTCGTGTTGGCTGGAACGCGGATAGTGTTGGTCTTCTCCTCGTCCTCATCGCCCCGCTTTTTCTCTCAAGCCTTGTAGCCTTTCCTGCACAAAACATTCTCCGCCTCACTCGCGCAGACCGCCTGTTCTGTGTAGCGCTATTGGCCGCAACCATCGGCTATATGCTCGTATTATCGGACATTTCCGATAGCGATATCGACATGACCGTGCAAAACGGCATACTTGATTTCACCCCCAGCTATCTCAAGGGCCGTTACCTCATTCCACTGATGCCCCTGCTACTGGTTGCCATCCACGGCCTCGTGCCCTGCCTAAAATGGCAAAATCCCTGCCGCAACCTGCTTGGGGCGCTCGTGCTGGCATCTATTTTCTATTTGCATTATATGCAAATAATAACGCACATTAAGCCGCCCGGTGATGCAGGCTAAGTCATTGCCCGGCTATGAAAAACACGCAGCGCGCCCCATCATGGGCCTCGCAGGCCAACGGATTTAACCACGTATGGAATTGCCAGCAATACCACCGTCGATCCGGCCTCGCCAGCTAGCGCATGACATAATCGGAAATCTCCGCTCGCTCGACGTCCCGGCCTTCTTCCTCATCGCCAGCATCGTGCTCAATGTGCTTTACCTCACCCTCGTCTCCCCCCTCTGGCCCGGCTATCCACATGGCGGCCAGCGGTTTTTTTATGTGCTGAACATCGCCCAGACCTGGCGCGGCCACGCCAACGAAATTCCAAACAGCTTCCTGCTGCTAGAGCGCCAGATCAATCCTGAAAACGCCCATAGAGTCTCCAGCATCGCCTGCCGCAAATGGAGCGATGTCATGTTCCGCCGCTACTGCCTGCCGCATGACAACATCCCCCTGCAAAACCCGCTGAGCATTGCCCTGAACCGCGACATCACCTTCCCCTTCACCGAGGATAAAGCCGCCGCCCAATTTCCCATCACCGGCTACCTGCCTTATGCCGCGGGCGCCTGGGCGGGCATTACCCTCGGCTTGCCGCCGGCCATCGTGCTGTATCTGGCAGTGTTGTGCAACGCAGCACTGGTCATCACCATGGGTTACTACACCCTCTGCCTGCTGCCTATATTGCGCTGGCCCATCTGCTACCTGTTCCTGATTCCCAGCGTCATCATGAATCGCATCTTCGTGATGCCCGACGCGCTGAATATTGACCTGTGCTTCTTTGCCTTCGCCCTGACGCTGAACCTGATGAAAGCCCCCATGTTGCTTTCTACGGGGCAAAAAATAAGTCAGCTCATTCTGGCCATGCTGATCGGCGTTACCAAAATGGCTTATGCGCCCGTCACCGGCATTTTCCTGTTTATCCCCGAAAGCTGTTATGGGGGCAGGGGGCGTAAAAAAGCCTTCCTCGCCCTTATTGTGTTTACGACCGCTGCCGCAGTGGGCGGTTGGGGGCTATATGTCATGAGCCATTTTTACGAAAATGGCGATGAGAATACCAAAGCATTATTTATCCTGCAAAATCCTCTTTCATATCTCGGCATCGCCCTGAAAGACATGCTAAACCTCACCAGCCAGGTCAATAATCTTCTCACCTGGCGTTATTGCTGGATCACCAGCGACGCAAGCCTTGTTATCCTTATGTTACCCCTTGTTTTAAGCAGTCTTTTCGCAAGATATATGGAGTCGTCCCCACTGGTCGTCACGCGTTTCGAGCGCCTCGCCTGCATTGCTTTCTATCTCTGTGGGTATCTATTGGTATTTACCGTCAAATTCCTGCATACAGATATGGAAATCCTGCCGCAGGAGGGTGGCTATGTGCTTACCGAAAGCTGGGTGCAGGGGCGCTACATCATCCCGTTCCTGCCTTTTTTGCTGGTGGCCATGCACGGTCTTATACCGGTAAAACCGCAGTTTACAAAATTCGGTCAAATGATTGTAATCTTTTTACTAAGCTGTATTGTCTATTTGCATTATGGTCACATAATCTCTCCGTATAATTCCAACCTTTGTAAGGCAGCGAACTAATCCATGTTTACCAAAATCCTGATTGCCAACCGTGGTGAAATTGCCGTCCGCATCATGCAGACCTGCAAAAAGATGGGCATCAAAACCGTGGCTATTTATTCCGAAGCCGATACGAACGCGCTGCATGTGCGCGAAGCCGATGAGTCGGTTTATATCGGGCCTTCGCCTTCCATCAAAAGCTATCTGAACATCGATAATATCTTAAGCGCCATCGCTAATACCGGCGCCGAAGCCGTACATCCCGGATATGGCTTCCTGTCTGAAAACGCGGAATTTGCCCGCCGCCTGCACGCCGTAGGTGTGAGCCTCATCGGCCCCAGCCCGGAATCCATCCGCCTCATGGGCGATAAGATCGAGTCTAAGAAAATCGCCATCAAGGCTAATGTCTCAACCGTGCCCGGCACGCTCGACGTGATTTCCACCGATGAAGAAGCAAAAAAAGTCATTGCCGAAATCGGCTTCCCCGTCATGATTAAGGCAGCGGCCGGTGGTGGTGGCAAGGGAATGCGCATTGCCCGCAATGAAAAAGAACTCATTGACGGCGTAAAATACGCTGGTAACGAAGCAGCAAGCAGCTTCAAGGATGGCCGCGTATTCATCGAGCGCTTCGTCGAAAACCCCCGCCATATTGAAATTCAGGTGCTGGGCGACAAGCACGGCAACACTCTTTGGCTGGGTGAGCGCGAATGCTCCATCCAGCGTCGCCACCAGAAAGTCATCGAAGAAGCCCCAAGCCCCTTCCTCGACGAAGCCACCCGCAAGAAAATGGGCGAACAGGCCGTGGCTCTTGCCAAGGCGGTGGGGTATTACTCCGCCGGAACGGTTGAATTCATTGTAGATGAAAAACGCAATTTCTACTTCCTTGAAATGAACACCCGCTTGCAGGTGGAGCACCGCGTCACCGAACTCGTCACCGGCATCGACCTGGTTGAGCAGATGATCCGCGTCGCCTACGGCGAGCACCTTGCCTTCACCCAGAAAGATGTAAGCCTGCACGGCTGGGCTATGGAATCACGCATCTACGCGGAAGATCCCAAGCGCGGCTTCCTCCCCTCCACCGGCCGCATCACCCGCTATATTGAGCCGGAAAACATGAACAACGTGCTTATAGACACCGGCATTTACGAAGGTGGCGAAGTCAGCATGTTCTATGATCCTATGGTCGCCAAGGTCTGCTCCAGCGGTGAAACCCGCGAAGAAGCCATCGCCACCATGCGTCAGGCGCTCGCCGCCTTCATCATCGAAGGCATCCAGCATAACGCCAGCTTCCTCGAAGCCATTCTCGGCCATCCGCGCTTTGCCGCGGGCGATATCACCACGAACTTCATTGAACAGGAATATCCCGGCGGCTTCATCGGTGCGGAACTCACCTCCGACAGCACCATGATATTCCTCGGCACTGCCACCACCATCTTCCTGCGTGACGCCGAGCGCGCCGCCCGCATCAGCGGCCAGCTCCCCGGCCGCGAGCGCGCCATCGGCGCGCGCTGGGTGGTGAATGTAGACGGTGAAGATTTCCCCGTTTATGTCCGCCACGACAAGGATCAGGGCTATTTCATCACCCATAACCGCAAGCTGATTTCGGTAAAAACCGGCTGGAATCTTGGCCGCCGCCTGTTTCAGGCCACCATTAACAGTACGCCTGTCAGTGTTCAGATCAGGCATCTCGAAGAAGGCTATCTCCTCACCTATGGCGGTTCCGATGTTACCGTGAAAGTGCGCACCCCCCGCGTGGCCGAACTCGCGCAGTTCATGCCAAAAACGCAGGATAGCCGCACCAAGGCCGAACTCGTAGCGCCCATTGCTGGCCTTATTGTGGGTATGCGGGTAAAAGCCGGTCAGGCCGTAAAAGCCGGTCAGGAACTGGTGGTGATCGAAGCCATGAAAATGGAAAATGTGATCTACGCCGACCACGACGTGACCGTGAAGGAAATATGCGTGAACGACAAGGATAGCGTGCAGGTAGACCAGGTGCTGATAAAGTTCGCGGCTTAACCGAAAATCCGCCCGAACTCTGCCATCAGTGCTGCGTCCACATCCGCTAGGCTTGCATCCACCCCCAGCGCCTTCAGCGATGTCACCCCATACTGGCTGATGCCGCACGGCACAATCCCGGCATAATGCGACAAATCCGGCGACACGTTGAGCGATATGCCATGCAGCGTCACCCATTTGCGGATGCGTATGCCCAGCGCCGCGATCTTCGCTTCCTTGCCCGCGCTATCTACCACCCACACGCCGATGCGCCCTTCGCGCAGCTCACCCTTCACGCCGAAATGCGCAAGCGTGGCGATAATCCATTGCTCCAGCTGCTTCACGTAAGCCCGCAGATCCGCTGTGCCGCTGCCCGCGCGCTTTTTTAGGTCCAGCATCACATATCCCACTCTCTGCCCCGGCCCATGATAGGTGAACTGCCCGCCGCGCCCCGCATCAAATACGGGGAAGGTCGCATCAGGTAGCAAATCCTCCCCCTTCGCCGAAGTGCCGGAGGTGTAAAGCGGTGGGTGCTCCAGCAGCCACACCTGTTCGCCTTTCGTGCCCGCGATCAGCCCGGCCACCCGCGCCTCCATGGCGGCCATGGCAAAGCCGTACTCGGTAAGTCCTTGAGTTAGCGTCCATTCCACGGAAAGGGGCGGGGCGTTCATAAGCCTGAATGATTAAAGTTGTGCCAGACATGCAGAAATATACGCTAACGCTTGCCAAAACAATAATTTTTGCTACACCTCTACTTCCTCAAACCCCGGACACTCCGGGGCGATAGCTTAGAATGTGCGGCCGTGGCGGAATTGGTAGACGCACTACCTTGAGGTGGTAGCGCCGCGAGGCATGGAAGTTCGAGTCTTCTCGGCCGCACCAACTGAAGAGTGTTTGCGTGTACCTGCAGCGGCTCTTATTATCTAAGTGTCAGGCCGCCCTCCCGGCCATACTTTTCTTTATCTCTGGTTTTTCCACCATCTGCACCCTGTTTGCATGGCAGCGTATGCTGGTTACCGCCTTCGGCATTTCGGCCGAAGCTTATCCGGTGGTGCTCTCAGCGTCCCTATGTGGGCTTGGCCTTGGCTCGGTGGCTGCCGCCTTCCTTAAGCGCCACCCTCGCCACAATCTTCGTATTCTCATACTTTGCGAAATCGGCATCGCCATCCTCAGCCTCATCAGCCAGTCCTTCATCACAGCACTGGGGCATGTGCGGATGTTGGACACCGTGCCAGCTATGGCACTGGCCGCATTCGGGTTTGTGCTGCTGGCAACGGCTCCGATGGGCGTCGCGCTAGGCCTGATGCACACCAGTTTTTCTCTTCGCACCTCAGTCGCAACGGCCTTTGCCGCATATCTTCTCGGCGCTTCTGCAGCCGCCGCCGCGGTCGTCCATGTCATATTCGTGCAATCCACCTTGCACACCGCCATTGCCTTGGGCGCGGGCCTCAGCATAGCCATAGCCCTGGCTTGCGCTGCCATATATGCCATCCCGGTCGTTCCAAATAGCGCAGAAATAGAAAATAGGTTGTTCACCCAAAGCCAACAGCCATTTTCCAGTGCCGTTCTCCCCGCTTTAGTGATGGGTTATCTCGCCGCCAGCTATCTCCTCTTATGGTACCGCCTGCTGGATTTTCTAACCATGGAAAAGCCATCGCTTTTCGGCCTGCTCACGGCGAGTTATCTGGGGATTGCGGCGCTCGCCCCCCTCATCGTGGTTAGGCTGCGTTCCAACATCCTCCGGAATTATATATTTGGAGCACTCGTAATACTGCAATTTGCATGGTATGGCGCGTTTCCCTTCATGATTAAGCTGGCAGGCCGGCGCGGAGCGGAAACCGGACAGCAGCTCGGATTATGTAGCCTTGCCTTGCTGGGAGTGCTGCTGGCGGGGCTTTTGCAATGGCTGTGCCAGTCCGTACGGCCTAGCCCTGCGCCGCGCTGCGTATCCCTTCTTGCCGTTGCCGCCTTTGGCGCCGCCGCTGGTTCTCTCTGTTCAGGTTGGTGGCTTCTGGACCGTTACACCCTTCCGCAAACCATCCTCATCACGGGTTTCGCCACGACCGCGCTCGTGCTCCTATTATTGATAGGAAGCGGCATCGAAAGAAAATTTAAGTATCATCTGCTCGCCTTCTGCCTGGCGGCAGCTTTCGCCGGTTACCAATGCTATAATGATGGCTACAAGCTCTATCTCGAGAAATTACAAAAAGCCGGTAGCCGTCCCGGCGTTCCTTTTGACTTCACCCAAGCCGATCATAACGGCGTCATTGCCGTAAAAGCGGGACAGGTTTTTGAAAACGGCGCAGACAAAGGAAAGTTCAATATTGACCCCGATCTCCGCAATAGCGAAATCTGGCGCGCCTACGCCATTGCCACCTTGCATCCCCTACCGAAGAAAATCCTGCAAATCGGCCTCGGCAGCGGGGCCTTCACGGCGGCCATGAGCAATTTCCAGCCCCTGAAATCGCTGACCGTGTTGGAAAACAATCCCCTCTACATCGACATGCTGCGCGCCACCGGCGATCAGAACAGCATCCTCGACCGAGCGAAGGTGGATGTAATCATCACCTCGCCGCGCCATTGGCTCACCACGCACACCGAAGAAAAATTCGACCTGATCGTGATGGACGGCCCCGACAGCGAGCGCAATAACGCGACTAATGTGCTCTCGCAGGAATTCTTCAGTATATGTAAGCACCACCTGAAATCCGGCGGCATGATCTACATCAACAATCCCCCCACGCCCGACATCAGCTTCACGCTCGCCCAGATTTTCAACAATGTGGCCATCTACAACCACATGCTTGTGGCTGGTAACACGGAAAGCGATGTGCCGCTGGAAACGAAGATCGATCACCTTCAGCAATTCACCTACCCACGCGGTGCACCCGTATACGATGACAATGAAAAAATTCAGGGCATGGCCCACATGACCTACACCGATCAGAAACACGCGGTTGAGAAAAGACAGGGCATGGTAATCATTACCGATGGCAACATGGCCACCGAATTCAAGAAATAGCCAGTGTCACCCACGGGTTTTGCTCGTATCGCGCCAGTGGCGCGAGACCCACATCGGCATAGGCCTGGATCACTCCCGGCTCAAGCCACCGTAAAATTCCGGATAACACCGCCACTCCCCCCCGTGCCAGATGCGCCCTGACCTCTGGGGCATAATGGATCAGCGGTTCCGCAAGCAGGTTGAAAATAATCAGGTCATAAGGTGCCCGCTGCCCGATCAGCGCATGGGAAAACCCGTCGCTTCGCACCGCCTTTATCAGGCCTTCCATCCCCTGCGCGGCGGCCAGCGCCTCCGTGTCCGCCACCGCCTGCGGTGAAATATCCGCCGCCACCACCGTCGCATCCCACCAATAGGCAGCCATCACAGATAATATGCCACCCCCGCAGCCCATATCCAGAACCCGCCGGAACTGTCGTAACGCCTGCAGGTCTTGCAGCGCCTCCATGCACGAAGCTGTGGTCGGGTGCAGCCCCTCCAGGATCACCTCATTCTCTGCCATGCGCCGCAATCCCCCGGTTGTGAATTGGGCGCATTATAACCGATACCCCGTGTGGCTATAGCATAATCTTCCCGCGCGTGGCGTTGTTGCAACGCCGTCAATACCCGCAAAAACCTGCTAACCCACAGTAAAATAAACAACCGTAATGTGATTTCAGTAGCGCTGCCTTGCGTAAAAGGATCGCTCGCGCGATTGACTTGGCGTATGGCAGTTCTATAGTGTGCGCCACTGAAGACCACAGGCACGATGCCTGCCACCCTTTCCAAGGCGAAGACGCCACCACCGGAGAGAGACCTGATATGGTTTTGTTATATTCCCTGATGGGGGCGCTGGTTGCGGCGCTGTTCGTGTATCTCGTTATCGCGCTGCTCAAACCTGAGCTGTTCCCCTGATCCCCTAAATCCCAACTCCCGAGCTGAAAATGATCGCATCATTGCTGTATGTATTTGTTTGCTTCGCCGTGTCCATTGCGGCCATGCGCCCCTTGGGCCGTTACATGGCCGCGGTCTATGCCGGCGAGCGCACCTTCCTTGATGTCCTCTGCGCGCCCTGTGAGCGCGTGCTATATCGCCTCTGCGGCATCGACCCACGTCAGGAAAGCAGCTGGTGGGCCTATGCCTCCGCCATTATCATGCTGGGCATCCTTGGCCTCGTCGCCCTCTTTGCCATCTTCACCTTCCAGAACCACCTGCCGCTGAACCCTCAGGGCTTCCCCGGCCTGCCATGCGATCTTGCCTTTAACGCTGCCATCAGCTTCGTCACCAACACCAACTGGCAAAGCTATTCCGGCGAAACCACATTAAGCTATTTCTCGCAGATGTTCGGCTGCGTAGTGCAGAATTTTCTCTCCGCGGCAACCGCGATGGCAGTCGCTGCCGCACTCTTCCGCGCTTTTGCCCGCAGGCAGATGCAAACTATCGGCAACCCTTATGTCGATGTAGTGCGCAGCACCTTATATATTCTGCTGCCGCTGTCCTTCATCCTCGCCCTTCTCCTCGCCTCACAGGGTGTCATCCAGAATTTTTCGTCTTACACCGCATTCACTCCCATTTCCGGCGGCGCCGAGCAGTTCCTTCCGCAAGGCCCCGTTGCCTCGCAAACAGCTATCAAGTTGCTCGGCAGTAATGGCGGCGGTTTTTTCAACGCCAACTCCGCACACCCTTATGAAAACCCCACGCCGTTTTCAAACTTTCTTGAACTGGTATCCCTCTTCCTGATCCCATTCGCCTTCACCTCCATGTTCGGCGTTATGGTGTCAGACAAGCGCCAGGGCTGGATGCTGTTTGCCGCCATGACCGTGGTGTTCCTGCCTCTCACCTATCTTTCCCTCGCTCAGGAACTGAACCCCAATCCCCATTTTGATTCCAGCGTCATCGACCTGTCAGACGGAAACATGGAAGGAAAGGAAACCCGTTTCGGTATTGCCCCCTCCGCGCTCTGGGGCATGGCTACTTCCGCCACCGCCAGCGGCTCGGTCAATGGTATGCATGATTCCTACATGCCGCTTTCCGGCATGTCCTACATGCTACTCATGCAGCTGGGCGAGGTTGTCTATGGTGGCGTGGGTTCCGGCATGTATGGGCTGCTCATGTTCGCGCTCCTCACTGTTTTCATCGGCGGCCTCATGGTGGGCCGCACCCCCGAATTCCTAGGTAAAAAACTCAACGCCTTTGACGTGAAAATGGCTTCCCTTGTCATGCTGGTTCCTACCACGCTGGTGCTTGCCGGCACCGCTTTCTGTGTCACCGTGGAAGCGGGCAGGGCAGGGGTGCTGAACCCCGGCGCGCAGGCCTTCGCTGAAATCCTTTACGCCGTAAGCTCCGCCGCCAACAACAATGGCAGCGCCTATGCGGGGTTAAATGCCGCCACCCCCTTTTATAACCTCACGCTGGGTGTCATCATGCTGCTGGGCCGCTATGGCGTTATGCTTCCTGTGCTCGCCGCAGCAGGCTCGCTGGTGCAGAAAAACACCGTGCCCTTAAGTGCCGGCACGCTTCCCACCCATACCCCCATGTTCTGTGGCCTTCTGGTCGGCGTCATCATTCTCATCGGCGCGTTGAACTATGTACCCGCCCTCGCGCTGGCCTCCGTCGTCGAACATATTCACATGACCAGTGGGAGCCACTCATGAGCCGCGCCACACGCAGTAAAGGTGCCTACCTCCAGGCCGTCATCGGTGCCTTAGGAAAGCTGAACCCGGTCACGCAACTGCGCAACCCGGTGATGTTCCTCGTGTATGTCGGATCTATCGTCACCACTATCGTCTCCGTATATGAATACGCCACCGGCAATGTCCTCGGCTCTGAACCAAAATGGTTCACACTCGCAATCACGCTATGGCTGTGGTTCACCGTGCTTTTCGCCAATGGCGCCGAAAGCTTCGCCGAAGGCCGCGGCAAAGCGCAGGCCGAGAGCTTGCGCGCGCTTCGCAAGGAAGTAAACGCCAAGAAAATCAAATCCGCCGCCCACCGCGCCGAGCATCAGATCGTTTCCGCAAGTTCACTGCGCAAAGATGATCTGGTCGTCGTCGAAACCGGCGATTTCATTCCCGGGGACGGGCAGGTGGTGGATGGCATCGCCTCTGTAGACGAATCCGCCATTACCGGCGAATCCGCCCCCGTCATCCGCGAATCCGGCGGAGATTGCGACGCAGTCACCGGCGGCACGCGCGTATTGTCAGACTGGCTCGTCATTCGCATCACCGCCAATGCCGGCGAAAGCTTTATTGACCGCATGGTCTCGCTGGTCGAAGGCGCAAAACGCCAGAAAACCCCTAATGAAATCGCTCTTTCCATCCTGCTGGCCTGTTTCACTATCGGCTTCCTGCTCACCATCGCCTGCCTGCTGCCCTACACTATGTTCAGCGTAAATGTGAGCCACACCGGCACGCCCGTTAGCATCACCGTACTTGTCTCCCTCCTCGTTTGCCTCGTGCCCACCACCATCGGTGGTCTGTTGTCCGCTATCGGCATCGCGGGCATGAACCGTCTCCTCAAGGCAAACGTCATCGCCTCTTCCGGCCGTGCCGTTGAAGCAGCGGGCGACGTCAATGTGCTGCTTCTCGATAAAACCGGCACCATCACCTATGGCAACCGTCAGGCCGAAGAGTTCTTCCCCGCACCCGGCGTCAATGTCAATGTGCTCGCCGAGTCCGCGCAGCTCTCCTCGCTCTCCGACCAAACCCCCGAAGGCAAATCCATCGTCCTTCTTGCCCGCCGTAAATACGGCATTGCAGAAATGACGCAAGCCCCCGCCGGTGCCGAATTTATCGAATTCAGCGCTGAAACACGCGTTTCCGGCGTAAAAATCGGCGAGCGAAAAATCCTGAAGGGCGCGGCAGACGCTATTGAAAACCACATGAAAGCCCTCGGCAAAACCGTGCCTGAAACCGTCCGCGCTAAAGTTGATGATATCGGCAGGCAGGGCGGCACCCCGCTCGTCGTGGCCGATTCCGGTCAGGTGCTGGGCGTTGTGCATCTGAAAGATGTCGTCAAATCCGGTATTAAAGAACGACTGAGCGACCTTCGCAAAATGGGCATCAAATCCATCATGATTACCGGTGACAACCCCCTTACCGCCGCCGCCATCGCCGCCGAAGCAGGCGTAGATGACTTCCTTGCGCAGGCCACCCCCGAGGCCAAGCTCAAACTCATCCGCAAAATGCAGACCGGCGGCGAAATGGTCGCCATGGTCGGAGACGGCACCAACGATGCCCCCGCGCTGGCTCAGTCCGATGTCGCTGTGGTTATGAACTCCGGCACCCAGGCCGCCAAGGAAGCCGGCAATATGATAGATCTGGACTCCGATCCCACAAAACTCATTGAGATCGTGGAAATCGGCAAGCAGTTGCTTATGACGCGCGGCTCGCTTACCACCTTCTCCATGGCCAATGACCTTGCCAAATACTTCGCCATCATTCCTTGCGCCTTCGCCAGCACCTATCCTGAGTTGGAGGTGTTTAATATCATGCACCTGACCTCTCCCATCTCCGCCATGCTCTCCGCCATTATCTTTAACGCACTTATTATCGTCGCGCTCATTCCGCTGGCCATGAAGGGTGTAAAATACCGCCCGGTTGGCGCGGCCGCCCTTCTTCGCCATAACCTGCTGCTCTATGGGGTAGGTGGTGTGTTCGTTCCCTTCATCGGCATTAAGGCCATTGATTTCATTCTTACCATGCTGGGCTTTGTATGATGCGTTTCCTGAAATCCCTGCGCGCTGCCTTTAGCCTCGTGCTCATCTTCACGGTCTTCCTCGGCGGCATTTACACGCTGGCCGTCACCGGCCTCGCCCAGTCGCTTTTTACCGGCAAGGCCAATGGCAGCCTGCTCATCCGCGGCGATATGGTCTACGGCTCCCGCCTCATCGGCCAGCAATTCACTGATGCTAAGTATTTCTGGGGCCGCATCTCCGCACTGCCTGAGCCCTATAACCCCGTTAATTCCGGTGGTTCTAATTTGAGCGTCAATAATCCCAAACTGGTCGAACAGGCCGAGATGCAGCTAGCCGCACTTAAGAAACTTGATCCCAAAAACAATGCGGTAGTCCCCGTCAATCTCGTCACTGCTTCTGCGAGCGGCCTCGACCCCCATATCAGCCTTGATGCCGCGCTGTATCAGCTGCCTCGTGTAGCGCGTGTTCGCGGGCTTTCCGAATCCGAAGTCATGGAATTGCTACAAAAAAGCAAGCGTAGCGGCCTCTTTGGCTATCTGGGTGACGATTATGTAAACGTCATCAGCCTGAATCTCGCTTTGGACGAAATGGCGCATGGCGAAGGCAAAAAAGAAAAAAGGTGAAGTTCCTTCAGCTATTGGCTAATCTGACGGAATGGATGATGAATTCCGACCAGACCCCGACGAGCTGTTAAGCCGGATTTCCGCAGAGGAACCCGACGAGTCGGACAGTAGCACCCGCGGCCAGCTCAAAATTTTCTTCGGTGCCTGCGCCGGTGTGGGCAAAACCTACTCTATGCTTTCGGCAGGCAAAAGTGCCCTTATGGAAGGCCGCGACGTCGTCATCGGCCTGGTGGAAACCCATGGCCGCGAAGAAACCAAGAAATTGCTCGATGGCCTGCCCATCCTCCCCCACCGCGAGGTGCAATACCGCAGCACCTTAATTAAAGAATTCGACCTCGACGCAGCACTTGCCCGCAAGCCCGACCTGATCCTGCTCGATGAGCTTGCCCATAGTAACGCTCCCGGTTCCCGTCATCCTAAGCGCTGGCAGGATGTAGACGAATTGCTGGATGCAGGCATCAATGTCTATACCACCATCAACGTACAGCATCTGGAAAGCCTTAACGACGTCGTCGCCCGTATCACCGGCGTATGGGTGAAGGAAACCGTGCCCGATGCGGTGTTCGATAAGGCCGATGAAATCTCGCTGGTGGATATTCCCTCCGAAGAGCTTTTAAAGCGCTTAAAAGAGGGCAAAGTCTATATCGCGCCCGAAGCCAAAAAACGTGCCGCCCAGAACTTCTTCAAAAAATCGAACCTCATCGCACTCCGTGAACTAGCGCTGCGCCGCACCGCGGAGCGCGTGGATGCCTTGATGGACGTCTACAAGACCCGTGATGGCGGTGCCAAGGGCTGGTCTGGCGCTGACCGCATCTTGGTCTGCATCGGCCCCGATACCCTTTCAGGAAAGCTGGTGCGCGTCGGCAAGCGCATGTCCAGCGGCCTCAAATCGCCATGGACCGCCGTATACATTGAAAACCACAAGCATTACCGCCTTAGCCGCGAAGGCCAGGAAGCGGTTGAGCG
>JANYCJ010000175.1 GCA_025360345.1 Alphaproteobacteria bacterium | reverse complement strand
TCGGTTTCGTCCCATGTTTCGGTTTCGACGAAGATGGAATAGGGCAGTTCCTGATCTAGTTTTAGGAAGAGTTTTTCGCGGGTGACTTCGGCGGCGAGCAGGCGCATGGGGATGTCGCTCATATGGTCTTCGGGGTAGAGGAAAGGGCCTTCGGGGAGGAGGGAACCGATATGTTTGGTTACGTCTTTTACGCCATCGCCTTTGAGGGCGGAGATCATGAAGATGCGGTCGAACAGCTTGTAATTATCGCAAGCGGTGGCAAGCTCGAAGAGGGCGGGCTTGTCGATGGTGTCCACCTTGTTGATGGCGAGGAAGGTGGGCTTCTTTTTATGCTTCTTCAGGGCTTCGATGATGGTTTTGGCGTTTTCGCGCAGGCCCAGTTTCGCGTCTATCAGCATGAGGACGGCGTCTGCATCGCCTATGCCGCTCCATGCGGCCTGCACCATGGCTTTTTCGAAGTTTTTGGCGGCGTCGAAAATGCCCGGGGTGTCTACGAAGATGAGCTGGTTTTTACCCTCGGCCATGACGCCGCGGATGTTGAAGCGGGTGGTTTGCACCTTGGGGGTGACGATGGAGACCTTGCCGCCCACCAGCTGGTTGATGAGGGTGGATTTGCCTGCGTTCGGCTCGCCGATGATGGCGATGACGCCGCAGCGGGTGGTTTCGGTCATTGTTCTGGCTCCACTTTGGCGATCCACTGCATACCCAGCGCGCCGGAGCGGGTGAGGATATGCACGGAATCGTCCTTTTTCATGTTGTTGTACATTTTTTCACTGACCGGGACGGTCAGGGTTTTTCCTTGTTGCATCCAGTCGGCCACGCGGACGTGGTGGCTGATGTTCTTGCGGGTGGCGGTGATGTATTTTTCCATCACCTGCATGTCGTGCATTTCGGGGGGGGAGGTATCGTACTGGCAGTTTACGAACCAGAGGAAAGGCAGCAGGAAACAGGCCGACGACCAGCTGACCTGGCGGACGAAGCGCAGCAATACCTCGTGGCCGTATGAGGAGTGGCGGAAGATGAGCCGGAGGAAGGCGACACCGGTGAGCCAGAAGATGACGGTGGCTTTGAGGCACATGGCAAAGAGGAGGTGCCACTGGACAAGCTGGTAACCAAAGGAGAGATTCAGCATGACGGTGATGAAGGCGCTGATGAGGAAGATGGCGGGCAAGCGGCGGACGAGCAGGCGCAGCTGCTGCTGGAGGCGCCTGTACGCCGGGGGGGTGGGGCTTGCGGACTGCAGCATGGCGCGCATGGTGCACAGGGCATCCAGCAGCGGCTCGATATCGGCGGCAGGGAATTTGGGCTGGATCTTTTCCAGCTCCATGATGATGTGGGTGGCGGTGGCGCGGATGTTGCGCATACCGCGCGCAAAGGCGGCGGTGATGGCGGCCTGCACGTCGGGGCTTTTTTTCAGGCGCTCAAGGACTTGCGGATCATCGGACAAAATGAAGGCGCGGCCATCGAACTCGGCGTTTCCGGACTGGAATTCCTTGCAGAAGCCGAGCGCCTTGGTGAGGCGGTGGGCGGCGGTTTCTTTTTCGATGAAGCACTCAAAAGCCGGTTTGGCGCTGATGCCGAGGCGGCTGGCGACGGGGCGGTTTTTACGGGTGATGGCGTATTCCCAGAGGAAGGGACGGTCGCTGGGCGCGGTGCGGGGGGAGCCGAGCCACGGGGCGGGTTTGGGGTTTCGGATGTAGCGCAGGCACAGGGCGGCGATGGCCAGCAACAGGAGGGGGTACCACATCAGGGCTGCTCTTGGGTGAGGCGGGAAAGCAGCGTTCCGGCGGCGGCTTGCTCGGCGCTGCGCTTGGAGGCGGCGACGGCGGTTTCAGGCTCCTGCCCCTGCACGCGGGCCTCGATGGTGAACTGGGGGGCGTGGGCGGGGCCACTGGTTTCCATCAGCACGTATTGGGGCACGGGCAGGCCACGGGCCTGCGCCCATTCCTGCAGGGCGGTTTTGCCGTCCTTGGGCGCAGTTTCGATACTGCGGGCGCGCACCGACCAGAGGGGGGTGACGAAGGCCTCCACGGCGGCGAAGCCACCGTCTAAGTACATAGCGCCCAGCAGGGCTTCGAGGGCGTCTTCGAGGTTTGAATCATTGTCGCGGCCCTGCGCCTGTTTTTCGGAAATGCCGATGATGAGGGCGTCGCCCAGTGCGATCTCGCGGGCGATGAGGGCGAGGGTTTCGCCGCGGACGAGGCCGGCGAAGCGGCGGGCGAGCTCGCCTTCTTTTTCATCGGGGTACATCTCGTAGAGGATGCGGGCGACGATGGCGCCGAGGATGGAGTCTCCTAAGAATTCAAGGCGCTGGTTGCTTTTTGCGCCCGTGACGCTGGGATGGGTGAGCGCCAGCGTGAGGAGCGAGCTGTCGCGGAAGTGGTAGCCTATCTGCGCCTCTAGGGTTTGGCTCATTCAATCAGCTTGAAGAAGCGGTTTACGCGCAGGGCGGTGAACCAGCTGGCGGGATTGTCGAAGCTGGCGGTGCCGTCGATGGAGAAGAAAATGAGGGAGGCGCGGCCTACGATGTTCTGCTCAGGCACGAAGCCGACTTCGGAGAGGTAGCGGCTGTCGCGGGAGTTGTCGCGGTTGTCGCCCATCATGAAATAATGGCCGGGGGGGACTTCGTAGACCTGCGTGTCGTCGGCAGGGCCGTCGCCCTTGTTGTATTCTTTCAGGATGTGGATGACCTTGCCTTCGGGCAGGGTTTCGGCATAGGCGGGGACGGATTTGGCGCTGTGGTTGTCGGTGTAGTCGGTTTCATCCGGGAGGGGGTCGCGCTTCAGGGCGTTGCCGTTGATGTAGACGATGCCTTCTTTCACCTGAATCTTGTCGCCGGGGAGGCCCATGATGCGCTTGATGAAGTCCACGCGGGTGTTGGTGGGCACGCGGAAGACGACGACATCACCGCGCTTGGGCTTTTCAAACTCCATGACGCGGCCCTCAAAGTTCGGCAGGCCGAGGGGGAAGGAAAAACGGCTGTAACCGTATGAAAACTTGGAAACAAACAGGTAATCACCGATCAGCAGGGTGTTTTTCATGGAGCCGGAGGGGATGTGAAAGGGCTCGAAGGCGAAACTGCGGAAAACGAGGGCGAGGACGAAGGCCACCAGCACGGTGCGGATATTATCATCCCAAGGTTTGCGTTCTTGTTGTTTTTCAGGGTCTTTCTTGGACATAGGCGGGGGATTTTCCTGCTTGGGATGGGTTTGAACCATTTGTAATCAGCTTAGGCTGCTTGTGCAATGACTTATATGGGGGCGGGCATTAAACAAATTTTAGGTAAAACGCCTTTATAGTAGGATATTGCAACGTTTTTTATGGGTGGAATTGTGCCAAACGCCTCGGCTGCGACTGAACCACGCGCGATGCCTGTGAAGCTGGAAGATTTTGGCGACCTGCAGGCGCGCTATCTCGGCCTGCCGCTGGCCAAGCGGGCGGAGGCGGTACTGTATGACGCAGAGCCGGCGCTGATGGCGGCGGAAGAGATACTGGCGAAGCTTTCCGACAGCAAGCCGGTGACGGCGGCGGTGTCGAATATCCGTAAAAGCTCGCCGCTGATTGGCAAGCTCAGGCCGTCGGAGGCAAAAAACATCCTGACCGATTCAAGCACGGATTTTATTGAAAGCACGCGGCGCAAGCTTGCGGCATGGCGCAAAACGATGGAACGCCTGAGTGCGGGTGAAGGCATTACCAGCTCGGGGGGGAAGGAATTTTTGCCCGGGGATTCGGCCATTGCGCTCGCGATCATGGGCAATTCCAGCGTGAGCAGTTATTTATCCATCATCCAGATCGTGCTGGGGGAAGCGGTGCGGGTGGACGGCAAAAACGCCAGCCACTACGCCAAGACCACCGCGCAGGTGCGGCGGTGTTCGACGGTGCTGAGCGACTGCGAAATCGCCTCCGACATCGCGAAGTCTATTCTTTAAGGCCGCGAGGCGCGGCTGCCGGGGGTTTTCTTTCAGGTTATTTCCGGCTTCTGGCAGTTTTTTTGCTTTTTCCAAATAAAAGTGGGCGCGCCCATGCAGATTCCTCGGTTAAGGGGCTCATGGGAGGTTGGTATCCCAAGTTCCGCTTGCCGTGCCCGGATCAATCTACCATCCCGGGCGCGGTCTTGTGTCGTGCACGACAGGGTTAGTGTAGATGCGCGAAGCGGTGGCGCGGAAGGGGGAATTTGTGAATGGATTCCCGCCTGCGCGGGAATGACGGGGAACTACAGCGCGTTTTGCTTGAGGCGTTTGCGCTTTGG
>JANYCJ010000144.1 GCA_025360345.1 Alphaproteobacteria bacterium | reverse complement strand
ACCGGTAACCTTGCCATCGCCAGCGGCGCGACCTTTACCATCAACGGTGGTTCGGGCGTAACCGGGACGATTGACGGCGCAGCAACCGGCGTAGGCACGCTGGTTCTGAACAGCGCGTTCACCTCTCCTGCCAATATCGGCGCGGGCAACGCACTGGCGGCGCTTAACGTGGCCACTGGCGGCGTTCTGAACCTCGGCGGTAACATCGCCGCGACGGCCACCAACGTAAGCAACGGCGGCACGCTGAACTTCGGCACCACGGCACGTACCGACACGGGCAACCTGACTGGCACGGGCACTGGCATCATTAATGCCGGCACCAAGTTCCAGACGGTTTCCGGCACGTTGACGACGGCTGCAACCAACACGCTTGGTTTCACCATCAACAGCGGTACGGCTAACGACTCCGGCCGCATCAAAGCAGCCACTGCTTCGCTTGCCACCAACACGATCGTGAACCTGGACACCACGAATCTCGCAAGCTTCGTTGCGACAGGCACGCGCTACATCGTGGTGACCGATGCTGCTGGCACCCAATCAGCTAACGCCAATGCTGTTGTGCTCTCCGGCGTGGGTAATACCAACTTCCTGACCTTTACGCAGGACCGTGCAGTAGCCGGTGAACTGGCTGTGAAAGCGACCCGCGTAGGTTATGACACTGTAGCCACCACCTCGAATGGCCGCTCCATCGGTGCAGCTCTCAATACCCTTGGCGCCGGTGCAACCGACCCGCAGGTTATTGCCTTCCAGGGCCGTTTGGACAGCACCACGACCGTAGCACAGGCTGACCAGGCCCTTGCTGAAGTCACCCCGCAGATCCAGGCGACCTCGATCATGAGCAGCAACGCGGTCCTGAAAGGCCTGGACATCGTTGGGGTTCGCGGCGCTGACCTTCGCGCTGGTATCGACAACAGCTACCACTCCGGCATGACGGCCGGCAACTCGGTTGCCGACCGCGGCCTCTGGGCACAGGCTTTCGGCACCACCGCCACGCAGGACACCCGCTCGGGCGTACTGGGCTATGATGCCGACACCTACGGTGCAGCCGTGGGCGTTGACGAAATCGTTGCTGACCACACCCGCGCCGGTTTGAGCGTGAGCTATGCCAACACCCGCGTGGATGGCAATGGCGGCGTGAGTGAAAAGACCGATATCGACACGTACCAGGCCAACCTCTATGGCTTCCACGACATGGGCAAATGGTATGCTGATGGTTTGGTTGGTTTCGCATGGCAGAACTACAATTCTGACCGCGTAATCGGCGGCGCAGGCACCGCGAACGGTGACTATGACGGCCAGACCTACACGGCACGCGCCAATACCGGCTACCGTCTTGACGCTGGCCATGGGTTCACCTTTATCCCCAATGGTGGCCTGACCTACATCTACAACCGGACCCAAAGCTACACCGAAACCGGTGCAGGTGGCCTGAACCTGAATGTCGACAGCTACGACACCCAGGCGCTGTTTGGCCGTATCGGTGCTGATATAGCGAAGGATTTCACCAGCAATGGCATGGTCATCCGCCCGAGCATCCGCGCTGCTTACCTGTATGACTTCATCGGTGACCAGTCCTCCACGACTGCCCTGTTCACGGGTGGTGGCGCTTCGTTCCGCGTACAGGATGCAAGCCCTGCACGCAGCTCGTTCAACGCTGGTGCGAGCCTGAACCTCATGACCACCGCGAACGTGACGCTCTCGGCTGATTACGACTACCTCGTAAAGTCGGATTACGATTCGCACTCCGGTATGCTGCGCGCCCGCTTCGGTTTCTAAGCGACGCAATAGCAACAAAAAGAAGGCCCGCCGGGAAACTGGCGGGCTTTTTTTTGTATTCCGGGTGAAGGTTTTTGTTGATATTGAGAATTATTATCAATATAGCTGGGGTTCCATTTAACGAAAGGATCCTTATGTCTGCGTTTACCCGTATCAGCCTTGTTTCACTCCTTGCAGCCAGCGTCGTATTGTCCGCGCATGTGGCGGTGGCGGCGGATGCCAGCAATGCATATGTGTTTCACCCGTTTGTAGCCAACAGCGCAAAATACAAGCCGGAAATGCTTGAGAAGGCGTTTATCAATGCGTGGGGCATAGCCGACCGGCCAGCGGGCGCGGGCGGGCATTTCTGGATCACGGCAAAGAATGTGAGCTATGAATATGTGGGCGATGTGCAGAACTCCCCCGACGAAGCGCTTCGCAAGCTGCATAAAGATAAGCTGACCACGGTGACGCTGCCGGTGGGCAAGGACGATAACTTTGCCACGGGGGTGGTATTCATCGACAGCAAGGATGATTTTGTAATCACGCAGAAGGTTGAGGGTGCGGAAGATATTCATGCACCTGCTAAATTCGTGTTCGCCAGCGATGGCGGCATTATTTCGGCGTGGACGGAGCGAAAGAAACAGGACGGCACGTTTGACCGCCCGGGTGAGGCACTCACGGTGATTGATAGCAGCGAACAGGGTGCGCAGTATTTTGGTCTTGCAACGAACTCCACCTATGAAAAGCTGGTTGCGGCCAATTTCGGCGCGACGCCGGGAATCGAGGTATTTGACGGTTCGTTCAAGCCGGCAGATATGCATTTCGACACACCATTTGACACCAATAATAACGGGCAGGTGGATCCGGGCGAGTATGCGCCGTTTAATGTCCAGCTGCTGCCAGTCCATGGTGAGAAGCATTTCTTTGTGACCTATGCGAAGACGCAGGCCTGCCCGAAGGTGGAAGTGGCAAAACGCACCTGCCTGCGTGACGCTTTGTTCGTGGGGGAGGAAGATACGTCCAAGCCCGGACAAGGGCGGTTGGCTGAGTTTGGCGAAGATGGCAAGCTGGTTGCGGTGTGGAATGATGGCGGGCATTTGAGCGCGCCGTGGGGCCTTGCGGTGGCGCCGGCTGATTTCGGCAAGCTTTCCGGCGATGTGCTGGTGGGTAATTTCGGCGATGGCAGCATCGCGGCGTTTGACCCGCAGACGCATGATTTCGTGGATGTGCTGCGCGACGCTAAGGGCAAGCCGCTAAAGGTGGAAAAACTCTGGGGCCTGATGTTTGGCAACGGGGCGAGCCTTGGCGACAGCAATGCGCTGTATGTGGCAGCCGGGCCCAAGGATGAGAAGAACGGGCTGTTTGGCAGCATACGCGTGGCTAAATAATATAACAGGGGGGCAATGCCCCCCTTTTATATGGCATTTTAGGCGAATATCGGGGTTTATTAAAAAATCCTTAACGAGGCTGATGTATCATTAACACTTACCCTTAGCGGTAGGAGATGTGCTGTGTCAGGTTCTTCATGGTGCTGTGGTTGTCAGGGGCAGGTTTGCGCGGTGGCGCTGGCGCTATGCCTGTGCGGCGCGCAGGCGCAGGCGAAAAGCAGCCGCAGCGAGGTGGTGTATTCTTACGATACGGTGGACAACCCGATTGCGGAGTTTACGCGCTCGCTGACGCGGCTCAACCATGTTTCGCAAATGTGCAAAGGGGTGGAGACAGCGGATTACAGCATGTATTCATTGCTGATACAGCAATATGTGAAACTGCTTTACAAGGGCGATGCTCCCTACTGGGTGCTGTCGGAGGTGAAAGACCATATTGACGACCAGACGATCTGCAAATTCCTGGTGACGGAGAGCCTGGTGCATTACCAGTTCGCATACCGGGATTTCGTGGATGTGACGAGGCCGCAGGTGATGCCGCCGATCCTGACGGAAAGCATGAGCCAGCCGGGACATGCGCCGATTGATACGATGACGCTGGGTGTGGCGCGGCCTTCGGCGCACTAGTTCAAATTCCCTGAAAAAAAATCGGACTGTGTTCCGGCAATTTTCGTTGTATTGCTGTTGTGCGACTTTACAATGGCGGCAACTACATGGGGGGCTGGTGTGTCGGTCAGATTTAAAATCATTGCGCTATTCTGCCTGATTGCACTGATCTCTTCCGGGGCCGTGGTGGGGCTGTTTATTTCCCAGAAACACGGTTTTGAAAATGACGCGCTGGCGCGCATGTCTGACAATGCTTATGTGCTGAACGATGTGATTGACCGCAACCTGTTTGAGCGCTACGGCGATGTGCAGGCTTTCAGCCAGAACCGGGTGGCGTATGACCCGGCGAACTGGAACAACCCTTCGGATGCGAACCCGCTGATTGCGGCGATCAACGCGTATATCAGCAATTACGGGATTTACCGGCTTTCGATGCTGCTGGGGCCGGACGGGCATGTGATGGCGGTGAACAGCAAGAATGCGCAAGGCAAGCCGATCAACAGCCAGTGGCTATACCATGTTTCCTTCGCGCGGATGGGGTGGTTTAAAAATGCCAAGGAAGGGCATTTCCTCGAAGGGCGCAACGGGCTGACCGGCACGGCGGTGGTGGGGCCGATACGCGATGAGGCGACCGGGAAAATTTATGGCGATGACGGGCTGGTAATGGCGTTTTCGGCGCCGGTCAAGAACGATGCGGGGCAGCTGATCGGGGTGTGGGTGAACCTTGCTGATTTTGGGCTGGTGGAGCAGATCATATTTGATTTTTACGAGCATATGAAGGCATCGGGGCTTTCGCGCACGGAAATCAACCTGCTGGACAAGAACGGCGCGGTGCTGGTGGATTTCGACCCCAGCATCGAGGGGCAATATAAGCGCAATTATAACATTGTGGGCAAGCTGAACCTGGTGGAGGCGGGAGACACAGTGGCGGCGGAGGCGGTGAAGGGCAAGGCCAGCGGCTCGGCGCTTGCGACCAATACGCGCACGCATGTGGAAGAGGTGGCGGGCTATAATTACAGCGATGGGGCATATGATTATCCCGGGCTGGGCTGGACGCTAGTGATGCGCACGGCGCAAGACCAGATTTTCGGCGCGGTTAACCGCGCGGTGCAGGGGATGCTAGTTGGTTCGGCGGTTATTTTCGTGGTGATGCTGCTGATGTCTATCCTGATGGGCGGGGTTATCGTAAGGGCGGTCAGCCGGTATGTGGGCAGCGTGGAGCGCATTTCAGCCGGGGATACGGATATGGACATACCCGGGCAGGCGAAGAAAGACGAAATCGGCCGGTTGATGCGGGCTACGGAAGAGCTGCGCAGGAATGTGGACGAGGCTTTCCGGCTGAAGCAGATGGTGGAGGATATGCCTGCAAATATCATTACGGTGGATGCGCGGCAGGATTATAAGATCAATTTCGTGAACAGGTCTGCCAATACGCTGCTGGCAAGGCTGGGTGCGCATAGCCAGCTTGCGGCGGACGAAGCGGTGGGGCAGAGCCTTGATGCGCTGAAGCTGGAAGGCGCTATCCTTCGGGATACGGCGCTGATGCCGCGCCGGGAGCGGCTGAAAGTGGGGCCGGAGCATCTGGACGTGGCGGTGAGCAGTATCAGCAACCGGCATGGGGATGTGGTGGGGGTGATGACCACATGGAATGTGATTACGCGGCAGGTGGAGCTTGCGGATAATTTTGAAAAAAATGTGAAGGGCATTGTGGGCACGGTGGCGGCGGCGGCGGCGCAGCTTTCACAAACGGCTGAAGAGCTTTCGCGCATTATGGGGGATACGACGCAGATTGTGCAGGGGGCGGCTGCGGGGGCGGCGCAGACTACGGCCAATGTGCAGTCCGTGGCCTCGGCGGCGGAAGAAATGACGGCGTCTGTGAGGGAAATTTCCAGCCAGCTGCAAACGTCGAACGCGATGGTGCAGAATTCAGTCAGGCAGGCTGAATCCGCGGATGTGCAGGCAGTGGGGCTGAGCGGCGCCACGCATAAGGTGCAGGAGGTGATCGGGCTTATCTCGCAGATTGCCAGCCAGATCAATTTACTGGCGCTGAATGCAACGATTGAATCGGCGAGGGCAGGGGAGGCGGGCAAAGGCTTTGCGGTGGTGGCTTCGGAAGTGAAGAACCTTGCAAACCAGACAAACAAATCCGTGGAAGATATCACCAAGGTGATTGCCGAGATGAATGTGGCCTCGGAGGAGATTATCGGCTCGCTGAAGGGTATTAAAGATGCGGTGCAGAATATATCCAGCTCGACCTCTACTATTGCCGCGGCGGTGGAGGAGCAATCGGCCACTACGAACGAGATTGCGCGCAGTATGCAGTCTGCCGCTGCGGGGACGCAGGTAATTTCAGGGAACCTGAACGAGGTGAAGCAAACTTCTGCACATGCGGAATCTTCTTCCATGCAGGTGACCGGGGCTTCACGCGAGCTTTCCAAGCAGGCGGAGCAGCTGAACCGGGAAGTGGACGATTTCCTGAAAACGATCCGGGCGATATAGGCCGGAAAAAAACCCCCGGTTTTTACCGAGGGTTTTGTTCAGGCCTTAGCGTTCGCGGGCGACGCCTGTGCCGGCGGGAATGCCACCGGGGCCTTGCTCCACTGCGGATGTTCCTTTGGACTTGCCGTTCATGACCAATGACATTTTCAGCTCGCTTAGACGGGTTTTGACTTCGGCGAGGCTCTGGTCAGGCACTTCGGCGGTGGATTTGCCGGTGAGGGCCATTTCGTATTGCTTGGCAACCGGGAGCTGGCCTTTGGCGGCGCGCGTGGCGGTTGAAGCGGTTTCACGTTCGATCTGGCTGAAGAGTGCCGTGATGAGGGGCAGGGCTTTTTCGGGCTGGCCGATATTGTCGAAATTCTGGATGGCGCTCAGGGTGTCGGCCATGGGCATACGTACGGAAGTATCGCTCTTGGCCATTTTTGCCATGTCCAGCAGGGTAAGGATGGGGGCGGCATCCTGCAGGGCGGGGTTCTTGTCGTAACCTTTAGCGGCGAACACCTCGTTGTAACGCTGGCTGGGTGTAACTGGCTGGCGGCGGTTTTTCGGGAGGGTGGTGGTCTGGTCGTATATTTCGGCTACGGCTTTTAAGCGATCATACAGGCCATTGCGGGGGTTTTCGGGTTTGGACTCCACGGCAATGGCCGGGGGAGGGGCGGCAGGCTCGGCCGGAGCATTGTTGCCCGGCATATTCTGCATACCCTGATCGCCCATGCCGGGGTTGACACGCGCCTGACGGGGATTGCCGTTCGCACGGCCTGCCATGACGGCGCCACCGCCGGTGATGTTGGCAGAGGGGGCTTCTGAGCGCATACCCTGATCGGTGTAGTATTTAATGACGGCGCTACGGAATGCGCCGATATTTTTCGTGAGGTTGGCTTCTTCAGCGGGGTAAGCATTGCGCAGCGCGTTTGCCTCTTTCATGGCAAAGTTGATGTAGGCGAGGCCCTTGTCGCGCTCGCCCAGATCGAAATGGGCATTTGCCACTTCAAAGAGGGCCTGAATGGGGATGATGGGCAGGCCACCGTCAGGGGGGAACTGCGTGGCGTTCATATTGGCGATAAAGGTTGCTTCGCCGGGGAGGTTGAGGTTTTCGCCGGGCTTGCGCGGTTTGGCGGCGAGCTGGTGGAGAGTTTCGGTAAAGCCGTTTATCTGTTTATAAGCAGGATTTTCGGCGGGATCGAAGTTCAGATCGCGTTTCCAGAACACGACGCGGTCGATATTGCCGAGCTGCGTTTTCCAGTCGGTCATGATGCCTGCGGCGGTGTTGCCGATACCGGGCCGTATGGTGCCTTTACTCAGGGTGGTGTCGAGGCCGGTGCCTTTGATGCCATCGCCGGGGCTTTTAGGCGGCATGGTTTCGCCCATACCGGGGCGGCCTGCGGGGTCTTCCCCCATGCCGGGGCGAGGGGCTTCGTCATCGCCCATACCGGGCGCCGCTGCATCGGACTGGCCACGGCTTTTGCCACGGGCGGCTTTGCCTTGTTGCTGCAACGCGAGAAGCATAGGTGCGGCGGCTTCGCGGGCACGGGCTTCAATAGAGGCTGGGGTGTTATCTGGCTCACTCATGGGGTGCTATACTCTCATCTATTTTCACTAACAAACTGTTAGTATACAGGAAAAGAGTTAAAAATCACCGAAAAATTAAATATTATTAACCGGCTAAGTTGATGATTTTACTTTATTCCGAAAAGAGGCGGTGTAATTTGCGCATCTCTTTATCAAGCACCATGGGAATGAGCGCGGAATATGCCGAGAGAATGATGATAGCGTTTACGGCGCTTTCAGCCTTTGTGGAGTCCCGCAGGCGTTTTGACATGTTTTCATTTAACTGCTGCATGGTTTGGTAGAGATTTTCCACTTCACGGATGGTGAAAGGTAGCTGCGTGGGGGTATCGGCATCCGTTTGCGGATGGGTGAATAGCTGCGCCAGCAGGCAGGTGGAAACAATGCGGCCAATGGTTTCTTCCAGCGAGGCGAAGGGGAGATGGTAGCGGGCCATGTAGCGGAAGGGCTTCATTGACGGACAGCCGCTGGTGGCCATGATGAGGCCGAGAAGGCTGCGGATGGCTTCCTGCGCGTCTACCTCTTTGACGTAGCTGCGCTCTGGCGTGATGACGGTGGCGATGACACGGTCATGCGAGACCATTGGGGAAAAGCGCTGGATGGCAGGCGCAAGGCGCGCGGCGATTGGGCAGAATTCTTCGTCGGGCAGGGTGCAGTTGTGGCAGCGGACATGGTCCATGCGCGCCCAATCCGGCGCGGCTTCGGCGCTGCTGCAGCGGGAGACCAGCGTGTCGCGGTGGATGTCGATGCCGTAAGAGAGCAGTTTGCCATTGCTGCTTTCCAGCTGGTAGTCGACGCGGTAGTAATCGCTCTGGTTCATTGGGTTGCTGTTGCCGTGTGAGATTTCGGCAAGCTTAGCGGAAAATGCTTTCTTAAGGATTAATGCGGAGGGCAAGCTCCCCCGCGCAAGGCGGGGGATGCCAGAGGTTAGTGCTGGCTGCGGGGCGGGACGTCGATCACCAGTATTTCTGCATCGGTGAGCGCTTTAATGGTGACATGGTCGGCGCCGGTGAGTTCGGCGCCGTCGCCCCGGGTCATGGTTTGGCCTTCCACTTCCAGCGTGCCTTCCGAGGCGAGGATATATGCCTGGTAGGCAATGGGGTGGGTGATGACGGTGCCTGCTTTCAGGCGGCCACCGAAGATGGCGGCATCCTGATGAATAAACAGCGCCCCGTTTTTTACATCCTCATCGCGGCCGGAGACTAGCGGGGTGAGCGCGTTTTCCACCGGGGTTTTGGGGAACTCGCGGGCTTCCCAGCGGGGCTGGACGCCTTTTTTGTTCGGCTCGATCCAGATCTGGTAGAGGTTGGTATCTTCGGGCTCGAGGTTATATTCCGAGTGAAAGACGCCGCTGCCTGCGCTCATGACCTGCACATCGCCCGCACCGGTTTTGCCTTCGTTGTTCTGGCTGTCGCGGTGGGTGATGGCCCCTTTCCTGACATAGGTGATGATTTCCATGTCGCGGTGGGGATGGGTGTCGAAACCGGTGCCGCCGCGGACGATGTCGTCATTGATAACGCGCAGCGTGCCGAAGCCGGTGCGGGCGGGATTGTGGTACATGGCGAAGCTGAAATGGTGGCGGGCATTGAGCCAGCCATGGTTTGCGCCGCCGAGGTTTTTATAGGGATAGAGAGTAAGCATAAAGGCTCCTTTCGCTTGGTTATGGGGCTACTATACATCGTTCCTTAATAATGATAATATGGCATATTGATGAATGACTGATTCCAAAAAGGACTGAATGAATGGACACGGTTTCGCGGGTGGGGATTTTTGTGGAGGTGGTGAAGCAGCAAGGGTTTGCCGGGGCGGGGCGCGTGCTGGGGATGAGCGGATCGGCGGTGAGCAAGCAGGTGCAGAACCTTGAAGACCAGCTGGGGGTGAAGCTGCTGCACCGGACCACACGGCAGGTGAGCCTGACGGAAGAAGGTGAGCTGTATTTCCAGCGGGCGGGACAGGCGCTGGACTCGCTGAAGGAGGTGGAGGCGCTGCTGCAGGAGCGCAAAGCCACGCCGGCGGGCAGCCTCAAGATCAATGTGCCGCTTTCGTTCGGGATGCAATATTTGCGCGCGCCGCTGGCAGGATTTGCGAAAGCCTATCCGGAGGTGACGATGGACGTGTCTTTT
>JANYCJ010000060.1 GCA_025360345.1 Alphaproteobacteria bacterium | reverse complement strand
CGAAACCGTCAGCAAACTTACCGCTGGCCTTGGCATCAACGTAGCGCTGCTCACCGGCAGCATCAAAGGCAAAGCCCGGCAGGCCGTGCTGGACGGCGTGGCCGACGGCTCCATCACCATCCTCATCGGCACGCATGCGCTGTTTCAGGAACATGTCATTTTCAAGCAGCTCGCCCTCGTCGTCATTGACGAACAACACCGCTTCGGCGTAGCCCAGCGCATGGCGCTCACCGCTAAGGGCAACTCCCCTCACCTGCTGCACATGACCGCCACCCCCATCCCGCGTTCCCTCACCATGACCATGTACGGCGATATGGATTGTTCACTGCTCAAGCAAAAACCTGCCGAGCGCCTGCCCATCACTACTCGCGTGATCCCCCTCGCCCGCTACCGCGAGCTCATGGAACGCATGGCCGCCGCTTTAGACAAAGGCGAAAAAATCTACTGGATCTGCCCGCTCATCGACGAAAAATCCATCGAAGGCGAACTCGACGTCACCCCAGAAAGCGACATCGCCGCCGCAGAATACCGCTTCACTGAATTCAAAACCCGCTTCGGCGAGCGTGTGAGCCTCGTGCATGGCCGCATGAAATCAGAAGCCCGCGACGCGGAAATGCGCCGCTTCCATAGCGGAGAAACCCGCCTCCTCGTCGCCACCACCGTGGTGGAAGTCGGCGTGGACGTGCGCGATGCCACCATCATCGTCATCGAAAAAGCCGAGCGCTTCGGCCTCTCCCAGCTCCACCAGCTCCGTGGCCGCGTCGGCCGTGGCGACCAGCCTTCCTCCTGTGTGCTGCTCTTCTCAGACAAAACCAGCGAGATCGGCAAAACCCGCCTCTCAACATTGCGCGACAGTGAAGATGGCTTCGCCATCGCCGAAGCCGATTTAAAAATCCGCGGCGGCGGCGACCTCCTCGGCTCCCGCCAGAGCGGCCTTCCCCGTTTCATCTTCATGGATATCATCGAACACGAACAACTGCTCCAGCACGCCCGTGAAGACGCAAGCTTCATCCTCACCCACGACCCAAAGCTACAGACCCCACGTGGGCAAGCCCTGCAAACACTTTTGGATTTATTTGAATAACAAATTGCCCCTCGCCACAGGCGAGTAGTCCTTCCCCCGCATTTGGCGGGGGAAAGGTGACAGCCTACATTAGGGTAGTTGTTGGTATCGTGGCAGATGCCCTTGGCAAACTGCGCGTCTAACTAAGGAAATAATCCAAAAGTCATGTGAGTGACGATGGTGAAGATAGCAGTGGTAGCTAAATTTTTGGTAAAGGCCGTAGCAAAAAAACGGGCTGGATTTAAAATAAAAAAAGGCGGGCAAGCCACTGGTAAACAGGGCAATACCCGCCAAAAACCTTAAAAGGCGCTTATTTTACCTTATAAATATTATTGATATAGCCAGACCAGAAGCTTTCCAGCTTAGAAAGCGTTTTATTGAGCGTATTCAGGTCTTCCACCGTGATTTCCTTTGCGGCGATATCCACATTGCGCTGGTACAGCTCGTCCACTTTTTTGCACAGCTCCAGCCCTTTTTCTGAAAGGCGGATGCGCGTGGAGCGCTTGTCATGGGGTGCGCGCTCCTGCAGCAGGTAGCTGTTTTCCACCAGCTTCTTCACATTGTAAGACACGTTGGAGCCCAGGTAATAGCCCCGGTTCGTGAGTTCACCAATGGTAAGCTGCTCAGTGCTGATATTGTAAAGGATCAGCGTCTGCACGTTGTTAATGTCGTCGATCTTCAAACGGTCCAGTTCGGTGTTTATCACATCGAGGAAACGGCGGTGAAGGCGTTCGATCAAAAGGATGGATTCGGTATAAATCTGTTTCAACGGAAAGCCTCTTTGGTCAATGATTGTTTATTACACCTCTATTATGTAACGCCTAATTGTTAATATTTAATTTAAATGCTAACAACCCCGGCAATAATGTGAGCTGCCTTAATTAAATATCTGCCAGTTGGTAATCCAGCCCCGCAGGCGGCAGCGCCGGGAACACCAGCGTCACGCATGTCCCCTTGCCCAGCTCAGACGTAATTTCGATAGTGCCGTGATGCAGCTCCAGCAGCTTCTTCGTCAGCGGCAGCCCCAGCCCCGTGCCTTCATATTTGCGGTTCAGCCCGCTATCCACCTGCCCAAAGCTCTGGAACGCCTTCTCCACATCACCCTGCGACATGCCAATGCCCGTATCCCTCACCACGATCACGAAATGCGAAACCTCGCCCTGCGTCTCAATGGTGGAAACCGTCACATCCACATGCCCGCCCTCGTTGGTGAATTTCACCGAGTTGGACATGATATTCAGCAGCACCTGTATAAACCGCAACCTGTCAGCCACCAGCGCTGGCAGCATTTTCGGCACATGCGTGGAAATGCTCACCCCGCCCTTTTGCGCCCGCTCCGAAAGAATCGTCACGCATTTACTGATGCTTTTGCCCACATGCACCTCTTCGTAGGTAAGCGTCAGCTTGCCCGCTTCCGCCTTCGAAAGGTCAAGGATGTCATTAATAATATCCAGCAAATGCACGCCCGATTCATTAATATCACGCGAATATTCCATATACTTGGAATCCCCCAGCGCCCCGAACAGCTGGTTCATCAAAATGGATGAAAACCCGATGATCGCGTTCAGCGGCGTGCGCAGCTCATGGCTGATATTGGCAAGGAACTGCGACTTGGAGCGGTTGGCGCTTTCGGCAATGTCCCTTGCCTTTTCCAGCTCAGTGTTCTTCTGCTTCAGCTGTTGGTCGCGCGCGCCGATTTCCCTCAACATGGCGTTGAAAGATTCGGTCAGGATCACCAGCTCATTATTATATTCTTTCTGCGGGTCCCCCCGCACCGGCGCCCGTATGGAATAGTCCCGGTTGCGCGACACCTGCCGCGCCACTTCCGACAAGCTCAAAATCGGCTGCGAAATGGCATTCTGCAAATTGATCGCCATCAGCCAGCTCACCGCCAGCGCCCCACACGCCACAAGGAACGCGATAGTGATCTGCCGCTCGATATACCGGTCCACCTGGTCCTGCGTGGATTCAAGGTAAATATAACCAATCGTGTCCTGCATCTTCACAACCGGCTGCATCACCTTGATGCGCTCTTTTTCAATCACCGACTCCGCCGAATGGTCCGTAGGGCATTTTGCATCATATTCATACCGCTTGTTCAGGTAGCGGGCAAACAGCTCCCCCTTCTCGCTGTACAAACACGCCTGCACCACCGCCGGGTTCACGCTGAACACGTTCAGGTTGTTCTCCGCCTGCTTGTCGTCATTAAACAGCAGCGCCGCCGTATTGCGGTCGCCCACGATAGAAGCCGTGATCTCAAGGTCTTTGACCAGGTTGCTGCGCAAGCTGAACACCCCGATGATCGAAATGGCGAACGTGGTAATCAAAACGGAAATAAAGCTCACCATCAGGATGATAAAGGTGAGCCGCCATTTAATGGACGAATTTTTGAGTATCCGCCTCATCGGTCGATCACTTTCAGCGCAATTTCCAATAATTGCGCGTCCACCCGCATCCCGGCCTGCGAAACGGACTTGGTATTGACCACCACCTTGATCTTGCCCTCGTTCAGCACAAATCCGATCATCCCGCCTTTATCGGCAAACCCGTCAATATCGCTCACCGTAAGCACCGGGCTTCCCTTCAGCACCGTCAACACTTCGCGCAGCCGCCCCGCCTCGCTATCGCTGATAAACAGCACATGGCAATGGTTAGCCGCCATCGTCGCATCATTTTCCTGCACCAGCGAAAGCGCCAGCTTAGCCGTTGATGCCGCCTTGAACACGCTGGAAGCGCCCATCAATGGGCTTTCACCCATCACGCAGATGTCAATGCCGCTTTGCTTGGCAATCGCCTTGCCATCCGGCCATTCCACGAATTTCACGAAATTATAGATAAAGGCGGCCTTGACCAGGTATTCCTTAGTCTCCTGCGCCATCACGTATTGCGGTGCACAAATGCCCGCGCAAAGCGACAGCGTAGTTAGCCAGGAAACGAATCTTCGCCTAAGCACGGTTTAAAACTTCCAGGTTACATTGCCATAAACGCTGCGCGGCACCTGCGCGCGGCTCTGATAAACGAAAGAGCTGAACTCAGGATGTGCATCATCCAGCAGGTTCTGCCCCACGATAGAAAGCTCAAGATTCGGCATTGGCGTCCATGCCACCCGCGTATCGAAACGCAAATAGGTAGGGATATGCTGGTTCGTAAGCCCGTCTACATAGTACAAACTATTATTCACTTCCACATTATGCGGTAAAAGCAGGGTGGAACGCAAGCTCGCCTGTTGCGGTGGCGAAGCGTTGGCCACCGTTAGCCCCAGCTGGTCGTGCCGCTTGCGCTTGAAATCCAGGTACGTATAGCTGGCATCCAGCTTCCAGTAGCTCATCACATCCCATTTCCCGCTCAGCTCGATCCCGTGGCTGCGCGCCGCATTGGCGTTGATCGGCGTCACCGGCACAATATAATAAGGCGTGCCCCCCTGGAAACTCACCAGCATCGGCGTGCCCACGCTATTGGTCACCAGCTTGCCGTAATCGTTGAAAAACGCCGAAGCGTCCACAGACACCGTTTTCACCGGCTGCACACGGTAACCCAGCTCATAAGCGTTCAGCTTTTCCGCATCCAGCGACTTGTTGCCCACCGTTTCAAGATAGGCAAAGTTGCCCCCGCCGAGATTGGTGGTGGTGAGCGCCAGCGAACCGTTATCTGAGAACCGGTTTGGCGTGCGCACCGCATGGCTGGCAGAAGCCCACATCATCTGCTTGTCGTTAATCAGGTAAGCCAGCCGGGCGCTCGCTGCGCCTGGAACCCGGTGTAATTATTATGTTCAAACTTCGAGCCCAGCGTCAGCTTGAGTAAATTGGGCATCAGCGTGATTTCGTCCTGCGCAAACGTGCTGAACAGATTGTCGAGCCTGTGGTCAGGCATCAGGTTCAGCTGTGGCGTGCCGTTCACGCTGTCCGAAACCAGCCGGTAATTCCCGCCCCACACGATATCGTGGCTCGCCCATGTCTTGAATTCATTCTGGAAATCCACGTCCAGCGTATTGCGCGCATCGTCGAACACGAAATTCTGGCGCTGCACATTGTCGAAGTAAAATTGCAGCGACCAGTTGGAATTCGCGCTGATTTCCTGGTTCACGCGCGCCAGCATGTTCCCGCCTGCAGCCCGTTCCCGGTCAAGCGACGTAAGCGAGAACGGCGCGGTAAGGATCGGCCGTGTCATCGGGTAGCTCTGCCCGGAGGTATAGGCATCCCCCTGCACCGTATAGCTGGAACCCTGCGAGGATGAGCCGTCCATCCGGAAGCCCGCCTGCGCCTTGTTCCACATATCCTGTGCGCCCGCGCCGTTATTGGTGCGGAACTCGTTATGGTCGTCATATTTGGCATACATGCGCGCAAAGGCGTTCTCGCCCACCTTCATGCCGCTTCGCACGCTGGTCAGCGAGTTTTCAACATTCCCCACCGTCTGCGAGAGCATGTTGCCCTGCGTGTCCTTGGCGTTCTTGGTAATGATGTTGATAACGCCGTTCACCGCGTTCGCTCCCCACAAGGTTGCCCCCGGCCCGCGA
>JANYCJ010000022.1 GCA_025360345.1 Alphaproteobacteria bacterium | reverse complement strand
CAAGGGCGTGTGCTGGGCGCGGGGGCTGACGCTAAAGCTGTGGCAGGGGGAGGAATTTACCCTGCAGATCGACAGCCATATGCGCTTTGAGCAGGGTTGGGACGAGATGCTGCTGGACATGCTGGCCGACTGCAAAGATGCGAAAGCGGTGCTGACCTGCTATGCGCCGGGGTTTACGCCGCCGGACGAGCTGGACCGGTCTTGGATTTTCGGGATGAGCGCGAAGCATTTTGACGGGCACGGCATTTTCCTTATGAAGGGGGCGCCGGGGTACCTTGTGAAAGAAGGGCTGCCGGAGGCGCCGATGCCGGGGGCGTTTTTCAGCGCGAATATGTGTTTTGGGCCGTCTAGCATTATTAAAGATGTGCCGTATGACCCGCATCTGTATTTCTTTGGGGAAGAAATCACCATGGCGGTGCGGCTGTGGACGAAGGGGTATAATATTTACCACCCGAACCGGCTGGTGATTTACCATGACTGGGACCGGGGCAAGCGGCCTACGCATTTTACCGACCATAAGGATTGGGGCATACCCAATGAACGGTCTTTCTCGCGGGTGCGGCATATGCTGGGGACGGAGGTGTGCGCGGATGAGGGCATTCTTGCGGAGCTGGACGTGTATGGGCTTGGCAATGCGCGGAGCCTTGCGGAGTATGAGGAATATTCAGGCGTTGATTTTAAGAACAAGACATTCACCGAGGCGGCGGAGAAGGGGTATTACCCGCGCTATGTGGCCAAGCCGGTGAGATCAATTCGATTAAGCGAGGGGCAGAAAGCCATGAAGACAAAAACTTTCCCCAAGGGGGACGGGCGGATTTTTATCAATATCGCCAGCTACCGCGACCCGGAATGCCAGTGGACGGTGAAGGATTTGTTTGAAAAGGCGGCCAAGCCGGAGCGGGTGAATGTGGGGATTTGCTGGCAGTTCGACGCGGAGGAGGACAAGCACTGCTTCGAAGTGACGACAAGGCCGGAACAGGTGCGGATTTCGCCGGTTGACTGGCGGGAGGCCGAGGGCGTGTGCTGGGCGCGCAGCCAGGCGCAGCAGCTGTGGGAGGGGGAAGAGTATACGCTGATGATCGACAGCCATATGCGGTTTGTGCCGGGCTGGGACGAGCTGATGATCGAGGAGCTGGCGAAGTGCGATTCGGACAAGCCGGTGCTGTCTTCCAGCCCGGTGGGATATTTGCCGCCAGACAAGCTGGGCACGCGGATGAATGCGACGGTGCGGCGGGTGAAGCCGTTTATGCCGGACGGGAATATACGCTGCCAGGGGGAATCGCTCGACCGGTTCCCGGAAAAGCCGCTCAGGGGCGCGTTCCTTGTGGCGAATTTTATTTTCTCGCGCTCGGAGATTACGCCGGAGGTGCCGTATGACCCTTACCTGTATTTTGACCAGGAGGAAATTTCTTACGCGGCGCGGCTATTTACGCATGGCTGGGACGTGTTCAGCCCGACGCGGCAGTTTTTGTATCACTATTATAATGATGTGGCCGCGCCGGGGGGATCGGTACGCCCGTTGCACTGGCGGGATTTGCACAAGGCCGATGATGCGCGGATACGGTATCTGCGCGACCGGGGGCTGAAGCGGTTCAACCATTTGACGGGGTTTGCGCGTTCGCAAGACCCTGATGTGGTGCGGGATATGGAGAAGTTCGGCTTTGGCCGGGTGCGGACGCTGGCGCAGTATGAGGCGTGGTCGGGGGTTGATTTTAAACATAAAATCGCCTCGGAGCGAGCCTTGCGCTGTTTGTTTATTGAAGATATTGCGAAATACCGCGACCACCCGATTTATATTCCCGAGCTGGATGACAAGAAGCCGCAGGGCGGCGGGCGAATGATGGCAGGTGGCGGGGGCGGGCAGGCGGCGCAGGCGGTGGCGCGGCAACCGCAGTTTACGCCCGTGGTGCAGCCGAGGCTGGCGGCTGCGGCGGTGAAGCTGCTGGAGGCGGGGGATTTCCTGCCGCTGTTTGAGGTGCATGATACGGACAAGCGCCTGCGGACGATGGAAAACCACGCGGGCAAGCATTGCGTGATGGTGTATTTGCCCGCGGCGAAGGCGGAAGAATCCGCGCGGTTTTACCATGATTTGCAAGGGAAGCTGGAGCAGGCGGGGCTTAAGGAGCTTTGGGTTTCGGTGATTATGGATGATACGCTGGAGCGGCTGATGCGGTTCAAGGAGCTTTATAAGGTGGAGCTGCCGATATGCATGGATCCGGACAAGCGGATTGCACGCTCGCTGGGCATGATGAGGCCGGGGGAGGGGGTGCCGTTTGCGGCGTTCGTGCTGGATCCGAACCTGAAGATCAGCCATGTGCATGTGCAGGCGGAGCCGGGGGCGATGGCGGCGATGGTGGTGAATGAGCTGGCACTGGAGGTTGCGACCTACCGGGAGCAGAACGCACAGCCGAGGGTGGTGCGCCGTGGCGCGCCGGCGCTGATGGTGCCGCAGGTGTTTACGCCGGAATTCTGTGCCAAATGCATCCGGGCGTTTCGCACCGGGAACACGTTTGACGGCACGGTGGGCTCGCGCGATAACAAGGCGTACCGGGCGGATATTAAGGTGCGCACGGATTTCGTGGTGCGGGGGGATTTGCTGGAGGAGATCGACGACAAGTTCTCGCGGTCGTTTTTCCCGGAGATCAAGAAGGTGTTCGGCTTTGAGGTGACGCACCGGGAGATGTACAAGATCGGGCTTTATACGGGGGAAAAGGGCGGGTTCTTTAAGCAACACCGCGACAATTTCGATTTCCCTATGGGCTACCGGCGGGTGGCTTCGACCATTCACCTGAATGACGATTATGAGGGCGGCGGGGTGCGCTTCCCGGAATATGGGATGGATGTGTACCGGCCTGAGACGGGCAGCGCGATTGCTTTTTCAGGAGCCACGATGCATGAGGCGCTGCCGGTGACGAAGGGCGAGCGGTTTGTGCTGGTGGCGTTTGTGCATGGGGAGGAGGACGAGGCCTATCGCAGGCACTGGGCGACGAGCAGGAACGAGCCGACCAATGACCGGGACTATATCCCCACGACGCGGAAATACCCTGAGCTGCGCCAGTCGCGGTGGTTTTTTGATGACTGGAAGGCGAAAAACGCGCGCTATGACGGGGCGGCGGCACCGGCCACGCCCGCGCCGCTGCCGGCGGCGGCCAATGTGAACAAGCCGGAAGCGAAGCTGGTGGTGGCGGCGCCCGCGATTATCTCCGGCGCGCATAAGCCTACCAAGGTATTCGAGTCTGCGGCGGGGATTATTTACGATAATTTCCTGCCGGAGGATGTGTATCAGAAGCTCCGGAACTGGGCGCTGTGCGCGGATTACGAGTATATCAACACGCAAGGCAAGATTACGCGGGCGTGGCATGTGCATGACGGGTTTCCGCTCAGGAGCAGTTCCAATTTCTTTTACCATACGGTGCCGCAGGACCAGAAGCCGGACTATGTTTACCCCATGAAAAATGAGGTGGACGCGTTTATGGAAGCCATCCTCGCGGTGCAGCCGGAGGTGGAGCACCTGGTGGGGAAAATGAACGAGACGTGGCAGCATATGTCGGTGACGGGGTGGCTGTACCCGGCGGGTACGGGGCTTGCGATGCATGATGACGGTTCGGGGGTGTATACGGGTGCGTATACGTTCTTTATGAACCAGACGTGGCGGGCGCATTGGGGCGGGCTGCTGCTGCTGATGGATGAGGATGCCAACCGCATTGTGCACGCCCACCGCGCGAAGGTAGACCAGATGGAGTTTTACCAGAAGAAACTGATGCATGTGAACCAGCTGGACGAGCTTTTGCTGGAAAACGGGCTGGCAAAATGCATTTTCCCTAAGGCAAACCGCATTGTATTCATTGCCAACGAAGGCTATCACATGATAACCAGAGTTAACGAACAGTCGGGCGACAATATCAGGATGTCGCTGGCTGGCTTCTTTAACCGGAAAAAATAAGCAGGACATGACAAGTATCAAAGAACTCGGGCTGGTTAGCACGGCGTGGCCTTTTCAGGAGGCCGCCGCGCTTGTGGAACGCTATAAGAACGCCCCACCCGCGAAGGGGTATGTGCTGTTTGAAACCGGGTATGGGCCTTCAGGGCTGCCGCATATCGGCACGTTTGGCGAAGTGGCGCGCACGACGATGGTGCGCAAGGCTTTTGAAGCGATCAGCGATATTCCGACCAAGCTGATTTGTTTTTCAGACGATATGGACGGCTTGCGGAAGGTTCCGGACAATCTGCCCAATAAGGAAATGATTGCGGCTAATCTGGGCAAGCCTTTGACGAGCGTGCCGGACCCGTTTGGGACGCATGAAAGTTTTGGGGCGCATATGAACGCGCGTTTAAGGGAATTCCTCGACCATTTTGGGTTTGAGTATGAGTTCAAGAGTTCCACCGCGACGTATAAGGCGGGGGAGTTTGACAAGACGCTGCTGATTCTTTTGGAAAAATACCAGCAGGTGATGGATGTGATGATGCCGACGCTGGGCGAAGAACGCCAGCAAACCTACAGCCCGTTCCTGCCGGTTTCCCCGCGTTCCGGCAAAGTATTGTTGGCGAAGGTTACGGAAGTCCGCGTGTCCAAAGGCACGATCGTGTATGAGGAAGAAGACGGCACGCTGGAAGAAGTGCCGGTGACGGGTGGGCATTGCAAGCTGCAATGGAAACCCGACATGGGAATGCGCTGGGCGGCTCTGGGCGTGGATTACGAAATGTACGGCAAAGACCACCTGA
>JANYCJ010000179.1 GCA_025360345.1 Alphaproteobacteria bacterium | reverse complement strand
CGGTCAAAAATCAAGTCTTCAGCGGCGGCGACTTCATGGGCGGGAATTTTATGTAAGGGCTTGATTTTAGAGACATGAATGATGGCACCGGTGAGGCCGCGCTTTTGTGCGTGATCGAGATACACAGAATTCAGCACATGGCGCGCGGCGGGGTTCAGGCCGAAAGAAATATTCGACAAGCCGAGAATGATCTGGATATCGGGAAATTCCTTATGGATTTTTTCGATGGCGTCGAGTGTCCACAGGCCGAGCTTGCGGTCGTCTTCATTGCCGGTGCAGATGGTGAAGGTAAGCGGATCGAGGAGCAGGTCTGACTGGGGCAGGCCATAGCCCTTGCAGCAGAAATCCACCAGGCGGCGGGTGATTTCCAGCTTGCGCTCCACATCTTTGGCCATGCCCTGCTCGTCGATGGTCAGGGCCACGACGGCGGCGCCGTATTTCATGGCGAGTTCCATGCGTTTGTGGGCGGGGGCTTCGCCGTCTTCGAAGTTGATGGAGTTCAGGATGGCCTTGCCGCCGTAGAGCTTCAGGGCGGCTTCCAGCACGATGAGCTCGGTGGAATCAATCACCAGCGGGGCGGTGATGCTGCCGCGCATACGGGTGACCATGGCCGACATGTCGTGCACTTCGTCGCGCCCTACAAAGGCCGTGCAGATGTCGAGGGTGTGGCTGCCTTCGCGCACCTGCTCTTTGCCCATATCGACGCAGGTATCCCAATCTTCGTTTTCCTGCGCTTCGCGGAATTTCTTGGAGCCGTTGGCGTTACAGCGCTCGCCAATGGCCATGATGGCGTTTTCCTGGCGTAGCTCGGTTTGGGTAAAGAGCGAGGCCACTGCGGGAACCCAGTGGAAGCTGCGCTTATTAGGGGCAGGGCGTTTTTTTGCGCCATCCTGCCTTTCCAGCATCGCGTTGATGGCAGCGATGTGGTTTTCATTGGTGCCGCAGCAGCCGCCTACGATATTGATCCCGTCTTCTTTCAGGAAGCGTTCCAGCCATTTGGCCATTTCTTCGGGGTTGAGGGGGAAATGCACATGACCCTGATGCATTTCGGGCAGGCCGGCATTAGGCAATACGGAGATTTTGCGGGGCCAGTTCTGCGAAAGCCAGCGGACATGGTCGGCCATTTCCTGCGGGCCGGTGGCGCAGTTCAGGCCCATGACATCGACATTGAGGGCTTCGATAATGGTGGCGGCGGCGGCGATGTCGGAGCCGACGAGCATGGTGCCAGTGGTTTCCACCGTGACCTGCACCATGATGGGCAGGGTGACGCCGGTTTTTTTCATGGCGATTTTAGAGGCGTTGACCGCGGCCTTCACCTGCAGCGGGTCTTGCGCGGTTTCGATGAGAATAGCGTCGGCGAGGCCCGCGATAAGGCCTTCGGCCTGAAGGGTGAAGGAATGCTCCAGCGCGTCATAATCAATGTGCCCAAGACTGGGCAGTTTAGTGCCGGGGCCAATGGCTCCGACAACAAAGCGGGGGCGGCCATCATGGCTGAACTCCGCGGCGGCCTCATGGGCGAGCTCGCAGGCGCGCTTGTTGATTTCGAAGGTTTTGTCTTCCAGCCCAAATTCGCCGAGGGTGAGGATGGAGCCGCCGAAGGTATTGGTTTCCACGGCGTCGGAACCTGCCGCGAAATATTTCTTGTGCACGTCGCGGATGAAATCCGGGCGGGAGAGGTTGAGGATTTCGGAGCAATTTTCCTGACCCCAGTAGTCTTCTTCCACTTTGAGGTCGGCCCCCTGAATCTGGGTGCCCATGGCGCCGTCGAGGAGAAGGACCTGGGAATCGGTGAATTCTAAAAATTTTGACATGATATTTGACGGGGGGGGACTAAAAATCTATGGTTAAGCCTACTATTTAGTGAAGAACCGGGCGCAAGTAAAGCATCTCTCATGAAATGGCTGGAACATATCAATCTTTTACCGCAATACGAGATCATGCCCGGGATGCGGGGGCGGTTTTTGCATTCAGACACGATGACGTTTGCCTTCTGGGAAATCGATGAGGGGTTTGAGTTGCCTGAACATGCACATAAGCATGAGCAGGTGGCGCATCTGATCGAGGGGACGTTCGTGCTTACGGTCAACGGGGAGGGCAAGCTGCTGGAGGGCGGGGCGATGACGGTGATCCCGAGCAATGCCGCCCATAGCGGCAAGGCGATTTCCGCCTGCAAAATACTGGATATTTTTTATCCCAAGCGGGAGGATTACGCGTTTGGCTAAATCTTCGTCGCATTTTGTGTGCCAGGCCTGCGGGGCGGTGCATTCCAAATGGTCGGGCAAATGCGACGCGTGCTTTGCGTGGAACACGATTTCCGAAGAATCCGTTGTGGATGCCACGCCAAAGGGGCTTTCCGGGGGGAAGGGCAAGAAAATAGAGCTGGTAGCGTTGGATAACAACAGTAAGGACGCAGCGCGGATTTCAACACAGATCCATGAACTTGACAGGGTTCTGGGCGGTGGGCTGGTGGCAGGTTCGGCGATTCTGATCGCGGGGGACCCGGGCATCGGCAAATCGACCCTGCTGCTACAGACGGTGGTGGCGCTTGGTAAATCCGGGGTGGTATGCAGCTATATCTCGGGGGAAGAGTCCGTGGCGCAGGTTTCACTGCGCGCCAAGCGGCTGGGGCTGCTTTCCGACAAAGTACAGCTGGCATCGGCCACGTCGGTGCGCGATATTATTTCGACGCTGGACGGACCTGGCGCGCCGGATGTGATTATTATTGATTCGGTGCAGACCATGTATCTGGACAACCTGGACGCGGCACCCGGCACGGTTTCGCAGGTCAGGGCGGCGAGCCATGAGCTGATAAAGCTTGCAAAGAAGCGCGGGCTTACCCTGTTCCTTGTCGGGCATGTAACGAAGGAGGGGCAGATCGCGGGGCCGCGGGTGCTGGAGCATATGGTGGATACGGTGCTGTATTTCGAAGGCGAGCGCGGGCACGAGTTCCGGATTTTGCGGGCGGTGAAAAACCGTTTCGGCGGCACCGACGAAATCGGCGTGTTCGAGATGCAGGAGGCGGGGCTGAAAGAGATCAGCAACCCGTCGGCGCTATTCCTTTCCAACCGTGAAGAGGCGGTTTCGGGGGCGTGCGTATTTGCGGGCATGGAGGGCACGCGGCCTTTGCTGGTGGAGATACAGGCGCTGGTTGCACCCTCCTACATGAGCGCGCCCCGGCGCGCCGTGGTGGGCTGGGATTCCAACCGGCTGGCGATGATACTGGCGGTGCTGGAAACGCGCTGCGGCATCCGCTTTTCGGACAAGGAAGTGTACCTGAACGTGGCAGGCGGCATCCGGGTGGGCGAACCGGCGGCAGACCTTGCGGTGGCCGCAGCCCTGCTTTCCGCGCTGTACGACCTGCCGCTGCCCGTGCAATCGGTGATGTTCGGTGAAATCGGCCTGTCGGGCGAGGTGCGGGCGGTGAGCCGCATGGAGGCACGGCTGAAGGAATCGGAAAAGCTGGGGTTCACTTCGGCTTACCTGCCGAAGACTGCCTCACCGTTTAAAAATCTTTCCATCGGGCTTAAGTCGATTGACAGCGTCAATTCGCTGGCGCGGGAATTGTTCGGGGCGGCGGCCAAGAAAAAGGCCGCTTCGGCGTAGTTTTTATATCCCTTTGTTTATATTGATTTATAATATCCCCGGGGGCCTTGTACCAGCCATGGGTTTGCCCTATATAATTCAGGCGCATTAAAGGTTTGACGCATACGTTAAAAGCTGTAGAAAGTGTGCATATACAAGCCATGCGGTGACGTTGGCCGCCTCTCAAGGAAAAGGCGCTTCCTGATGATTGAAACACAATTGAATCTTTTCGATGCGGGCGTGATCGGCGTAATGCTGCTTTCCTGCCTGTTTGCCTTTTTCCGCGGCTTTGTGCGCGAGGTTTTGTCGCTGGGCGCGTGGCTGGGCGCGGCGGTGGTGACTTTTTATTATTTTCCGGAAGTGGCCGCCAAGCTGCAGCCGCATTTCAAAAGCCAGATCGGCGCAACCGGCGTGGGCACGCTTGCGATTTACACGGTGGCACTGATCGGGTTTTCCATTTTCAACGCGGTGATCCTGAAATTCGTGCGCAGCGGCAAGGAAGTGGGAATGCTGGATAACCTGCTGGGGCTGTTTTTCGGCGCGCTGCGCGGCGCGTTCCTGGTGTCGCTGGCATTTTTTGTGCTGACAATGGCGATGCAGGAAGACGAATATCCCGACTGGGTCAAAAAATCGCTTTCGCGACCTTATGCTGAAAAAGGCGCGCTGATGCTGGCAAAGGTTGCGCCTGAATACTTACGCGAGATTTCGCATTTGCAGCAGAAAGCCAACGAAGAAATGCAGGCCGAAAAGAAACGGCCCGATGCCTCAGACAGCGACCCGATCGTGGTGGAAAAACGTTCTGCCGCCGACGAGTCAAGTTATAGCCGCAGTGATAATCACCAGATGGATCGACTGATCCAAGGAATGAGCCCGAGCCGATGATTGATGCCATGGAGCGAAGCCAGCACCCGCTGGATTCGGATAAGTTACACGAAGAATGCGGCGTATTTGGCATTTTCGGCCATCACGATGCGGCGGCGCATACTGCGCTGGGGCTGCACGCTCTGCAGCATCGCGGGCAGGAAGCCGCGGGCATCGTGAGCTTCGACGGCTCCATGTTTTACACGCACCGCGCGCTGGGGCTGGTGGGCGATAATTTCAACTCCGCGGATATCATCAGCAAACTCAAAGGGCATATCGCCTGCGGGCATACGCGCTATTCCACCACGGGCGACACGCTGCTGCGCAACGTGCAGCCGCTTTACGGCGAGTTTAGTTTCGGCGGGATGGCGGTGGCCCATAACGGCAACCTGACCAATGCGATGACTTTGCGCAAGCAGCTGATTGATATCGGCTGCCTATTCCAGTCCACCTCCGACACGGAGGTGATTGTGCATCTGGTGGCACTGTCCAAGCAAAGCTCGGTGGAAGACCGGCTCTATGACGCGCTTTCGCGTGTCGAAGGCGCCTATTCGCTGGTGGTGATGAGCCATGACCAGATCATCGGGGTGCGCGACCCTTATGGTGTTCGGCCTTTAATTATGGGTAAGCTGGGCGACGCGATTATTTTTGCGTCGGAAACCTGCGCGCTGGATATCGTGGGCGCTGAATATGTGCGCGACGTGGAACCGGGCGAGATGGTAATTGTGGACTCTTCAGGTATGCGAAGCATCAAGCCTTTCGCGCAGGTGCCGAAGCGTTTCTGCATTTTCGAATATGTGTATTTTTCGCGGCCTGATTCGGTGTCTGAAGGCATTAACGTGTATGAGGCGCGGCAGCGCATTGGGGCGGTTCTGGCGCGCGAGGCTCCGGTAGACGCGGATGTGGTCGTTCCGGTTCCGGATTCGGGTATCCCGGGGGCACTGGGCTATGCGAAGGAATCGCGCATTCCCTTTGAGCTGGGCATCATCCGCAACCATTACGTGGGGCGCACGTTTATCGAGCCGAGCGACCATGTGCGCCATCTGGGCGTGAAGCTGAAACATAACGGCAACCGGGCGATGCTGGAAGGCAAGCGCGTGATCCTGGTGGATGACAGCATCGTGCGCGGCACGACTTCGAAAAAAATCGTGAACATGGTGCGCGACGCGGGCGCGGCCGAGGTGCATATGCGCATTGCCAGCCCGCCGACCACCAACCCGTGCTTCTACGGCGTGGACACGCCGACGCGGGAGCATTTGCTGGCAGCGCGGCACAGCGAGCTGGAAATGGCGCAGCTGATTGGCGTGGACAGCCTTGCGTTTATTTCGCTGAACGGCATGTACCGCGCCGTGGCGGGCATCAGCCGCAACAATGCGTCGCCGCAGTTCTGCGACGCATGTTTCTCTGGCGATTATCCGATTGCGCTGACCGACGGCGATAGCAGCGCCAACGACCGGCAGAAAGATTTGTTCTCCGAATTGTCCGAGGTATAGGTTTGGGCGTTTTATCTGGCCGCATCGCGCTGGTGACGGGCGCATCCAAAGGCATTGGCGCGGCCGTGGCCGAGCGGCTTGCGCGCGAGGGCGCGCATGTTATTGCCACGGGGCGGGATGTGAAGGGGCTGGAAGCGTGCGATGACGCCATCCGCGCAGCGGGGGGAGCGAAGGCCACGCTGGTGCCACTGAACCTCATGGAAATGGACAAGATTGAACTGGTGGCGACGACGATCGCGCAGCGTTTCGGGCGGCTGGATATCCTGGTGGGCAATGCCGGTGTATTGAGCGACCTTACCCCCCTGCCCCATGTCTCGCCCGAGGACTGGCATAAATGCATTTCCACCAACCTGACCGCCAACTGGCAGCTGATCCGCTGCTTTGACGCGATGCTGAAGCTCTCCGACGCCCCGAGGGCGATTTTTGTGACCTCCGGCGTGACCAAAAGGCCAGCCGCTTACTGGGGGCCTTATGCGGTATCCAAGAGCGCGCTTGAGGCCATGGTGAAGCTTTATGCCGCGGAGAATGACATGAGTGCGCTGCGGGTAAACCTCATAGATCCCGGGGCGGTGGCCACGCGGATGCGGGCGAAAGCCTATCCGGGGGAAGATGCCGGCACGCTGCCCTCACCGGCGCAGGTCACGGATCTTTTCGTGCGGCTGGCAAGTGCGGAAACAACAGAAACCGGGCAGGTTTTCCGGGTGCGTTAACTCCCCATTTCCTTTTTATGCGGGGCATGGGTTAATAGGATTATTTCATAGGAGCTTGTGATGGGTGAACTGGTTGCCGCCGCTTTTCGAGCCGTGGGCTCGCTATTCATACGCGGCATGTTCGGTGTATTTGTGAAGTCGGTTTTGCTGACCTGCGCTGTGCTGGGCATTCTGGCTGTGGCAGTGTTTAAGCTCTCTTTCGTATTAAAAGACCATCTGGAGCAGCATTACCTGTGGGCGGAATGGCTGCCCTTCATGGGGACGATGGGGGCGATCTTAAGCGTGTGGGTGTTGTTCCCGGGGATTATGCCGGTGATCGTGAGTTTTTTCGACATGCGCATCACGAGGGCGATCGAGGAGCATGATTATCCCGCTTCCGCGCAGCCGCTGACGCTGCCATTCTGGCCTGAATTCTGGCATGATGTGCGGTTTTCCCTTAAGGCAGTGGTGCTAAACGTGGTGGTGCTGCCGCTTTACCTTGTGCCGGGGCTGAACCTGATCCTGTTTTACTGGCTTAACGGCTATTTGCTGGGGCGGGAGTATTTTGTGATGGCAGCGCGCAGGCACATGCCTGCCGCGCAGGCCGAAGAGCTGCGCCGCCAGCATGGCGGCAAGGTGCTGGGCGGAGGGGTGCTGCTCACACTGGTTGCCACTATTCCGATCGTGAATTTATTCGCGCCGTTCTGGGGGGTGGCGATGATGGTGCATTTGTATCACCTGGTGGGGCAGACGCGGCCTTCGCAAATCCTGCCGCCGCAGCTTCATTAAACAGGTTTAGACGATGCCGCTGGCATTGGTCGCAGCAATGTCGCTGGCCATTTTGGTAATTTCCTTGGGCGCATTTTCCAGGCCTGTTTTGGCCGCAGATGCAACTTTGACGCTGGATTCCGTCATCAGGCCCGATAATTTCATGCTTTCGCCAATGCTGGCGATGGCACTTTGGATATCAGGATTCTTGATAATATCGGCGATGCTGTTTAAGCCGCTTGCCAATAGCTGGCCTGCGGGCTGGCTTAATGCCTGTGCCATCTCGGCCATCCCGGTGGCGGCTTTCTGAAGCATTTCCGCCGCAGGGGCCACAGCCGCCGTCGCCGTTTTTTCTGCAGGTGGAATTTCAGGAATGGCGGGAACCACGGTTTTTATAGCATCCCGCGCCGTGTCTCCGCCGGGAAGCTGGGCCACGGCATTTCCCAGCTCATTGGACGCTTCGGTGCGCAGCACCCCGTTATTGGCATTCGCGGTCAATTTTCCTGCGGTATTGAGCAGGGCTTCTGGGTTCAGCGCTTTGGCGGGGTCTTCCACGTAGCCTTTTACATCCCTCGCGGTGGACAAAGCTTCCATCGCTTCGCGCGGATTCTTTAGCATATTCATGTAATCGGCCATAATTCCCCCGTTATGCGAATTAATTGATTATATACTGGCCGTGTTACAATTCTGTTAGCTGCATATGAATTTTCATAAAAAATAATATTATATATATTCAAT
>JANYCJ010000166.1 GCA_025360345.1 Alphaproteobacteria bacterium | reverse complement strand
TGCGTTAAACTGCACCAGTTCCCGTAACTCGCCGCCATCAAACCAGATATACATACCAATGAAATAGGGAATCAGACCTAGCAACAAATGAACCACGCGCAGACAACGCTGGGTCATGCCCGCTTCATCGCCTTCTTTGCGGAAGGCTTGCCAGACAAAAAAGGGCACGAGGATAAGAGAGGTGATTTTGGTAGTGCAGAGAAGTGCAAGCATAAACCCTGTGGCAAACCAAAGGCGGCGCTGTACGGTAATGATGGATAGCGCCATTATGGGGAGCATTACGACTTCAAGATGCCCTTCCCGCAGGCATTGCACCCAATTTACAGGATTGGCACACAGGGCCATCCAGCGGGTCAGGCCATAGGGGCCGTTTTTGCGAAACAAGAGGGCGCACAGTAAGCTGAAGAAAACATAAAACGCGATCCAGCCCATTTTGTAACTGAATAAAATGGCTGCCTGGGTTTGGGCGCTGGCGGTGATATTCAGGAAAGCAAATATGAGCACCGAGGTCGGGCCATAATGGCAGGGGAAATCCATCCATGTTTTAGGCAGGGAGGCAATGACCGGGTCCCATAGCGCATCACGCATAGGGGTATAGGGGTCCATGTTCAGATAGGCAAATTTGCGGCCATAGCCAAGATACGAATACAGATCGGGTGACTGGTTTGGCTTGCTGATGCCCGCCGCTACAGCGCCGACAAAGGCGATCAGTCCCAGGACATAGGGTAGCTTATCCATGTAAAGGTTGTGTTGCTCCAGCTTGCTGACCAGTATCAGCAGCCCGCTATACACAAACAATTGCACAAAATAGATGGTTAAGTAAGGCGACGATGCATTGTTGTGGAAATAGCTGGCATTGCACATCCAGATCTGGGAAACGGACACAAATACCGCCAGCATGAGCGCCGTAATTACGCAGAGAAGCCACTTATGTTTTGAATACAGCGCTTGCGTCACGGCGGGCCTTATTTAGTGCGGTTTTTATGGAATCTGACGTAATAATATTAATTTTACGTTTATAGCCATCGGCAGGAGCAGCGTTGCCGGGCGCATTATGCGGAGGTGGGCGATAGCGGGCGGCGGTGCGGCCAGGCCATTGCAAGAAACGGGTTGTTGCAAGGCGGAAGCCCGCCTTGCAACAGTTTCCCGCGGTATTACTTAGTAGCTGCGTCTTTCAGTTTTGCCAGCGCACGTACTTTTACGCGGACAGAAGCCGGCTTCGCAGCGGCTTTCATCATTTCGCCGGTAGCGGGGTTGCGGATCATCGTGCCAGCTTTACGGGCCGGAACTTTGCGCAGGGTGATTTTCAACAGGCCGGGGAGCATGAACTCACCGATGCCGTTGGGGTGAATGGAGCCGAGCATCAAAGCTTCCAGCGAGCTGAAAACGCCAGCAGCCTGAACGCGGGTGATGCCGTTTTGTTCAGCGATCTGGCTCAGCATTGCGGACTTGGTCAGCTTGTCCTTTACCGGGCGGATTGCCGCGGGAGCAGGTTTCTTTTTTGCAGCTACAGGTTTCGTTACTTTTTTCGTTGCGAGTTTCGTTGCCATGATATGTTTCCTCTTAGCAGATGAAGCGCCCAGTTATTAAGGCCCGTTCTTTATAGCCCGGAATTATGAATGAGGCATTAATATAATTGCGTTATTGCCGCTTTTTCCGGCACTTTTGTGTAAAAATACGGCAAAACCCTGATAAATACCTCATTTTCCAAGTGTATTTTATGGTGGCTAGCTTCGCGGCGTCATCAGGCGCAGCGTTTTCGCATAGTGGCGCCATGAATACATAGAAACGGTTTCGCTTGCTTCAATTTTAGAGGCGGATTTTATAGCTTAACTTAATATTCATTCATTTCCGCTAAGTGGTGATGGTATTCCCTACCGGAATTTAATTTAGAAAAGTACTCATGAAGTACCCTGCCCTTTCCGCATTTTTCCTCATGTTTCTTCCCGCCGGGGCATCGGCGCAGACTGCCCCGATGACGGCGCTGCAGTATGAGCAGGTGCATATGCTGAAGGCGATTGATACGGGCGATACAGCCTATATCAAGGCGCATTTCGATTTCATCCGCTCATTCCAAGGGGTCAACCCGGGGATGTTTTTTGACCGAACGGCCGATCTTAATTTCCGCGATACCGACGGCAATACCCCCCTGATCCGGGCGGCAATGCAGCCCAATGCCGGCATGGTGCAACTGCTGGTGGACGGGGGGGCAGACCTGAACGCGGTGAACGTGCGCAATGAAAGCGCCCTGGTCACCTCTTATATTTATCACCATTATGCGATTACCCAATTCCTGTTAAGCCGTGGGGCGGCCGACCCTTACCAGGTCTCGCAACTGCTAAAAAATTCACTGGCACAGGAAAAAGCCAGCATTGTGCAGGAAGCTAATACCGACGCCACGCTCGAGCTTGCCGGCGGTGCGGTGGTTGCCGCGGGTATCGGGGTTGCGGTGGCTGCGGGTAGCGGTGGAGGCAGCGGCGGGGCCAGCGCCGGTTCGGGCGCCACCAATGCCGATGCTGCGCTTAACCCACAGAACCTGACGCCCTCTACATTTTTGACCTCGGAAGCGCTTGGGCAGCAGGGCATTGCGGGGATGAACACACAATATGCGCTGGCAAGAGGCTATGACGGCAGCATCTATAGCCGCAATAGCGATGGCACGCTAATCTCCTCGACGCCGATCGGCTTTGTGAAGGTAGCCGTGGTGGACTCAGGCATTGACCTTACGCATCCGGACCTTGCTGCTAACCTGCTGACCGGCAGCTCAGTGACGTGCAACGACTCAGGCTGTGTAGCCGGGGGGGGGCCGCCGGCCGGCGGCGCAGGCGCCTTCCACGGCACGGCAGTGGCCGGGATTATCGCGGCCGTGCGTAACAACGCGGGCATCTATGGGGTAGCATCGCAGGCAAAGGTGATGTCTATCGGCTTTGCAGATAATTCCAGCAACCTGACCAATGGCGATGCGCCAGGCATCAAGATCGCGCTGGATAACGGGGCGCAGGTGTTTAACGGCAGCTACGGTGTTCCCAGTACTGGGCCGCCTTCCGCAACACTCACGGATGTGCAGGCGCAGGTGAATAATATTTATGCCGGTACTTCGCTGGGGGCGCAGTTCCAACGGGGCGTGACAGCCCATGCCATTTTTGTGTTTGCTGCCGGGAATGAAAGCGTGGCAAACCCCGATATCCCCGCGGGCCTGCCTTATTATTTCCAAGGGGCTACGGCCCCTTCAGGCATTACGCAGGGCAATTACAATACGGTGAACCCTTCGCATTTCGACTGGAGTAAGAACTGGGTGGCGGTGGTTTCCGTCAATAACAGCAACGTGATTTCCAGTTTCAGTAACCGGTGCGGCGTGGCCGCTAACTGGTGCCTTGCCGCACCGGGCGAGATCAGCATGTCGACCAATATCGGCGGGGGGTATACGGGCGCTATTCAGGGCACTTCGTTTGCCGCGCCCAACGTAACAGGGGCGGTGGCGGTGATGCTGGGAGCGTTTCCACAGCTGACGCCGGAAAAGGCGCTGCAAATTTTATTCGATACAGCTACCGACCTTGGTGCTGCGGGAG
>JANYCJ010000155.1 GCA_025360345.1 Alphaproteobacteria bacterium | reverse complement strand
CCCCATCGCCAAGCGTCGCAACGCCAGCAAGGGCAAGCGCCTTGCCGCCGCGCTGGAGCGCCTTGGGCCCACCTTCATCAAGCTCGGCCAAACCCTCTCCACCCGCTCCGACCTCATCGGCGAAGACATCGCCGAATACCTCGGCGGCCTTCGCGACCGCCTCCTCCCCTTCCCCACCGCGCAGGCCCGCGCCATCATTGAAGAAGATTTCGGCGCCAGCATCGACACCATTTTCACTCGCTTCGACGACATCCCCGTGGCCGCCGCCTCCATCGCGCAGGTTCACCGCGCCACCACAAAATCCGGGCACGAAGTCGCCGTAAAAATCCTCCGCCCCGGCATTGAAGATGCCTTCAAGCGCGACATGGATTTATTTTTCTGGATCGCCGAAATCGTAGACACCCGCTTGCGTGAATGGCGCCGCTTCAAGCCGCTGGAAGTCGTAAAAACCCTGAAGGAATCCGTGTTTTTCGAACTCGACCTCCGCTTCGAAGCCGCCGCCGCCACCGAGCTTGCCACCAACCTCGCAGGCCACGAGCCGGGCTTCCGCGTGCCCGCCATAGACTGGGCCATGACCTCCCGCCGTGTCCTCACCATGGAGTGGGTAAACGGCATTCCGCTAAACGACATCGCCGCCATTACCAGCGCCGGCCACAACCTCGATCTTCTCCTCGCCAAGGCCTCCCGCAGCCTCTTCGCCCAAGTATTTTACGACGGCTTCTTCCACGCCGACCTCCACCCCGGCAATCTTTTCGTGGATGCCAAAGGCGATATCGTCGCCGTGGATTTCGGCATCATGGGCAGGCTGGACTGGAACTCCCGTGTCTTCATCGCCCAGATTCTGCGCGGTTTCATCGAGCAGGACTACCGCCACGTCGCCGAAGTTCACTTCGCCGCGGGCTACGTCCCCCCCGACAAATCCATAGACTCCTTCACACAGGCCTGCCGCGCAGTGGCGCAGCCCATCATGGGCAAGCCGCTGAATGAAATTTCCGTGGGCCGCCTGCTGGGGCAGATGTTCGCCATCGCCGCCGAATTCGAAATGGAAACCCAGCCCCAGCTATTGTTGCTTCAGAAAACCATGGTCGTCACCGAAGGCGTGGGCCGAATGCTGAATCCTCGCCTCAACATGTGGCAGCTCGCCGAGCCGCTCATCCATGACTGGGCAGGCCAGCATTTCGGCATCAAGGGTAAAATGAAAGACGCCTGCCGCCAAACCAACGACATCGCCAAAAAGCTCCCGCAGGTGCTAAACTACCTCGAACAATCCCTCAAAACCATGAGCGACCCCGCGGGCCTGCGCCTGCACCCCCGCACCATTGAAGCCTTCAACAGCGCCCGCATCGAGCAGGACCGCGGCTGGCTCCGCCTCGGCTGGGCAAGCTTCACCGCGCTGGCTATTTTCGGCCTGCTCTGGCTTCTGAAATCGTAAGTTCCGCCAGCGCATTCCATTTTTCCGTAATGCGCTCCGCGCTGTATTCCCGCACCGTGGCGAAAGCGTTGCCCGCCAGCTCCTCCGCCAGCCCTGGCGTCTGCCGCAGACGCATCACCGCATCCGCCATCGCGTTCGCATCACCCACCGGCACCACCAGCGCGTCCTTCCCATCGCTCAGGATTGAGCGCGGCCCCGGCGCGGCCGTGGCCACCACCGCCACTCCCCGGCTCATCGCCTCCAGCAGCACAATACCGAAACTTTCCTCCCGCGAGGGCAGGCACAACACGTCGATGCCGTCAAAAAACACATCCTTGTCGCGCACCCAACCCTCAAATATCACCTCCGCTGAAATCCCCAGCCGCTGCGCCTGCGCCTTAAGCGCCGCTTCCTCCGGCCCGCTACCCGCAATCGCCAGCGTGAAATCAACACCCCGCTGCCTTAGCATTGCCGCCATCTCCAGCAGGTCGGCAAACCCTTTCTCCGCGCTAAGCCGCCCCATCGCACCCAGCCGCAGCGGCGTGCGCAAACCTTTCGCCGCTATTCCCTCCGGCACCGCCACCATATTCCCGATCACGCTCACCCGGTCAGCGTCAAACCCTTCCGCCACTATTGCCCGGCGCATATCCTCCGTAAGCACCACCACCCGGTCGGCGTGCTTCGCCCTCGAAAACCGGTAGCTATGCAGCATACCGCACACGGGTATGCCCAGCCCCCATGCAGCATAGCCCATCAGCGCCACTGCGCGCGGCGCGTGTGCCAGCACCATATCCGGCTTCGCCGCCTTCAGCATCCGCCGCATCCGCCACAGCGCCCTGATATCGTAAAAACCCTTGGGCCGCTCGCACCACACCCCCTGTGCCATGCCCTCCACCTCTCCCCGGTAGGGCGCATCGTCCCTCACCACCGCCGTTACCCGGTGGCCGCTTTGCGCAAGCGCCTGCGTGATATTGACAAAAGATTGTTCCAGCCCGCCCAGCGAGGGCGTAAATAGCGCGTGTACGATATGCATAAGCCAGTTGAGCCGTGAGGGTGATTTTGTTACCATACAGTATGAAAATCAGAACCGCAGCCCTAATATTCGCCCTCGCCGCCCCCACTGCAGCCCACGCGGCGCAGTCCTCCTCGCTGTCCCTTTTGTCCGACGCCGAGCGCGACTACTACGACCAGATTTTCGGCTACGCCATGGACAATACCACAGCCGGCGAAAACTACCATTGGGCATCCTACAGTGGGCAGGGCGACATCCATGTCGATGCGGTTTTCGTAAGCAAATCCGGTGTCCCCTGCCGCCCCTATTCCGAAACCTTCACCGTCCAGAATGTCGGCGGTTCCTATCACGGCACCGCCTGCAAGCGCCAGGGCGCGGACGGCTGGTGCCGCCTCAAGCCCACCAATGCCAATACCTGCGCCATGGAAGACCGCAACTTCATGTTCTCCATGCCCTCGCTCTCCACGCCGGATGTGCATGTAGGCAGCGTGGCAAACCCCCTCGCCGGGGCCAGCACCCCCTCCATCACCGGCCCGAATGTAAACACCCCGCATGTCGATGCCCCCAAAGGCCATAGTGACGGAACCGGCTCAGACTTCGCCACCTCCGTCACCGGCAACGCGGGCAAGGCCGCCGGTTCCGCCGCCGCAAACGGCCTGAGCTGGTTCGCCAAAACCTTTGGCCGCTAAAAATCCGCTTTAAACAACCTGTAGTTTGCGCTATAGTCCTTATATGCAAGATGTAGGGTTTTCACTTAACTTTACCTTCCTGGCCGTTGCATCTAATGACAACGAAGATCTACTCTCCTTCGCAATTCCCACCGTCGATTTATCCCTGATCCGCACCCTCAAGCGCGAACTGCGCGAGGAAAACGCCAAGACCGGTATGCTCCTGCACTCCGCCAAGGCCCGCCGCTTCTTTCAGGAAGTGCTGGACGCCGAGCGCTATATCACCCTGCGCTACTTCACCGCCTACACGCCGGAAGATACATTGCGCCAGCTCAAGCGCCACATCCTCGACAGCTACCTCTTCCCCAAAATGAAACGCCGCCGCAAAAAATCTGCGGCGGCGCCCAAAAAGCCGGAAGCTTGAAACGCTTATTTTGCGCTCAAAGCCGCCACTTCGGTTTTCATTTTAGCCTGGTCTGCCTTGCTCAGCGGCAGCAGGCCCTTGGCGGTGTTATAGCCGTCAGCGCCCAGTGCGGCGTCGCTGGTCAGCTCCTGCACAAACTCAACAATGCCCGGGATCTGGCCGATATGCTGCTTCTTCACATACACAAACAGGCTGCGCGAAACGCTGTACTTGCCAGATTCCACATTGGCCGCTTCCGGTGCAACGCCTTCAACCTTCACCGCCTGGATCTTTGCGCGGCTGTTGTCATAGTAGCTATATCCGAAAATGCCCAGCGCCTGGTCATTGGAAACCAGCTTCTGGATAATCACGTTATCATCTTCGCCGGATTCAACATAAGCGCCATCCTCGCGGATATTGTGGCAGGCTTTTTTCCGGTCTTTTTCATCCGGGTAAAGCTTGGCGAAATCCGGGAACTCGCCACAACCTTTTTCAAGCACCAGCTCGGCGAATGCGTCGCGTGTGCCGGAGGTCGGCGGCGGGCCATACACCTGGATCGGCGTCTTCGGCAGCTTGGCGTCAATATCGCTCCACAGCTTGTTTGGGTTCGCGGCCAGCTTGCCGTCCTTGCCCGGCAGGTCGCGTGCCAGCGCCATGAACAGCTGCTTCTTGGTCAGGTCGAGCGCAGGCGCGCCCTTCTTGTTCGCAATCACAATCCCGTCATAGCCGATAATGACTTCCGCAATATCGGTCACGCCATTTTTCTTGCACAGTTCTTTTTCGCTATCCGTTATCGGGCGCGAAGCGTCGTTGATGTCAGGCGTTTCAAGGCTGGTGCCTTCGCAAAACAGTTTAAACCCCCCACCGGTACCGGTAGACTCGATGATCGGCGTCTTAAACTTGCCACCCTGCCCGAACTGCTCGGCGGCGGTGGTGGAAAACGGGTACACGGTTGAAGACCCGGCGATGCGGATCTGGTCGCGCGCCTCAGCGCTGCCTGCAAACGCCGCGCAAAGCGCCACAGCGGTCGCGAGGGTCGGGATAATGCGAAGTGACATAAAAGCTCCTTGGGTTTGAGAAAAACAATTCGCCCCCGAGGACATAGCAAACCCCTTTCCCCCTGTCAAACCCCATAAATATATACGCCACAGGGGTATAGCCGCCAAAAACTTCCCCAAAACGCCCTGTTGCGCTCACACGGCATATGCTATACTGCAAGTCAATCCCAACCGGAAAAAACATAACTGATGGGCGTTCCTTCCCCCTGCATCTCCATCTGCGCCATGGACGAAGCCACCGGCTTCTGCAAAGGCTGCTACCGCACCATCGAAGAAGTGGCCTCATGGCTCTACTACACCGATGAGCAGAAAACGCAGGTGCTGGAAAACCTTCGCCAGCGCAAACCCGCCTCCAAATAGCCCGGTATTTACATTTTATAAAGGCTTATGCCCTAAATTGGTTGCCCATGGACACGCTCGCCAACATTGCCCAAAACCTTCTTGAATCATGGCAGGAGATGCTTCTCTGGCTGGTGGGCTTCAGCATCCTCTTCAGCGCGCTATACCGCCTCACCCCCTGCAACCCGGAGCAGCGCTTCCAGCGCCGCGCCTTCATCACCGACATGGGCTACTATTTCATCGCCCCTGTGTTTGGCCGCATCATCACCACGATATATACCGGGCTTGGCATCCTCATTCTTTTCCGCGGCGTGCCGCCCGAAGATATCACCAAAGCCATCACCTACGGCTACGGCCCCCTCGGCCAGCTTCCCGTCTGGCTCCAGTCGGCCATCATCTTCATCGCCTCAGACATCATCCTGTACTGGAGCCACCGGCTCTTCCACACCCCCGGCCTCTGGCCCTACCACGCCATCCACCACTCTCCCAAACATGTGGACTGGCACTCCACCTACCGTTTCCACCCCGTAAACGTCTGGCTGACTTTCACGCTGGTTGATAGCGTCATGATGTTTTCCGGCTTCTCGCTGGAAGCCGTGGGGCTGATGAGTATTTTCAACCTGCTGTATTCCGCCATGGTCCACGCCAACCTG
>JANYCJ010000154.1 GCA_025360345.1 Alphaproteobacteria bacterium | reverse complement strand
AAGGTTGGTGTTTTGACTGTATGTTACACACACACTTCAAACAAAAAAACGATTCAAAGAAGCCAGAAAACCTACCACATATCAATCGGCCGAAAAGGGCCGGTTTATATGGCTTGGTGATTATTGCAAGGAGGGAACCACCCGTTCCCATTTCGAACACGACCGTGAAACCCCTTAGCGCAGATGGTACTATGTCTCAAGGCATGGGAGAGTATGTCGTTGCCAAGCCTTATAAACCGGTCCTTTTTCGTTTTAAACGCATTTCTGTGGCGGGCTTGCTTGCCTGCTTTCGCTTCCGCTCCTCACGTAGCATTAAGCTACGCTGCGGTGCGGGTCGAAACCATGCGGCGCATCCCGCTCACATAAATGCGTTTAAAATCGAAAAAGATGGCATTTTTGCCTAGCTCAAATCAGAAAACCTATTTATTGCAATCGTTTATCTATAATCCAGCTTGGTACGAATGTTGCTTAATATTCATAAACCAGTGAGGAGTGTTTATGACGGGCATATCAACTGCATCCATTACCATTCAGGCCACTACCACCGAAATCCAGAGCGCGAGGAAGCAGTGCGATAGCGCGCAGGCCGGTGGGTTTAACGCGTTATTCTCTATGTTCAGCGCTACGGAAAGCAGCAGCCAGGCGTCTTCGTCATCCTCGTCTTCTTCTGGACTGGGCCAAAGTAATGGTTCGATCAGTAGTATTTTCGATATTTTCCTTTCGGAAAATTCTTCCACCTCCAGCGCCTCCAATGCAGACTCGTCTAATTTCTCCACGGATTTCACCAATGCTTTCGGCACTGCTGGCGGGCCGCTGTTTGACTGGCTTAACAGTGTCAGCTCCGCCCTGCATTTGACCCCTGACCAGAATGCGGCTTTGCAGAAGATTGCTGTTGAGCATAAGGACACGAATGGTTCAGGCGGGGATGTGCAGGCCATCAGCGCCGAGCTATCCGCCGCAGGGATAGCCTAAATCCTTATTATAAACAAGAGCCTGCATGAATGACGTGCTTCTGTCTTGATTAATATTTATTAGGAATTGCGCTTGTGTTAAACTGGCCCGAAATCAGTGCGCAGGCATATGCAGGACAAAATTGAAGCCATCGGGGCAGGGCAGGGCGGTCAGCCGCTTGTGGTGCCGCTGAGCCTGACCGATGCGAGCCGTGACAAGATGCAGGGCATGATCGACGCGTATTTACGCGGTGATAAAAGCCGTACGCCGGGGCAGATTGTGCGGGAGTGCATTCCGGTGGACATCATGGAGACGTTAGTTCCGCTCAGCGCGCATGAGCGCAAAGACGAGGCGATTGTTTATACGCTGGCCAACACGCCGGTGATGCCGCGTGAAAAAGTGGTTGAGGGCGCGCCGCCCGACGGCGATATGATGGTGGAGCGAAGCTGGAAGCTCAAGCGGGCGCGGGAAAATTATGTATCCGTAATTGTGGAAGGCATTTTCGAGGCGATGAAGATATTGCCGGCCAACGAGCCGCAGCTGCTGGTGCGCTATAAGCGAGACCACAACTGGATCGAGGGCGGGCGTCCGCACCAGCATGAAGCGCCGATTGCCACGCTGGGCGGGCTGATTTCAAACGGTGCGATGACGCGCTTTATTGATTGGCAGGGGGTGATGGACGAGGTGCGCCACAGCCCGGAGCTGGGCGCGCTTGCTATCCGCTACCAGGTGAAGAATGTTTTAAGCGGGGCTTCGGAAACCTATTCTATCAAACTCAGCGAAGCGGACGGCCTGTTCAAGCGCAAGGTTGGCCTCAATATCGCCGACCCCGGGAATGCGCCCGCGTTCGATGCGCTGCTGGAGCGGCATAGCCGCAATGTGGAGGCCACGCCCGGCACCATTATCCTGTGGCGCGACGATGGCACGATGCTGCATGAAGCCATGGAAAAAACCACGAGGCCGCAAGACCCCGATTTGAAGCCGGGTGATGTGGTCCGGGCCGCGGTTGCGCGCGTGGGCAGCATGAAGCCAATGGGGAAGCCGGGGCTTCTGGTCTGAAGCCAAGCGATCCACTGCCCGGCCAGAGGTGTATTGCAGAAAACGTTTTTAAGCCCATTGAAACTACAGATTCAATTGCTGATATGGGGCTGTTGGTGCTGAAATTGAGAAGGCGAGCGATAGGTTAAGTCCATCTTGTGATGTTTTGTACTATTTGGATTGATTCATAGAGTGAAACATATCTGGAATGCTTTTTATAACTTCGATTTCGGTTTTATTTGATTCATTAGCTGATGGTGGCGATGAAAAAATATGTTTGATAGATTCCTTTAAGATGGCATCCTTAATTGTCTGGTCTTGCGTAGATTCCATAAAAACTTGATAAGTTTTTGTGATAGCGATTTTATGCTGGTAGAAACCTCTTTTATCGTAAGAGTCTCTGAATAATTTCCCACACCAAATCATTCCGCTAATCAACAGAGCAACCACAATAATTTTACTGGAGATAAATAAGGCTATATTTTCAGGATGCTCTACGTCTGGAGCACCTAGAAAATCAGCGGTATGTGTTACAAAGTATATTGTTGCTACAAAGAAGGATGTAGTAGCAGTTATCCAAATACAGAATGGCCATCTAAGCCATGCAATTCGGTTTTTAAAATGCTGTATAAATGGTTTTGCTGCTGCTATTCCGGCTGCATTTGTCGCTGTTTCTAAAGCGTCTTCAGCAACAGTCGTGGCTTTTTCAGATATAGTTTTAGCTTTTTCTGCAAACTCTTGAGCAGATGAAGCAATTGTTTTAATTTCTTCTTTCTTATTATAAAATTCTTCATAATAAGCAACGAATGAATCGTCTCGAAGTGTTTCAAGTTCCGTTAATTGAATTTTTTTATTTTTTATTTCTTCAATTAAGCTTGTTCTTTGATTTATTACTCCCGGATATTGCGAACGTGGGTCGATAACTAATAATTGGTTTTCTAAATTATTTAATTCTAACTGATATTGTTTTTTCTGCTGCGATATTTTTAGAAAAGCTTCTGGCGAATATAGCGCTCTGCCTGTTGCTTCGGTCATTGTCTTCTCCTTGTAACCCCCAAAATAATGTTAATATACTTATTGAGTAATTGCTCTATTGCAACAACCCATAAGTGACTTCCAGCCCATTTCCACACAGTTTAGAATCATATTAGATTCGGAAAAAGGAGGAGTATATGTCACAGAATATCACATCATCGCTCACCCCGAAGCAGCTGCAAGCGGCGTGGTTCCTTGCCCGGGGCGTTGCGGGCGGGGTGGTGGCGAAGCGGTTGGGGGTGCGGCGGGAGACCGTGTCGCGGTGGAAGAAAATTCCGCTGTTTCAACAGGAAGTGTTGCGGCTGGGGGAGGAGCACCGGCAGGTGATGGCGCTGCAAATGGCGGGGTTGCTGCATAGCTCGGTGGAGGTGATCGAGCATACCCTCCTTCATGCGCAGGGTGACAAACGGTTACAAACGGCCATGGGGATTATCCAGCAGATCGGCATTGAGCGCTTCAAGGCGTTTATGGCGTCGTATTGAGGGGGCGGGCCGTCCGTTTTTTTTACTTTAGTTGAAATGTCGTATTCTTTTTTTTGCCAAAGATTAATACTGCCGTGCCATGCTTGATGGTATAATGCGCAGGTGAGTGAGGGTGTTAGCGTCATGAAAGATCTGGTTTCAAACATTGAGCAGGCGGCGGCTCAGGGGAAGGCGATTTCCCTGAAGGTGGGTGGCAAGGCGCACCGCTTTGTGCCGGAGGATGTGATTTCAGGCACGAATAAGCTGGCGGTGAAGCTGGATGACAAGTTCGTGCTGCTGCTGCCGAATGAGGAATACCGTAAAAGGCACAGCTCGCCCACGCAGATGAAGGCGAGCTGGCGCAAGCTGGTGCGGGCGGAGGTGAACAACGCCTCGCAGGCGCGAAGGCTGGGGCTGCTTGCCTCGGATGCCAAGATGGTGATGCTGTCCGACGGGGAGGAAAAAATACCCGCGCTGCAGGTTCCGTCGTTTGACTATCTGAAAGAGACTGGGGTGCAGGTGCGCGATACCAACGAATCGGCGGCGAACAAGGGCGATACGGTGATCTTCGCCGGTAAGGGCGATATTACCAAGGAGCATTGCCTGAAAATACTTGAGCCGGTGGTGCAGGACGCGGCGAAGATCATTGCGGCGGATATGCCATTTGCGCGCGATTCCATCAACCTGGCGATCACCCATGCTTACTCCCCGGAAGCCGGGAATGTGAAAGGCCCGGCGAGCTTGCAGGAAGATGCTTCGGCGAAGCTCAGGCTGTTCCTGTTTGATTTTCCGGACCCGGAGTTGCGGCACCATTATAACGAAGTGCCGGTGGCCGACCGGCAGGGGCAGATTAAGCGGCCGGTGTTGTTTGAGCATAGTTCTAAAATGGCCCCTGCGATTGCGCTTTCGCTGGGAAGCGCGCTATATCAGGAAATATACGCCTCCAGGGGGCGTGAAGAGGGGGGGAATTCCGCCATGCTGGGGGCGTGGCACGCGCTGTCGGGGCCTTTGGCGGAAGAGCTTACCGAGCGGATCGCCAAGGCGGCGGCCCGCGAGATTGAGGCGGCGCCGCATAGCCTGCGGGCGAAGCAGGGGCAGGGCTGGGGCGCAGGGGTTTAGGGCGGCGCGGCGTTAATATTTAGCGATGCTGCATCATGAGTAAATTTTAATGATTGAGGTTTTCTGCGGGGTTGGGCCGGAAATATTTATAAGCTGTTGACTTGACGGTATTGTACGCTTGCTATACACTCATTGTTAATAATACGAGAGAATCGGCCATCGGTTCCAAGAAGACGCAGGGCGCTTACTCCACCTTTTTCTGGAGAAGCGAATATGAAGACCAAAGACAATTCTATGGCTGGCGGCGTGTTGATGCTGTGTGGCCTTGTTATTTTGCTCACCGTGCCCATGGTGATCGGGCATTTTGCGCTGAGCCCGGCTGCGCCTGCGCCTATCCAGGTAAGTTCCGCAAACATGCAGTAATCCTGCGTTTTTCAGGGGTTGGCCCTTTGCCGCCCGCCTTATGGCCGGGGTGAGGGTGCAGCAGCTGCCTGAGGGAATATTTTATTTCGTTTTTTTTTGAAAAGGCCCGGTTTTTTTCCGGGCCTTTTCTTTATGGCTTTATCATTCCATCGCCTTGCCCGCGGCGGATTGCGTGGATAATAGGTTGAAAAACCATGGGCTTTGATTGGTTAACATTTATGGCCATAAAGATTAATCAGCGTTCATGCTTCTGTTAATTAATGGCGAGTAATTAACTAATAATTTACTGTTTATTTGCTATTATAAACTTATCGACATTGATTCAAAAAGCACCAGAAGATCCCACCGGCCGCGAGGTGAAAGCCCCGGACGGGGAGGTGTTTTTTGCCACGGAACTCCTAGGCCTTGTCCCCCCGCTCCGGTGGGGGGACATTTTTTTTGCCCTTCCGGAACTGTGTCAATTCTATGAAGATTGGGGAATTGCCCCGATTTGGCACGTGGTACGGGTTGCTTCTTCCTTAGGGGGAAGGTATCTTAACCATTAAATAAAAAAAGTTTCGCAGTGAGGATGTTTACCCATGACCGAACGTTCGACGAACGGGGCGGGAGCCGAATTTAAAGAATTGGAAGCGCAGGTGCTTTTTGAGCAGGTTTCGGCCGTGCTTGAGGCGCAGGGCATTGCCGTGGGGCAGGATGTGGCGGAGGCGTTGCTGCCGCTGCTGTCCGGGGAGCAGGATTTCGCCCAGAACCGGGCTGCGCTGCTGGCTATGATTGAGCAGCTGGAAACGTAAATGTCAGACGAATCCATCACAACACGCCAAGAGTCACTACGCACAGCGCTGGCGGTCAACCGCGGCATGGAATTGCTCTCGCACATCACGCGCGACGCGGAAACCACGGTGGAGCACGATGAAACGAAGCGGGTAAGTTACCTTACCGACCTGTTCATCCGCATTCATACCGACATGTTCCAGGACTGGAAGCAGCAGAACGCGTCCCGGCCCGGTGAAATGCCCGATGGCGCGGCACGTGAGGCGGTGCGAAACGCCATGTTGAACGTGCTTTGCGCCAATGGCGGAACCAAGGAAAAGCCGCCCGAAGGGTTGTTCGACTCCAACGGTTACGTCATTTACCATGAGCAGGAACATGTGGCGCAGGTGCTGGCAAAATTTTACGAGCAGGTGCGCGACATCAAGCCTTTTGGTTATGGCAACGACCTGACGCTGGATTTTTTCATGGTGGCGCTTGGCAAGCTGCCGGCGTTCCAGGAAGTTTACCCGGCGGGCATTGACCTGCGCAGGCTGGATGATGCGGATAAGCAGGCGCTGCACCAGCCCGGAAACGTACGCGGCGTGGAAGAAGCTTTCAAACATGCCATGGACCCCTCGCGCACGCCGCCGCTGAAAAATGTGGCCAACGGCTACGGCAAATGGGAAAAGCATGTCGAATATGTTTCGGGCATCCAGTTCCTGTCGCATGTGAAGGATAGAGAGACTTATCTGGTTACGGCCAATGGCGGGCTGGTGCCGCTAAAAGAAATCAAGCCGCTGCTGGAAAAGCACCTGAAATCCGATGAGCTGCTGTCTGACTTCAAGGGAATCAAGCCCGAAATGGTGCAGGGTTACCTGCCGGAAACGGAAGAATTGCGCGCGCGGGGCAAGACGCATATTGACGGTATCAAGGTAGGCGAGGGGCAGCCCGCGCCGCTGGTCTGCCTTGAAACAAATATCCTTACCGGCCTGCGCTCGCCGGCGCATAATGCGCTTATCGGCATGATCGCGCAATGCCGGCCAAAGGGCACGCCGCTGTTCAGCCTGGCTAACAACCCCGACCTGAAGCATGACCTGAAGCAGGTGGCGGGAGACGAGAAACGGCGGCATATGGTGGATGTGGCGTATGAACGCCTGAGCGCGGTGACGGATAAGCTGAATGCAGAGAAGGCCCGGATTTTTGAAGGCAAGGAACGCGATGTAAACCCCAAGCTTATTGTGAGCATGGGCGGGGCGGGCGCGGGCAAGTCTTCGGTGAAAAAAATGTTCCAGGCGCAATGCGGCAATAACTTCGTGGAGGCATCGCTCGATGAATTCCGCAAGAAGAGTGACATTTATAAAGTGCTGATCGCGGCCAACCACCATGGTGACGATTATATCACTATCGAGCCGTTCGCCAACACGCTCCGGCAATGGGTGGCTGACGGGGCGCGGGACGTAGACCCGAAAAAGCCCGGGTTTTATAACGTTTTGTATGACGGTACGGGCGTGGTGTACAAGACGCGCTATTCCGACGTGGTAAACGACTTTAAGAAGCTGAACTACCATACGCAGGTGGCGGCGGTGGATACCCCGATGTTCACTGCGGTGGAGCGGGTGGATTCACGCGCCAAGAAAGACAACCGCGCATTGCCGTGGATCGTGGTGACGGGCAAGCATACGCGCACGCCTAAATCTTTTGTGCAGGCGGTGGAAGACACGCAGTTGAACAAGGTGACGCTTTTTGCCAATGATGGCAAAGAAAACCATGAATTCCTGGTGGCGGAAAGCTTCACCATGAGCCACAGGGATGTCAAGCAGCTGCGCGAGCACCAGCAGGCGGGCACGCTGGCTGAGCATCTCAAATCATGGGCCACGCATAAAGAGGACTCCACGCTTAAAGTTCTGGCGAGTGGGGAAGGGGCGCGGAGTATTGAGGAAATGCTGGCGCTGAACCCGAAGTTCGACGAAAAGAACGTTGCCTTTATCGTGTATCCCGGTGTGGAGCAGAACCGGGTGTTGCTGGTCTATAATTCAGAGCGCTATGTGGAGTTGCTCAATAAAGGCTCCATGAACCCGCACGCCTCCTTCAAGGAAGGGCTGATGCATACGCCGGCAACGGTCCCGTATAATATCACGCAGCGGGTCAGCGATATTCTTAAAGGGGTGGACCGGCCGTCCGGTGGGTCAGGCCTGCCGCCCTTGTAATGCTGCCACTGCGGATGCATTCCCCTGCGCGGCCTATGGCCCAATAGCCATAGAGCACCAGCAGGCCGAGATTGTTATAGAAGTTCAGCTGCGTTTTTTCGAACCAGAAAAGCTGGTCGGCCCACGTCCAGAACTGGTAGGCGAAGCACAGGGCAATGACGGTATCCCTCACGCGGGTGCGGGGGCTGGCGCTTACCACCACGACGATCAGCGGCAGGTAGATATAATAATAGCCGGTGGCCACCTGAATGGTGAAGAACAGTATCCCGCCGAACAGGAACGCGGATTCCGCCGCGGAAATGCCGGTGGCAGCGACAAGGCTGGCAAGCAGCAGCAGGGCGATGACCGGGTAGTGATACAGGGCGGTGCTGGCCCATGCGGCGTGGAGCTGATCGTTCCAGAGGCGGAAGTTGTCCATGCCGGGGCCGGGGCCGGAAAAGTTCCCGGCGAGATATTCGGCAATGCGCTGGTAGCCGATACTTTCGAGGAAAATGCTGTTTTTCAGAATGAAGATGCGTTCGAAAAATTCGCCCCACACGGTAAGCCCGAACATGGCGATGCTGATGGCCAGAAGGATGGCCCCGGCCAGCGCACCGCCAGCGATGTAGCGCAACAAGGGTGCGCGGTCGCGGTTGCGGCAGGCGCGGTAGAGTAGCGGAAGGCTTGCGCCGATGGCGAAGGCGGCGGGGAAAATGCGGTCGAGGGTGCTAAGCGCCATGAAAGCGCCCCCGGCGGCGTAGCGTTTTTTATTGAGCAGGGCGGTTGCGACCATGAGTTCGCTGATCCATGTCCAGCGGAAGAAGCTGCCGGAGGTCCAGTTATAATTAGCGATCCAGCTGGCGCAGTACATGAAGATAAAACCCATGGCAGGCACGGGGCCAAAAGACCAGATGATGAAAGCGAACGCCACCGAGATCATCAGCACGTCAACCATCGGCGGCCAGAGCGCCTGATACCAGTATGGGCGGAGGTTGCCCAGCCATGACTGGCTTTCCTGAATGGGGACGAGGTTTGCAACCGTCACGCCGAACACCGACCATGTGGGGGGCGGGTTATAGCCTGCGTCCCAGAGGGCTTCATCCGCGTATTCAGGGGTGACGAGGTTTTTCATGGCCTGCAGGTCGTCTTTAAATTCCTGCCAGCGCTGGCTGGTGAAGCGGGGGCGATAGTCTCTACGCGCCCACTGCATCACGGTGGGGTAGTTGTCCCAGTACATGATATTGGAAAGGCGGCGGGCGCCGGTTTTCAGGAATATCTGGTTTTCCTGCTCGCTATCGGCAAGCAGGGCTGCGGGATAGAGGCCGGTGTATCCCAGCTCGGCGAAATATTTTGCGCCGAGATAGTAGTGGAACATTTCATGCCAGTGATACCAGACCACCGTGGGCTCATCGCCGTAGACATCCTGATATTCAGGGGTTTCGCTGCGCATGGTAAGGGGGCGGGCCATGAATACCTACCTGTATGCGCTGATGGCGCAGAGCAGCGCCATCAGCGCATACAGGTAGCGGCTGAGGCGATGTGAGAGCGCGTGCATGTAGAGTATGCCGCAGGTGATAATCAGGGTGAGGGGCAGCAACAGGTCTGGCAACATGCGGCGAGTGTAAATTAAGGCCGCACCCTGTCAAGCTTACGGGCGGCTATTTTATTTCGAAACCGTCTTTGCGGCCGGTGGCCGTGGCGGCAAGTTTATATGGCACGGTTGCAGCCGCCGGTTTGGTTTCGGGAAGCGATGTTGCAGTGATGGCCAGGCCCGCATCGCGCAGGCGGTCTTCCATCAGGGAGCCAAACTCTTCAAAATCCGGTTTGGCTTTGGGGGGGGCGGCCTGTGGGGAGGGGGTTACTTCTTTCTTTTCGCTTATTACCTTGGGCTTGGGTGTTTGCGGAGTAGTGACCGAGGCGCGCCTGATGGGGCGTGGCTCTTTCTCCGCTTCCTGAAGCACCTTTTGCATATGATCGTATCCATACCATTCTATGAAGGCATGTTGGAGCATGATATCCCTAACGGTTTCCTTGCGGAGCATATCCAGTTTTTTGCCGTCGTGTTTTTCCCAGGCTTCATCGGCAGTTTTTATGCTTTCTTTTTTTGCTGCGTCGGAATAGTGCGCAAGCTCTATCATTTCGTAAGAACTCAACCCGGACAATTCCTTAGCGTAGGAATGTTCAGTAATAGTTTTCTGCAAAGCCTGTAGCAATTCCTGCGTTTGGGGCTCACGCTTCGCTATATACTTTCTAAATGCGGTAATTGAGCTTGTAGCACGAAGGTCGTGGCCGGTTGCAATGGTTAAGCGGGAAATGTTTTTTTCACCGTCAAAGCGCGCAATGAGATAATCATCGCGATCGGGATCTATAGACGAAAAACGATCCAAGTCCTCTTTCGATACTTTGTTTAACTTCAAGAGTTCAACCATGAGATAGTCATCTTCGCGCACGGGGAAGGTTTTCTTGTTTGTCGTTGCCGTGGGGGAAGGATTGGTTTCGCTCATGATGACCCTGTAGATTTAGGCTACTTTAAAACCTTCGCCGCGCTTGGTGGCTTTTTCTATTTGCGCGGGAAGCTGGTAGGTTTCTGCTTTTGTGGCTGCCTGCGCGTTTGCCAGTATGAGGCCCGCTTCGCGCACGGCGCTTACATTGTCAAAGCTTTCAAAGTCGCGCTGTTTTACTTCCGCGTCTTTCTTGGGTTCCTCCGGCCGCCGTGTCGGCTGCGGGAGTTCGCCCCGTTCCAGCTGCAACTTTCTCTTGCGGGCTTCACGCAGCATGGCTTCAGCCCGCCAAGCATCGCTAATATCTCTCATTGACTTATCTACAGCGTGTATTTTGCGGAGGCTTTCATTCATGTCCTCGATGGAAGGCTTGTCATTTTCTTTCTCATATTTAAGAATCTCGTCTGTCCATTTTTTTCGTGACTTATCATCTAAGTCGGGGAACAAGGCGATTAATTCCAGTACTGTGCGGTTTTTTAATTCTTCAAAACGAGGGTGACCCATCTCGAGTTTTTTTGAAAGAGCGGATTCTTCCGGGGTAAGTTTTTTTCTGTTGTGGAATAATTCCAAGAGGAGGGTTTCCCGACGAAGCTTCTCTCCGGAAATTGTTTCCATTTTTACCACTTTGCCTTCGGCATTGGTACGAGCCATCAGGTAATCGGGACGATCAGGATCAATCGTTTGGAAATGGGCTATGCGGTCTGCAGAGATGAGGTTTCTTTTCTGCAACGCTTCCAAAATGATTTCATCGCCTTCCAAGGGATAGGTTTTTGCATTTGGCTCCGCGTTTACCGGAGGAAAGTTTTTGTATGATTCAGGCTGTGATGGCTCGCTCATTGGCAGCTCCGCAAATGATTAACATTTGGTTAATTGTTTTAGCCGATGGTACGGTGGGTGTCAATAAGTATTTGCACTTATCCACAGGTGTATAATCCTTATAAACAACGGCTTCTTATAGAACTCTAGGCTTTGCCAAGGGCACTGCGAGACAGGGCGGGCACTGCCAGGGGCTGCGTTGTTGTGGTGGTATCCATCATTTCAAAAGACTGTGCCAGTTCCGGCATTTTGCTTGCTGCGGGGGGCGGTGTGTCGCTGAGCATACCCATGTTTAAGAGCAGATTCATTTCATTGCTTGCATCGGAAAGATTCGTGGCCAAGGCCTGAGCGGTTAATTTGCCCGCTTCTGCTTTTGCCGTTTGGGATGGCAAGGTAGATATTGGCATTATGGCGTCGTTCATGAGCCCCATGGAGGCGAGAAAGTCCATTTCCGCGCTGGCGGCGGCCAGTGTCTGTGGTTTGGACGATGGCGCATCGGTGGAGAATGTAACCCTGTTTTCAGCAAAGGCGGCCCGAATCTGGCTTAGCTTGTCCATCTCACCGTTTTCTTGCGCGGGAGTTTCGGCTTTGGCCAACAAGCTGGCTGTCGAACGTAGCATATTCTGGTCATCGGGGGTCAGCATCGCATTGGGAGAAGATAGTGGAGGCTCACTGTTTTCTTTTATCTCGCGCAGGATGAACGGTATTTCTTTGCTCGTATCCTCGGCGATCATGCGTATCTCCTCTTCCCTTCCCGGCAGCTTTCTTAAGGGGGCGTTTTCCGGGGAGGTTTTGGTAGCCTGATTTTTTGCATTTTCGCTTGCGGTGAGGAAATCGTCTCTGCGATCAGTATCGCGCTCGATTTTATTTTTCTCTACAATTTTTTCTACTTTTTCTTCGGCTTTCTTGAGTTCTTTTTTGGACTCTTTAATGACTTCTTTTGGCGTTTCAGGGTTTTCGACGTTGTTGCGGTGGATTTCCCGCTTTTCAAACAGCTCCTGATGTGCGGAAATTTCTTCTTTTACGCGTCTTTGCGAATTATCAACTTCCTTTTGATCGTCTGCCTTAATCGCGATGCCGCCTTCCACATCGCGGATTGCCTGCAACAGGCGTGCTTCGCCGATGCGGCGTTCCTCGTCGTTGCGGGGACCGTCGTCATTATTGTAGAGAAGGCGGTTCAGGGCTTTTTTGCTTTGCGCATCATCCTTTTTTTCGTAAGCCTTCAAAATGGCTTCCGATTCCAACAACTGTGAGCCTGGAATTTGCTTTACCATGGGTTTGCCATTGGTATCGCGCATCAGCCTGCCGTTTTCATCGTAAGCGATGATTTCATAGTTTTCTCCGGGCTGAATTTGCCGGTAAAAATCTGCCTGGCCTTCAGCGAGCAGGCCGCGGGAGTCGAGGTCTTCAATCAGTTCGCGGGTAACCCGTATTTTTTCCTGTGGCGTGCTGAGGCGTTGCTCTTCGGCGGCCATGTTCTGCCGCACGGTAACTGTTTCGGTTTCGAGTTCGTCGCACTGGGCACTTGCTTCGCCGACCCAGCCGCCGACGACCGCGCCGTCCGCATCGCTTATACCTGCTTCTTCCCGGGCAAGGCTTGCCAGTGTGCCGAGGAGATTGCGGGCTGATTCTGCATCGCGGGTGGTGCGTATGGCATCAACAACGGATTTGGCGGATGCACGAATAGCGCTGGCGGCTTCCTTGGCCTGCTTCAGTACTTCTTCGATCGGATTTGGAGTGCTGTCTGCCACTGTCCGTCCACAAAGCTGTTACACCTTTGATTATGGAGGGCAAATGGTTAATAATTTTAATCTTTATTATTACATATACATGAAAGAAGCAGTCAATTTTAGTAACATTTGTATAAAATGCTATATATATAAATATATATTACAGCCGATTAATTTATTTGACTGCTTCTTATATTAATAATTTGAGTGATTTTTCTGATTTATTGCTGTTCTTGGTTTTGGGATGGGCGTGCCATTATGGCCAAGAAAAGCGCGGAGTGTTGAATATGGTTTAACCATGCGAGCAGATGGGGAAAATGGGGTAGCGACTTGCCATCTACACCATGCCACTGGCGAAGGAAGGGAAACAGCGCGATGTCGGCAATGGTGATGCGGTTTGCAAGCAGGAAAGTGGAATGCTGTAATGCGGCTTCAAGGCGCGCTAGCCATGCTTCACCGTTTTGGCAATGCTCGGCGGCAATCAGCTCTGGGTGGCGGGCATGGTATTTATAACGGTCGAGTAGTGGCTTGAAAAGGGTGTCGTTCGCGTGGATGAGCGAGACGGTGTCTTCATGGCGCCAGTGGTCCGGATCATTTTGCGATAGGGCGTAATGCATGATGTCGAGGCTTTGTTCCAGCACTTCGCCGTTTGGCAAATGCAAGACCGGCACGGTGCCCTTGGGTGATAGCGCGAGCAGGGCAGCGGGCTTGTTTTTCAGGTCCACCTCGGTTTGGGTATGGGGGATCTGCGCATAGTGCAGTGCCATGCGGGCGCGCATAGCATAAGGGCAGCGGCGGAAAGTGTAGAGATGGGGAAGGGGCTGGGGCACGGCTATTTGACCGGGGAAGGCGGGAAGGTTGCGGTGCCGTGCCAGACCTGTTCCCAATATTGCCAGTGGTTCATGTAGGGGAAGCGGGAGATGGGGACATTATCCATGAGCAAGGCCGGAGGGAAGGCAAGGTTCATGAAGGCGACGAGACATACGGCGATGTGACTGCGGCGATTTTTCAGGGAGGGCAGGGGAGGTCGATGGTGTAGCGCGGTAAGCAACAGAATATAGGAAACGATGCCACTGAGGGAGAAAAAGCGGCGGTAATCCCATGCAATCAGGATAGACGCTATGGGGAGAAGGCAGGCGGTGGCCAGCGCAATAGCGATGAGGGTTTTTTGCCCGGCGGAATGCGCGGGACGGAGGAAAATGCAAAGCAGCAGGCCCAGGTAAAAAAGCGTGAGGGGCAGGTAGACCGCGCCATGGATTTTCAGCAGGGCGAAGAGGCTTTCCGGAATGGGGAGATGACCAAAATTTAGCGCCCAGTTGCCCCTCAGGCCGCGACGCAGCACTTCGAAATTATCATAACGCACGGGAAAGTCGCTGTGCATGTGGGCGCTGTGGCGAAGGTCGGCGATTTGCTGAGCGGATATTGGAATATATTCAAAAACCAGATACATGCCGGTGATGGCAATGAAGGCCGATGCCAGCGAATAGTAGCTAGTGCGGCTGCCTGGCAGCTGGAGTTTGAGAAGGGTGCGCAGGATGAGCACAGGAAAACCGACTATGAAAAATACCTCATGCAGGGCCATGCCGAGAAGGCATAGCAAAGGAAGTGCGATGGCGCTTGCTTTCTGGCGCAAAGGAAGGAGGGCCATGGCGATGGCGATCATGACGCAGAGGTGGTCCAGATAGCCGGCGGTATTAATGTAGAATAGCAGTGCGGGGCTGAAGAAGAATATGCTTAGCAGCCAGGGGTAGGAGGCGTGTTTGCGGGCAACGGCATAACTCCAGAAGCAGATAATGATAGCTTCCACGGCCAGAAAAGCATAACCGAGCAGGGCGAAAAGGCGATAGGTGAGGCCGGGGGTGAAGAGCTGGAGTATTTCACCGTACAGGCCGCGCTTGACGAAGCCATAATGGTAACTCCATGTGGCCTGGGTTGCGCTCCACAGGTTAGGGGCATGTATGGCGCGCAGGGTGCTGATGAGCAAAAGCAAAAGACCGCATAATGCGATGCTGCTTTCCGAGGGGGCGCTAAGCTGCCGCTTTATAGCGGCCAGCAGGCCTGTATTGAGGGAGGTGCAGGAAGAGCGAGGCTCAGTTTGATTTTTCTTCATGGCGCAGGTGGCTTACGCCGGGGAGTTTCTGATCCAGAATGGGGGAGGCGGGTTTGCCTTTCAGGTAGACATCAAAAAAGGCGATAGCATAAGCGGCGATGGTGTCATGGGGTCCTTTTGTGTCATCGCGCCATGCTTTGTGCGCTTCATCCTGCAAATCAATGAAATATTTGGGGGCGGGGGTTTGGTCGTAGGCATTGCCGCGTTCGCCGATGGCGGCGCTGAGAGTGTCGGCGGTGGCGCCCTGATACATGACAGGGGCAGAGATGTTTTCCAGGGTGTGGTTCGCCATGTATGGCGCAGTCACGGGGGCGAGGGCCAGCACGGCCTTGACGCCGGGCAGGCGCCAGCTATCCCATGCGCCTGCGAGACCGAGCACGGTATATCCGCCGAGGGAGTGACCTGCCAGGCCGATATGGGTGAAATCCATTTTCTTGTTGTAGGCGGGGTCTTTTTTAAGCGCCTCGAGCACGGCCTGCATATCTTCTTTACGGTTTTTGGCCGTGGCGTCCGACCATTGTTCGGGTGGGCTTTCAATAGCGTCGCGGCTGTGGTCTGGGGCTACGACCCAATACCCGTTTTTGGCTAAGGCCTCGGTGAGGAAACGTGACTGGGTATTGGGGCCGATCAGGCCATGGGAGAAAAGAATCAGCGGCTCGGGGCTTGTGCTTTTGGGGGGCGACCAGATCACGACATCGCGCCCGGCCAGCTTGCCGGCGATTTCGGCCGCATGGGCAGCAAGGGGGAAAAAGAGCAATGCGAGCGGCGCAAATTTCAGGGAGTTCATGGCTTGGTTACGCTGCCGGGTGAGGAGGAGGGCTGGGTGGCGTCACCAACTGCCGGCCCTGCGGGAATGGGCGGATGGCGTGTGGCCAGGGTTACGGCCAGTATGCCGATCATGGAGGCGATGAATATTTTGGTTTGTGAGATCATGGCGGGCATTATCGCAAAAACGGTTGGATTCGCCAGTTATACTTATGGGCGGGTGCTTGTCACCATAATCATAGGTTCTTTCCGGCTTAACGATCGCGGGTGGCGCCGCTGATGAAGCCATAATGCTGGGGGCCGATAAACTCGATGCCGTTTAACGAATCCATGGTGTTCTGGCGAATGGAGCCGGGGGGATAGGTGAAGCGCAGCGTTGAGGGGCGATCAATGGCGGTTTTAAGGGTGTTGATGTCGCTTTCAATATTGAAATATTTGAGAATCGCTTCTTTTTCTTTCCAGGGAATCCTGCCGTCATAGGCGAGGTCGAGCATATTAGCTTTATTTTCATTGGCGGTGCTGGGCAGGTTTGGGTAGCCAGCGTTGGTCATGACCGTGTGAAACAGTTCCACCACATTGTCATATGATTTCAAGGGATTTTTGGCGACGAAATCATCCAATGCCTTTTGGACAGGTATGTTTACTGCGTCTGGGACGCGGTTCAGCCGGTCGCGTTCGGCGCGGGTTTGGTCGAAAAGGATCAGCAAGTCGCTGGCAGTGGCGTTCGATACTTGCGCAATTTTATGAAGGAGTTTTTCGTTCAGGTTATTAAAAGCGGTGCGCTCGGCGGGCTGGAACTTGCCGAGCAGGTCAAGCATATGGCTGCCTTCTTCCAGTAACAGGTCTTGTGTTATCTTGACATCCCCGCCCATGCCGAGGCGGATGATGGGAAGCATACCCGAAGCCTGGCCGCCTGCTGTTTTTGTTTCATTCTGCGAGGCGTTGTATCGTGTTCGGGGGCAAATGGAGTCGGCATTAGAAAAATGTTCTGTGGGACTTACCACGAAGACGGTACCGGCATTTTCCAAGGCAGCGCGGAAGGCCGGGGAAAATCCCTTGTTGCCTTGTTGCAGGATAGTATTGAGCGATATGTCGAAGTTTCGGGTGCGGCTGTCGCGCTGGTTTTCGGTGATTCCCATGTCCGCGCAGCAGGCGGCGGATGTTTCCCTGATGCGTGCCACGGGGTCTTTTTTCAGGGCCTCCTGATTGGCGCGGATCATTTGTTTTAATTTTGCATAGGGTTCCGGGCTGTCCGGGGCGCTGACGATCTGCCCGACAATGGCGTCCAGCGAGGTGCGCTGGGAGGGAGGGAGGGTTGCGTTGCCCAAAGCGTGGCCCAGTTCGTTGCGTACGGCATCGGCATAATGTTTTCGGTAAGCATCGGTTTGGGTGTAGGCAGTTGCATTCTGGTAGATAAGCTGGTCAAGACTGCCGTGGGGCATACCCCATGCTTCGGCCTGGGCGACGAGCTCTGCCTTAGGGCGGTTCATGACCTGTGCGATGAGGCCCACGGTCTGGCTTACGGAATGGCCCCTTTGCTGGAGATAGTCGCCGATAGCGGTTATTGCCGGGCTGATCGCAGCAATATCTACCATACCCTGATGGGTGTACTGGATATTCATTTTGATATTCGCCACGGCCTTATCAGCCAGCGCGTCAAGTTCCTGCGCATTCTGGGCAGCAAACCAGTCTTTGATTTTCGTATTAGTTTCGGCGGCCACTTTGGCATCGTCAAGGTCGGCAACGCGCACAGCCCATTTGTCGGGGTAATTGCCACGTGGACTGGCCGATATCGAACCATCCGCGCCAATAATCATTTCACCGTTAAAAATCCTCATAGGGTGATTATAATGGCAAAATACTAATTATTGTTATGAAATTTGCGGCGGGATGGGCCGCTGCCTATTTTTTTCTTTAATATTCTGAATAATAATTATTTTCAAGGTGCGATGGAATGAGCTATTGCGCCGTTGCCATGGGCGGGCGCTTCTTTCCCCTGCGGCTTTGACCTGATGACGCATTCGACATCGCCCGAGTTGGGGCCGGTGTCGCAGCAGCCGTAGGACAGGCGCAGCTTAATGTTGCTGCCCAGAGGGGTGTTGCACAGTTTGTCTTCCTTTGCATATCCCACCACTTGTCCGCCGGCATGGAGGAGGCAGCCTTTAAATTCATGGCCGGTGGCGTCGTAAACAGGTGCGCTGATCGCATCAATGGTGATATTTACCTGCTGGTCCGGCGTGCCTGCGCAATCAGCGTGGGCGGGGGTGACGCGGAGCAGGCTGCCTATGCTTAACAGTGCGAGGTTAAGGAACGGTCGCTGCATAAAATCTACCCGCTTGGTTGCAATGGCGGCAAAGTAGTGGTGCTCCCAGCCGGAATCGAACCGGCACTCGATTACTCGAAACAGATTTTAAGTCTGCAGCGTCTACCAATTCCGCCATGGGAGCTTAAGGGGTGGTGAAGTGTTCTTTATGTAGCCCATCGGTCCGGGATTTGTCACTATAAAGGTTTGCAAAAATATACCTATTAATTACAATGCTTTGGGGCTGTCACACTGTGCGGGGGCATTGTAACAATCTCTTCATGTGGAAATGGGATAATCTGCGGTAATATATTAGTTATCGTAATAGCACAGACATTGTTTTCATGACGGTTCAGGACGAAGCCAAGGCCAAAGCGAGGGCGCAGACCGTTTCGGCGATCGAGGAAAGAACCGCGATTTACCTTAAAAAATCCTGGTCGCTCGTGGGGCTGGCCGCACGCAAGCTGAACCGAAGCCTGCCTGCCGATCCCACCGACGGGCTTAATTTTACCGGCGCGGCCGACGATGAAGCGCGGCAGAAAATGCGCGATGCCGAATGGATGCGGCTTGGGAAGCAATTGATTGATCAGGGCAAGATCACCATCGCTGGCGTGGAGGGCGACCTTTATATCGAACAGCTTGATGGGGTGATGGATGAGCAGATCAAGAAATCGCTGAATATCCGAAGCTTTAAAATGCTGGTGCCGTCACGCAGGCAGACGGAAGTGGTGGCGGATACGGTGGCTAACGGGGTGGGGCGCAGCACAGGTTCGGGCATTGGTTTTTTAGACGACTTGCTGGGCGGGGCTTCTTTGGGGGATATGTTCCGGGGGTTGTTCTCATGGATTTTTAGCGGATTTGACGGCGGTTTTGATGGGCTGAAGCAAACTATCGCGGGATTTACCGGCGACAGGATGCGCCAGACGGTGGTTGCAGACCTTACGCAGCTGCGCACGAATTCGCTGGGCACGACAGAAGATATTTCCGGGTTTATGACGCCCGATATTATCGGCTCGGTGGGGGCGGAGCTTGCGAAGGCGCCGGGGCAGAGCCTTAAGGGAGCGCCTGCACCTGATCCGCTGGCGGCGATCCGGGCGACGGCGATGGGTGGCATTGACGACGATATCCGCAAGCGCGTGGAAGGCGAGGTGCGCACTGGGCTGTTCAACGCCATTGGCGAAGGTTTCAAGGCGAATTCGCAATTCAAGGATTTGTATAAGGACAAGGACGACGGCATCTGGACTACCGTGGGCAGCTATGTGGAAAGCGCGCGCGAGATGGTGGGGTATCCCGGGGCTGACGGGCTGAAGCGGGCGACGCTGGATAAGGTGCAGTTTGAAGTTGCGGCGAAGCTTGCCAGCGTGGTGGTGAACCCCGATTTTACTTATCAGGGGGCGGATACAAACCTGAAGGGCAAGCATTTGCGGGACATGGAGCCTGCGGCGCGCGCGCAGGTGCTGGCGGATGAAGCACGCAAGGTGATTGAGGAACTGGGAAAGAAACCGGGCGTGCGCAACCCCGATTTTTATGCACTGTTACAGGTGACATTGCCTACCACGATGGCTGAAAAAATTATCGAGGCTGAAAAGGGGAGCGACGATTCAAAAAAGCTGCCGTGGTATATCGCGGGCGACATTTCCAAAACGCTGGTACGGGCCGAAAGTGCTGTTGTGCCGCGCGATACAAAGGCAGAAGCGCAGGCCGGGCGGGAGCTGGTGGCGGATTTGCAAAAGCAGATCAGCGGCCAGCTGATGCAGGGCGGCAAGCTTACAGAGGCTGGTGAAAAGCTGCAGAAGCTTGCGGGTGCGCCACTGAACGACCGCCACACCACCGCCATGGCCGAAGCGCTTTCACCGGTTATGCTGCGCATGGCGCTGCCTGCGGGGGCAAAAGAAATTACCGATTCTCCCAAGGGGGTTTTCGAGGAAGTGGCTTCGCGTTTCCGGGAGGCACTACGGAAGAGTACGAAAATTAATGATCCGGTTGACCCGTCCAAGCCGGGGGTCGCGCTTTCGCCGGAGGCGCTGGATGTGATTGCGGACAAGATGGCCTTATCTTATGCCGAGACGGTTTTGAAGAAGGTGCCTGCGGCGACCGACTCCTTCCCGAAAGAAGCCAAGGCTCGTGAAGACCTTGCCGTGAAAACGAAGATTTCCGGAGAGCTTTCGCCGGTTATGGAAACATACTCGGCAGAGCTAGATTCAATGATGAACCCGCAGATCAAGGCTGCCAAGAAGAAGATGGAACCTGCGGACAGGGCGCTTTTGACAGGTTTGATCGCGGACGGCATCCGCCCTTTCGCCATGAAGCCCGATTTCCTGAACGATGTGCAGAAGCCCGATGCTTATGCAAAGGCGCATGATGTCTTATCAGAGGGGATCTTCCGTGGATTGAAGCAGGACACCACCCATTTGCTTACGGACGCGGGTATGCAGGCGCTGGCGCAGCGGGCGGCGGCGGAATATATCAACCGTCAGGCAGGCGTTGCAACGCCGCCCGACGTATTAAAAGCCATGGCTGCTACAGAGAAAGCGGCCACCGCCGATATTATCGGTAAAACGGCGGTGCTGATGCTGCGTGAAGAGGCCAGCTATAACGCGATCAAAGCGGCTAACAACGGCGCGGATGTGAAGGTGGAGGAGGCTGCCGAAGCGGTGAAGATGCTGGCCGCCGAGCGTCTGATGGCCACCGCAAAATTTGCCAAGCTCGATGAGGCAGGTTATACGGCATTTGCGCGCGAGGTGCGGGGCGCTCTGGAGGGCAGGCGCAAGGCGATGGGCATTGTGGAGGGCAAAGAGGGCGATGCGCTGCTGAATGTGATGGCTTACCGGATGACGACGGGCATTGTGGAAAATGGGGTGGCGGCACCGGCGAAAGCGCCTGTGATTCCGGCCAAGGTGAAGGAGCTGCGCAATGTGGGCGAGGGGGTGCTTGCCGAGCAGGTGATACCGCAGCAGGTGCGCGACCTGCTGATGCCCAAGCTAAAGGGCACGGTGTCTGCCGGCAGCGATAAGCTGGACGACGATAATGTGATTATTGCCAATTTGCTGGCCATGGATGCCACGCAAAGCGGACTCAGCATTAATCGCGAAAAGCTGATGCAGAATGTGTCTGATGTTATTCTTTACCAGAAATTGAAAGCAGACCAGACGGGCAAACCGGTGGACGAAGCGGAAATGCGCCAACAGCTGATCGGGGCGATGAGCGGCAGGGACGTGGGCATGGGAGCACGGTCCATCACTACGCTGGCCGACGTGATCAGCACGCGGGTGAAGGTGATGCTGGACAACCCAGACGCCCCGGCGGCCGACCCGGCAAAGGCCGCAAAAGAAAACCATGAGCTGGCTGAACGCATGGCGGCAGACATTTACATGTCGGTTTACATGCCGCTGCGGGAAAGACTGAAAACTGACCCGGCGGCATCGTCGCTGAGCGAGGAGCAGAAGGAAGCCGCCGCGGTATCGGCGGCAGAGGCCGTTGTTAAAGTGGCGCGGCACAAGATGAGTGAAAAGCGCGACGAAGTTCCATTTGCACAGGAAACGCGCAAAGAACAAAAGGCCATGATGCAGGATATGCTGGGGAGGCAGATTCTGGGCGACCTTAAAGCCAAGTTCGGTGGCTCTTCTTTTAATAACGTTATCATGAATTCGGGTTCTTATTTCGTGGCTGGCAAAAGCGGAAGCTGGAAAGAGGATGTGGCTGAATCAGTCAGCGCGGGCGTGGCGGGCACGCTGGTGGCGCCGGAAACCGAGGCGGAAAGGCTTAATGCATGGGGCGCCAAGTTTACCACTGACGACAAGAGCCTCTTCCTGCCGTGGAAACGGGAGGAGCTTGCCGCGGGGAGTCTTTCTGCGGTGAAGGCCTTCCAGAGTATGCGGCGGCAATTGGCGCCGATGATGCCTTCGGTGCGGGCGATGGACATGGCGATTGATTCTTTCGAAGAGCGCTTTAAGGGCGGCGCGACGCTGCCGGAAGCGGTGGTGAAAAACCCGGAATACCGCGAGAAGGTTAAGGCGTTGCTGATTAGCGAGGCGGCTGCCGTCAAGGCTGGAGGGGTGGCATCGCCCGATTTGCGGGTGAAGCACGAGGCGGTGATGGCGATGCGCGATGCGTTTGTTAAGCAGCAGGCGCGGACGGGTGAAGAAGCGTTGCAGGGCGCCGATGCATGGAAAGCACAGGCGGTGACGGGCTTGCGGTATGTGACGGTTGAAGACCACATCATGGGCAATCCCGAAAATGAAACGGTGAAAGCGATTGTTTCCTTGCGGGCGATGATGGCAAAGCAGCAACAGGCTTATGACGCCGATGTCAAAGCGCTGGGCGAGAAGGATAAGCCTGCGTATGACGAGGCGAAGCATAGTCTTGCCAGCTTGAAAGAGTCGGTGCAGAAAGGGACGGCTACGCCTGCCGACCTGAAAAAATATGATACGGCGCAGGGGGTGGCCGACGCTTACCTGTTGCGCCGGGCCCAGCTTGACGAACAGCAAGGCAAGGCGACGGAGGCGATGTGGCGCAAGCTTAAGGATTTATACGCGCAATTGCCGGACGGAGAAAAAGCGCCGGAAAAAGTGCGGCTTGCTGCGGCGGAGCGTTTCAAGGCAGAGATGGATACGCCGCAGGCGCGGAACGCTTTTACCAAAGCGTTCGAGCAGAAGCTGGATGAAATGCACCGCGCGATCGGGCGTGACGGCATTGCTGCGGTACTGAGCGATATGGATTTCCGCATGGGTGAGATGCGCAGGCAAATGGCGCCCGCGCTTGCCGAAGATCCGCGCAACCCGCTGATGCCGCTGACGGTTGCGACTATGGTGGTGAAGGCGGAATATGCCTATCCTAACCTTAACCCGGTTGAGCGGGAAGAAAAGATCCGCTCACACCTGCCGGAATGGGCGCAAATGAAGCCCGAGAAAATAGTGGCGGGCGTTACAGAGGCGGACAAGGCATTGTCGCCGAGGGTAAAGGAATTTCTGGTATTCATGGACCAGACGGATTTGCTCAAGGTGCAGGAGAAGGGCGTTCAGAAAATTATGTTCCTGAACGATAAAAAAATTCCCGGATTTGCAGCGCCGAGCGGGCAAGCGCGGGAACTACCGCAGATATTCCTGCCAAGCAGTTTTGCAACGGAAGCTAAGGTGCATGATATGGGCGGCGGTTTTACCTTTACCATTGAACACCTGACGCAGGACGGCAAGAAAGACCTGGTTGATATGGCGGCGGTGCTGCAGCGGCGCAAGGATGCAGCGGCCACGCCTGAGGATAAGGAAAAATATGGTAAATTCCTGAAAGATTTGCAGGAGGTGGTGAAGGCGCGGGTGAAATATTACGCGCGGCAGGACGACCTGAACGCGAGCTGGAAAGAAGTGAGCGGTATCATTTCCGATGAGGCGAAGCTGGCGGCTTACGGCAAGGGCGAGCTGAAGCTGGCGCTGACTACGGAAGCTGCGGTGGTTGCCGCACTGCCGGAAACAGTCACCGCGATGCGCGTGGAGCTGGAAAAAGACCTGAACCAGCTGGGTGGCATGAGCAAGGTGGAGCTGGCGAAGGCGCTTGCGGAGCGGCGTGGCAAGCTGGGATTTGCCGCCGATGGGAAAAAACTGGATGAGAAGGCGCTGGTGGCGCAAGGTGGGGTGCTTCCCGAGGCTGAGCGCGTTGCGGCAAGCCCGAAATCGCCGGTGACGCCGGAAAATTTGAGGGAGAAGATGGCGCTGGCATTCCCGGAACTCAGCCCGCTGAAGCGGGAAGAGAAGGTCCGCCAGACCTTTAAGCAATGGGCCGAGGTAAAGCCTGCATCGGGGATGGCCGAGAACTTTGCGAAGATGGATGAGGCGCGGGCACCCAAGGTGAAAGAACTTCTTTCTTATATAGATAAGGTGGAGGTGTTTACTGAAGGCAGCGGTGCGACTGCGCGACGTTTTATGTTTGATGACCTGGATGTACCGGGATTCAATTCACGGCATAGCGGTCTGTCCATGCCACTGCCGGATGTGATTAACTCGCAGGCGTTTGCGGTGGACTGGAAGACTTTTAAAGTTCCGGGCAGGCGTGATATCAAGGTTGCCGACCTGACGGAAAAGGGGATGCAGGAGGTGATTGACACGGCGGTGGCGCTAAAGCAGCGCATTGATACGCCGGGTATTTCTGCGGAAGATAAGAGCAAATACACCTATTTCCTTGAAAGGCTCACCAAGCTTACGGGTGACCTGACGGCCAGCGGCAAACGCTCGCAGCTTGAGGGGTTGGGCTGGGCGAAGGCGCATGGGCTGATTTCCAACCCGGCCATGCTTGCTGAAATGGCCAAGCCCGCTACCAAGCTGGCGCTGCCTGGGCCGATCGCTTTTGCAGACCCGCAAGTGTGGCTGGGCACGATGATGAAAGTGGACGGAACGGGCCGCCCGGATTCTGCCGCGGCGCTTCCGGCGCAGGATGGCGCAGCCAAGGGTGTTTCAGCACCATCTGCAAAGTAAATTTATCCTGATGGAATCAGGCTTATTTCTGCCACTTGCCGGGTGTGTAAGCGGTTGCTCCCTGTTGCTTCAGGTATTCGGTGAAGCTTGCGACGCCGGACGGTGCGATAGTCTCGGCGAGGTCGTGGCAGGGGGTGGTTACCATTCCGCTTAGTAAGTCGCAGGCTTGTCGAAAACTATGCCGGTTGTGCCCTTCTTCAGGGTTGTGGCTGATAGGCTTATCTTGTTTGATAAAAATCATGACGCTGGGAGTGCTCGTATTTGAGAACATGGCAGTATCGTGCCCGGCCCCGCTGGTAACGATACCCGCTTTAATGCCTAAACCTGCCGCTATTTTTTGTGCGTGGCTGATGACAGCTTTATCCATATGTGCGGGTTCGGTGATTTTGGGGGTTGGCAACGCGATGACCAGTTTATTTTCTTTGTGAGGGTCTTTCGCCGCGTTCTTCTCTTCGATTTCCACTGCTGTCTTTTTCATGAAGCTTGCGAATTCCTGTAGCAGTCCAATATTGGTGGAGCGGATTTCAAAGCTCAGCGTGGCGTTATTGGCGATGGTGGTGGGGGAGGTGTTGGTAGTGTTGATAGAGGCCGGGGTGAAGACAATATCCTTGCCTTGCTCTTTTTTAGACAGATACCATGTTTCTGCGGCGTGCATGAGGGCAACGGCGGCGCGAACCGCATCGGCGCGATCTTCTTCGAAGGTGGCGCCGGAATGGGAGGCTTCACCCGTGATTTTGGTGCCTGGGAAGCGAGTATTGCCGCGTATTTCACTTACAATGCCAAGTGTTACGTTTTGCTTGGCGCAGTAGTTCCCCTGTTCGATATGTGCTTCGGCGAGAAAGCCAATAAGGCTTTTGGCATCCTCCCCGGTTGGAAATAGGGTGGGTGAGGGAAATAAGCTGGGGGAGGGGTCGAGCCTTCCCTGCAGGGTGGTGACCGGGATGCCGATTTCCTTCATGTGCTTCAGCACGGTTTGACCTGTGGTGCGGTTTTTGAGTTTGGAGAGGTCAAGACTGGTCAGCAGGCCTGTGGCGGCTTTTGCCCCGATGGATACCTGCCCATTGATGCAGCTTTCCTCAGACCGGGCGATCATGACACACAGGTCGTTTTCGGGTGTTATGCCCGCTTTTTTCAGGCCCGCCACCACCGCAATGCCCGCAGCAATACCATCGCGGCCATCATGGGCACCGCCTTTTTCCACGGTATCAATATGAGACACGATGACATCGGTTTTCTTGCCACCGTTTTTTCCCTCTTTAATGAGGTAGATATTGCCTGCGAGGTCGGAGAGGGCCTTCATGCCTTGTTTATTTACGGCTTCGCGCACTACGATGTCGATAGCCTCCTGTTCAGAGGCGGTATAGCCGTATGTATGCATTCCGAGTTTGTCAGGCTCGTTTTTCCAATGAGCTGCTTTCAGTTTGCCAAGGAGAGATTCTGCCAGCACGTAATCTGGTATGGTATTACAAGACATCGAACTATGGGATTTAGTATTGCTAAGGTACTAAAAATAAAGGAATTTCACCGATACTTCAAGAGAAAAGTTTACAAACATTAACGGATCTCGAGCTTAACCTTCTGATTTTTAAGCGGCCAGGTCCTCTTCCGTAACTTCAGGGGTGATTTCCAGCAGCATATTGCGGATGAGGTTGAAGGTGGCTTCGAGGGCTTTTTCGTTAGTGGAGCGGCTGACGAGGCTGGTGCCTAAACGCTGGTTGCGGATGAAGGGGTAGCTGCCGATTTCAACTTCGGGGGACTGGTTCTGGATCTGGGTGAGCTTTTCGGCGATGGTGCCTTCGGTAATGTAGGCTGAGAGGGTGCGCGACAGGGTTTTTGCGCCGCCTTTGAGTTCAGGTATGACGAAGCCAAACATGGCCTGCATGATGCTGGGCACGCCTGCCATGACATACACGTTTTCTAAGCAGAAACCGGGGGCGGCGCTGACGGGATTTGGGATCAGGCGTGCGCCAACCGGGATTTCGGCCATTTTCAGGCGGGCTTCGTTTAGCATTTCCTTTGTGTAATGCTTTTCAAGGATTGCGGCGGCCTGCCTGTTGCGCTCGATGGGCACGCCGAAGGCCTTTGCAATGCATGCTGAGGTGATGTCGTCATGCGTGGGGCCGATGCCGCCGGTGGTGAACACATAGGTGAAGCTTTTGCGGCAGGTGTTCACGGTATTGATAATCACCTGTTCAATATCGGGAATGATGCGGGATTCAGTGAGTTTTACGCCTGTGTCGTTCAGCTGTTTGGCGATCCAGGACAGGTTTTTGTCCTGGGTGCGGCCGGAAAGGACTTCATTGCCGATGATAATGAGGCAGGCCGTGGGCTGGATGTGCGGCGAAGGTGCTTGCATAGGGGTGTTTTCTCCTGATAATGCTTCTATATAATAGATATCACCGCCTCAGGAAAGATTAAAGGAGCGCACCTGCGTGTTTGACGATACGAGACCGATTACGATCCATAAGCCGGAAGATTTTGAGGGAATGCGCAAAGCGGGCAGGCTTGCCGCGGAAGTGCTGGACATGATAGGCCCCCATGTGGTGCCGGGGGTGACGACGGACCAGTTGAACACGCTTTGCCACGACATGATCGTGGGGGCGGGGGCGATTCCGGCGCCGCTGGGATATCGCGGGTTTCCAAAGTCGGTATGCACTTCGGTGAACCATGTGGTGTGCCACGGGATACCGGGGGATCTGCGCCTGAAGGAAGGCGACACAGTGAATATCGACGTGACGGTGATCGTGGATGGATGGCACGGCGATACGAGCCGGATGTACTGGGCGGGGAAGCCCTCTATTAAATATAAGCGGCTGTGCGATGTGACCTATCAGGCGATGATGCTAGGCATTGCGCAGGTGAAACCCGGTAACACAGTGGGGCATATTGGACATGCGATCGAGACCTATGCGAATGAGCATGGGTATTCGGTGGTGGAGGATTATTGTGGGCACGGGCTGGGGAAGGTATTCCACACCGCGCCAAACATATTGCATTACGGACAGGCGGGGGAAGGGCCGGAACTTAAGGAAGGGATGTTCTTTACGGTGGAGCCGATGCTGAATGTTGGCAGCCACCATACGATCCTTTCGCGCCATGATGGCTGGACGGTGACCACGCGGGACAAAGAGCGCTCCGGGCAGTTCGAGCATTCACTGGGGGTGACGGCCACGGGGTATGAAATTTTCACCCAGTCGCCTACGGGCAAGCATTTCCCGCCTTATGAGTGACGAGCTTCCGCCCAAATCCGGCATGTCGGAACCGGCAGCGCTGGAGCTGGTGCTGGACAGACCTTTTACATCCGCGAAGACAACGCAGGTTTTAGACATGGGGCTGGTGCCGCCGATGGTTTTACCGGAAATTAAAAAACAAGCGAAGCCGCTGCATAGCGGGCACCGCAAACGTTTGCGCGAACGATTTTTAGCGGCTGGGCCGCAGGCGCTGGCGGATTATGAATTGCTGGAAATGCTGCTTTTTCCTGCCAAGCCGGTAGGCGATGTAAAGCCGATGGCGAAGCAGTTGCTGGCGGCCTTTGGAAGTTTTGGCAAGGTGCTATATGCCGCGCCCGCAGAGATGCTGAAGGTGGAAGGCGTGAACGAAGCCGCGGTGGTGGCGATCAAGGTTGCCAAGGCTGCGGCGGAGCGGCTGCTGCGTGAAGAGGTTGCGGAAAAACCGCTTATCAACAGTTCGGACAGGCTTGTGAATTATTGCCGGGTGCATATTGGCAATAATAAAGAAGAGGAGTTCCATGTGCTGTTCCTCAATAATAAATTACAGCTGATGGCTGATGAGCGGCAGCAGAAGGGAACCGTGAACCACACGCCGGTCTATCCACGGGAGGTGGTGAAGCGTGCCCTGGAGATCGGGGCGAGCAGTTTGATACTGGTGCACAACCACCCGAGTGGCGATGTGACGCCCAGCAAGGCCGATGTGGATGTGACCCGCCAGATCGTGGCGGCGGCGCGGATGCTGGGAATTGATGTGCATGACCATATTATCATCGGGCCGAAGAAGCATTTTTCTTTTAAAGCCAAGGATATGATTTGATGGGGGCATGGGGGCTGACCGACGGTAGCGCGGGCATGGTGGCGCAGGTGAAGGCGCTGGCAGTATGCCTTGGTAAGCAGGTGGAGATGAAAACCATACGGGTGAAAAAACCGTATGTGTATTTGCCCAATGCGGTACATGCGGCGATGTTCAAGCATAGTATTTTTCCGGGGTTTCTCGACGCTGAAAGCGACAGGCTGGCGGCACCGTGGCCGGAGCTGGTGATTAGCTGCGGCAGGCGGGCGGGGCTGATTGCAATGGGGTTGCGCAGCCATTTGCTAAAGGAGCCGGGGAGACCGGTGTTTATTCATATCCAAGACCCGCAGATGCCGCCCCGGCATTTCGACGTGGTGGTGGCGATGGCGCATGACAAGGTGGAAGCGGAGAATGTGATTAAAACACAATATGCGCTGCACCGCGTGACGCCCGAGGGGCTGGCGCAGGCGCGGGCGCAGTTTGAGCCGAGGTTTGCTAATTATCCTTCCCCGCATATCGCGGTGCTGCTGGGGGGGAGCACTAACAAATATGTATTCTCCGATGCGGCGATGCGGGTGGTGATCGGGAAGCTGAAGGCTGTGCTGGCGGCAACGCAGGGCTCGCTGCTGATTACGCCTTCGCGGCGGACGGGGGAGAAAAATATTGCGCTGCTGCGCGAGGCTTTTTCCGGGGAAGCGCGGGTGTATATATATGATTTCGTGGAGGAGAACCCTTATATGGGGCTGCTGGCGCTGGCGGATGTGCTGGTAGTGAGCGATGACTCGGTGAACATGATGAGCGAAGCCCATGCCACGGGAAAGCCGATTTACCTGCTGGAGCTGCCGGGCCATGTGGGCACGAAGCCGGCACGCTTTGGGGCGCGGCTTGAGCATGAGGGGGCGGCACGCGCGCTGGTGCCGGATATGGCGCAATGGTCGTATAGCAAAAGTAATGAGATGGAATGGCTTGCGAAAAAGCTGGAGACGATGCTGGCACACGTGGTGAGCTAGACGGTCATGCCCGAGCTGGTTTCGCGGGCGGTGCGGGAAGTGTTTGCCACTTTTTCGGTGACGGAATCTGCGAGCTTGGTTTCCATGCGGGTGCCGCGTGCCACTTCGGCGAGCGCTACAAGGTCTTTAACTTCGCGGAAGATGGCGACGAGTGGGTTATCCCCTTCGCGGGTGGGGGCGGAGGGCACGAAAAGGCGCAGGTCGCTGCCTTGCACTCTCAGGAAGTCATTGTCCGGCGTATCAGCCATTATCACACGCTATGTAACTGGAGTTTGGTTTTAACGCATAGGTTAACTATAGCATAATAATACACTGGTATTTATTAAGGTTTGGTGAACCTTGCTGTGTTTTTAGCAAGCCTATTTATATAATTATTATTAAGTTACAGTATTTTGCTATAGTTGGGCTGGGGGTGTTGTTTTTTCAAAAAACTAAATTAATGATTTCGCCTTCCTGTTTCACGCGTGCGGGGCGATGTCGTTATCGTGGATATCTTCCAGCCATTCATGAAAAATAAAATCTTCAAGTGCGGGTGGAGTGCCGCCATGCGGGCCGAGGAGTGCCTCTAAGCGCATTTGTGCGGCATGGGGGAGGACGAGGTTCCATGTTTCGCAAAAGCGGGCATAGGCCTGATGGGCGAAATTCGGGCGCGGAAGGTTATGCAGTGCGGCCAGTTTTTGCCGCAGTTCCTGCATATGGGGATTGGTGGCTGGGTTGGCATCTATACCGATACAGAGTGCGCGGCAGGTCAGGATGCGCCATAAATCGGCCGGGCCACCGGGGACACGGTCATCCCAGAAC
>JANYCJ010000138.1 GCA_025360345.1 Alphaproteobacteria bacterium | reverse complement strand
GTCGTGCCGCGCACGATGCTGTCATCCACCAGGATCACGCGCTTGCCTTCCAGCATCGCGCGGTTGCCGTTATGCTTCAGCTTCACGCCGAGATGGCGCACATGTTCGCTCGGCTCGATGAAGGTACGGCCAACGTAATGGTTGCGGATAATGCCGAGCTCGAAAGGAATGCCGGACTCCTTAGCATAGCCGAGCGCGCCGGGAATGCCGGAATCAGGCACAGGAACCACCACATCGGCGTCCACCGGCGCTTCGCGTGACAGCTGCGCACCGATGCGCTGGCGCACCTGATAGACGTTTAAGCCTTCGCTTTCGGAATCCGGGCGGGAAAAATAGACATATTCAAAAATGCAGAAACGCTTGGCGGTGTGCTGGAAGGGTTTCAGTGAACGGATGCCGGAAGGTTCGACAATAACGATTTCACCCGGTTCAAGGTCGCGCACATATTCCGCACCGACAATATCGAGCGCGCAGGTTTCCGAGGCAAAGATAGGCGCGTCACCCAGCTTACCCATCACCAGTGGGCGCACGCCATACGGGTCACGCACGCCGATCATGCAGTCATTTGCCATCACCACGAGGGAATAAGCGCCCTCCACGCGTGACAGCGCATCGATCAGCCGGTCTTCCACCGAGGTTTGCTTGGACAGAGCGATCAGGTGGATAATCACTTCGGTGTCGGAGGTGGACTGGAAGAGGCAGCCAATATCGATCAGGTGCTTGCGCAGTTTCATGGCGTTGGTGAGGTTACCGTTATGGGCAATGGCCAACCCGCCGAAGCTGAAATCGCCGAACAACGGCTGTACGTTACGCAGTAATGTGTCGCCGGTGGTGGAATAACGGTTATGGCCGATGGCGATATGGCCTTTGAGCTTATTCATGATCTCGGGCGAATTGAAATTATCGCCGACTAAGCCCAGAGCGCGGTGCGAGAAAAACTGCTTGCTGTCATGGCTGACGATGCCGGAGGCTTCCTGCCCACGATGTTGCAATGCGTGCAGCCCAAGCGCCACGTGCGCCGCTGCGTCCGAGTTCCCGAAAATCCCGAAAATCCCGCATTCATCATGGAATTTATCGTTATCGAGCGGGTTCTGGCTTGCGTCCATCAGTGAATCGGCGGTCATATATGTCATTGGTCTTTACTGGTGCCTGAGCTGCTGTTTATTAATCGGTCGAGTTGCGAGTTGCTTGCTTTGTTATAGCCTTGTGTGCCCCGGTCTTCAATGGGCGCGGCTTTAGGGGTTGCTGCTGCGGAATCTTCATTATACTTATCCTTGCTGGCACCGTCCTTGCCTAAATCTTCTTCAAGGGCTTTTTCATCCGCCTTTTTCTTGCTTTCCTGCATCTCATCCACGGCTTTCTTTTCCAGCGTGGAAATTTCGCGCAAATATTCCGGGGCCACTTTCGCCAGCTTGATCGCACCCATTTCGGCATAAGGCCGCGTCACTGATTTTTTCAGCCAGTCGGGATATTCCTTTTCCGGCATGGCGATAGTAAGCAGGAAATACCCAAGCGAGACGATGAGGAGCCCGCGGGCAAGGCCAAAGAGGAAGCCCATCGCGTTATCCAGCATACCAATATCGTTGCCGGCTTTGACAAACTTCATGATGATAGCGTTGATGATGGAAAAGCCGATCAGCGCGGCGGTATAGATGATCAGCGTGCCGACACCGGCAGCGCCGACCGCACTTTTGAAATGCGGTTTCAGTTTCGCCGCCATGTCGGGGAAATAATACATGGTGATGATGGCCGCGCCGATCCATGCGCCCAGCGATAATACTTCACGCACAAAGCCGCGAAAAAACGCGAAAAGGCATGACAGCGCCAACACGCCCATGACGCCTGCGTCAAAAAGATTAAGGTGGGTTTCAAGCATACTCGCCGACTGCCTTTTTCTGAGCTGGAGCGCCAAATAACTGGCGTGCTAATGTATTTACCGTTTCTACATGTTTTATCGTGAGCGTCAAACCTTTAAAATGGGTATTTTGGGGGGCATTATGCCCACCGCCCATCGAGGTATTAACCGGGATGTAGGCGTTGCCAAATCCAAGTTTTTCAGATTCCTTGAGGCGGGTTTCGGTGCGTGACACCGCCCGGATTTCTCCCGATAGCCCGATTTCCCCGAACATAACGCATGAGGCGGGCAGGGGCATGTCGTATAAAGCAGACAGTAACGCCGCCGCCACCGCCATATCTGCCGCAGGTTCGTTGATGCGGATGCCGCCTGCGACATTTAAATAGACCTCCTTGTCGGAAAACCGGATACCGCAGCGTGTTTCCAGCACCGCGAGGATCATGGCAAGCCTGCCTGCGTCCCAGCCGACGACGGCGCGCCGGGGTGCGCTCATGTACGAGGGCGCAACAAGCGCCTGAACCTCCACCAGAAGCGGGCGTGAACCTTCCATGCCTGCGAATACGCACGCGCCGCTCACCGCCCCTTCGCGGTTGGATAAGAACAGCGCCGACGGGTTGGTGATTTCCTTGAGTCCGCCGCCGCCCATTTCGAACACGCCGATTTCATCCGTCCCGCCGAAGCGGTTTTTCACCGCGCGCAGGATGCGGAACTCATGGCCGCGCTCGCCTTCGAAATACAAAACCGTATCGACCATATGTTCAAGCACCCGCGGCCCGGCAATCTGCCCATCTTTGGTGACATGCCCGACTAAAAACAGGGTAAGCCCACGTTTTTTCGCCAGTTTGATGAGTTCGTGGCTGGCGGCGCGCACTTGCGAAACGGTTCCCGGTGCGGCGTCCAAATTGTCGAGATACATGGTCTGGATGGAGTCGATAATCAGTACCTGCGGCGGGGTAGGGCCATCCAGTGTCGCAATAATATCGCGCACCGACGTCGCCGATGCCAGCTGCACTTTTGGGCTCAAAAGCCCCAAACGCTTGGCGCGCAAGGTGACTTGCGCCACTGATTCCTCGCCGGAAATATAGCTGCACGACACGCCCTTCTGGGCGATGGCGACCACCGTTTGTAATAAAAGCGTTGATTTTCCGATGCCCGGGTCGCCGCCGATCAACACCGCCGAACCGGCCACCAGCCCGCCGCCGAGCACACGGTCGAGTTCATCGATGCCGGTGGTGGTGCGTGCCGCATCCTGCGTGTCGGCATCGAGGGTGACAAGGTCAATTTTCCTGCCTTTGCCGACAGATAGGCCTTTAGGTG
>JANYCJ010000112.1 GCA_025360345.1 Alphaproteobacteria bacterium | reverse complement strand
TTGCCAGCGTTCGGCCGGCTAACCCGCCGGCCGAACGCACTGGCGGGCGGGGCGCGCCAAAGCAGGCACCAAGACTAAGTACTTATCAAAGGCCTCTATTTGCACTATCAATGACCCATGACCCTAACCCTTGCACTCGTTCAACATAATTTCACCGTAGGCTTCGTCGCGGGGAACTCGATGATCATCGGCGCCCTGTATGAGGTCGCCTCTGCCGCGAAGGCGGATCTGGTTATATTTTCCGAAATGTGTATTCCCGGCTACCCCCCGGAAGATCTGGTATTGAGCAGCAAATTCCAGGAACTTAATATAGAAGCCGTTGAAGACCTCGCCAGATTGACCGCAAACGGCAGTGCCATGCTCGTAGGAGGGCTATGGCATGAAAATGGCGCGCTCCATAACGCGGTTTTCCTATTGGATGGCGGAAAAATCCTGCACAGGCAATATAAGCACCACTTGCCGAACTATGGCGTGTTCGACGAAAAGCGCGTCTTCGAGCCCGGCCCCATGCCCCAGCCCGTGGAATGGCGCGGTGTGAAACTGGGGCTCATGATATGCGAGGATATGTGGCTGCCCGACGTGGCGGCGCATTTACAAGCCGAGGGTGCGCAAATACTGCTCTGCATCAACGCATCCCCCTATGAGGTGGATAAAGCCGCCTTGCGCGAATCAATTGCCGCCGAGCGCGCGCGCGCCACCGGCCTTCCCCTGTTATATGTGAATCAGGTGTCCGGGCAGGATGAGCTGGTATTCGACGGCGGAAGCTTTGCCGTCGACGCAGCGGGGCAGGTGGGTTTGCGTATGCAGGCCTTCAAAAACGATCTGGCCTTGCTCAGCCTGACAAAACAAGCCGAGGCATGGAAGCCCGAACCCGGCATAATCCATTCCCGCCCCGAAGGCCTCGAATCCCTGTACGGCGCGATGACCCTTGGCCTGCGCGATTTTGTGAATAAAAACGGCTATTCCGGAGTGGTGATAGGCATTTCAGGGGGCATCGACTCGGTGTTGTCCGCCGTCATCGCCGCCGATGCGCTGGGCGGTGAGCGTGTGCATATGGTTATGCTGCCCTCCGCGGTCACCTCCCCCGAAAGTATCGCCGACGCCATGGAATGCGCAAAACGCATCGGCGCACGCTACGACAGTATCTCCATAGAGCCGGGTATCAGGGCGTTTGACGAGATGTTTGGCCCATATGCCGATGAGCATGTCGCGGTAAGGCGTGCAAATAACCATACCCGCATCCGCGCAAGCCTGCTGCTGGCCATCAGCACACAGGAAAAAGCTCTGCTGCTCACCACCGGCAATAAATCAGAGCTGGCCACCGGCTTCACCCAGCTATACGGCGACATGTCCGGCCATTATTGCGTGCTGAAAGATATTTATAAAACCACGGAATATGCACTGGCAAAATGGCGCAACGCCCAAAGCGAGGTCATCCCTCACCACGTCATCACCCGTCCCCCTTCGGCCGAAACCCTGCCAAACCAGAAAGACCAGGATTTCCTGCCGCCCTACGAACTGCTGGACGAAATACTATTCCGCCTGATCGAGCAGCGCCTTTCCGTGGAGGAAATCATAGTGCAGGGATTTGATTATGACGTCGTTAAAAAAGTCGCCGGTCTCCTGTTCAGCGCCGAATATATGCGCCGCCAGTCGGCGCCCGGAGTCAAGCTCACCACCACCTTCTTTGGCCGTGACCGCCGCTACCCGATCACCAGCCAGTGGCGGGGTGAAAAACTGCCTTTGCTGAAAAACGGATAGCGGGCACTCGTGCTGTAAATGTGGCTAGCTATGCCTTGATGTTGACGGGGGGGCTGATATTGGCGCCGCCGCTGCCATCACTGTCGCCATCGCCGTCGCCACCGCCGACAGGGGCCACATTTGCAGCCGGAGCCGCAGCCACGGGCTGTGCAACTGCAACCGGCTTCTGCTGAACAGGGATAATGGGGGGGAGGCTGGTAAGGGAAGAAATACTCATAAAAAGCTCCTACATGGCTACATTAAAGGCTGAGTCATCCAACCCTTACAGTGCCATCCTACCTCCCCAGCCTTAAGTGGGTCTTAAGGCCAGCCATATTACAGCATTCCTTTTAACATATTGTGTTTTATGTAATAAAGATGCCAGAGCTAAAGCAAGCCATAAGGTGCAAAAAACTCCTGCTCAGCCCTGTCCGGCGGGGAAGGTGAAGAGGGCAACCAGCCCGTCACCGTCCGGCTTGTTGCGCAGCTGCAGC
>JANYCJ010000062.1 GCA_025360345.1 Alphaproteobacteria bacterium | reverse complement strand
GTCATAATCGAGGCCTTTGCGCAGGCGGCGCACATGCACGTCCACGGTGCGCAGTTCCACATAGATATCGTGGCCCCAGACAGCATCAAGCAACTGTTCGCGGCTGAACACGCGGCCGGGATGCTCAAGCAGGTAGCGCAGCAGACTGAACTCTGTTGGGCTTAAGTGGATTTCCTGATTGTCGCGGGTGACCTTATGGGCGGAGACATCCATCTTGATGCCGGCGAAGGAGAGGGTTTTTTCCGAAAGGGCGGGGCGGAAGCGGCGGAACACGGCGCGGATGCGGGCCACCAGTTCGGCGGGGGAGAAAGGTTTTACGATGTAATCATCGGCGCCGGCGTCGAGGCCGCGGATGCGGTCGCCTTCTTCGCCACGGGCGGAGAGCATGATGATGGGAATGGCTTTGGTTTCAGGGTTCCAGCGGAGCTGCTTGCAGATTTCTACACCGGACATGGAAGGCAGCATCCAGTCGAGCACGATGATATCGGGCTTGTAATCTTTTACCATGCCCACGGCTTCTTCGCCATCGCCCGTGCTATAGACGCGGAAACCTTCGCGCTCCAGATTGTAGCGCAGGAGCGTCACGATGGCAGCTTCGTCTTCAACGATCAGAACAGATGTTTCCAAAGGGAATTTTCCTTATTTTTTCTTTTCATTATGTTAGGTCAAGACTAGCATGTCACTCTAGCAACAACTGGCCGGGGTAGCAACCATGCATTTGCTCACCTTATTGTTTATAAAGCATATTTCTTATAGGTTGGTTAACGCGGTATACAGAAATGATGAAATACTACGGGTGGGCGTGTGAATAGTAATCTTCGTTTAGCAATTGATTTTACGCCTTTATTAGGCTTTTTTGTGGCTAATAAACTGTTCGGGGTGCAGGTGGCGACCTGTGTATTAATGGCGCTGACATTTGTGGCGCTGGTGATTGTTTATGCCAAGGAAAAGAAGGTGGCGCTGATGCCGCTGATTTCAGGCGTGGCGGTCACGATACTAGGCAGCCTGACCATTTACCTGCATGACGACTATTTCATCAAAATCAAGCCCACGGTGGTGAACGCGATGTTTGCGGTGGTGCTGCTGGGGGGCGTGTATTTCCGGAAGGCCACGTTCAAATACGTGCTGGGGCACGCGATTTCGCTGGAGGACGAGGGGTGGCGGAAGCTTTCCCTGCGCTGGGGGATTTTCTTTTTGTTCCTCGCCTGCCTGAACGAGGTGATATGGCGGAATTTTTCCACGGATTTCTGGGTGAATTTTAAAGTGTTCGGCATGTTCTCGCTTACCATGCTGTTCACGCTGGCGCAGATGCCGCTTATCAAGCGTTACTGGATTGAGCATGAATCTTAAGACGCTGGCGGCGCGCATTCCTGTATTGCCGCTGGCGCTGACCGCATTTTTCTGCATGGTGGCGTTTCACGCAACCGTGATGGAGGACGCGTATATCACCTTCCGGGTGGTGGACAATATCGTACATGGCGAGGGCGCGGTGTGGAACCTGGGCGAGCGGGTGCAGGTGTATACGCACCCGCTGTGGATGCTGGTGCATATTCCGCTGTACGCGGTGTGGGAGAATATTTTTTTTGAAACGTTGCTGATTTCGCTGCTTTGCGCGGTGGGCACGGTGTGGCTGACGTTGCGCTGTTTTGAGCCGGGGAGGAGGGAGGCGGTGTGCCTGTTTTTGGTGCCGCTGATGGTCTCTTCGACGTTCATGATTTTTTCCAGCTCGGGGTTTGAAAACCCGCTGGAGCATGTGCTGTTTGCGGCGTTCGGCTATTTGCTGTGGAAGCCGCTGCGGGCTTATACGTGGTTAGGGCTTAGCCTGTGCACGGCGCTCAGCATGATGAACCGGCTGGATACGGCGGTGTTTTACCTGCCGATATGGGGCTACCTGCTTGCGACGCGGTGGCGCGAGGTGAAGTGGGCGCAGCTGGCGCTGGGGTTGGTGCCGATCGTGATGTGGGAGGCGTTCAGCCTGTTTTATTACGGGTTTGTATTTCCCAATACCAAATATGCGAAGCTGAACACGGGCATCGGCACGGATAAATATATCGAGCTTGGGCTTGCTTACCTGCTGAACCTGCTGGTGTCAGATATCTTTGCGGCGGCGCTGCTGCTGAGCATGGTGGTGGTGGTGCTGTGGATGGCGGAAGGGTATTTCCGCTGGCGGAATGACCGGCTGGGGCTGCTGCTTTCGGTGGCGGCGGGGGCGGTGTGCTACACGGCGTATGTGGTAGTGATCGGCGGGACGTATATCACCGGGCGGCTGGTGAGCCTGCAGGTGCTGGCGGCGGCCTGGGTACTGCTGGGACTTTCCCAGCAGTGGAAGCCGCAGCGCTGGCTGTGGCGCGGGGCGGGGGTGTTGTGCGTGCTGTGGATGGTGTACCCATCTAATGACTGGCTGCAAAAGGAATGCCCGGATTGTTTCAACGGGGTGTGGCCGGTGCCGAGGACGGATGAGTTGCGCTTGCGCAATTACCTCGCAGGGAAGATCGCGCTGCCGGAGCCGCGCTCGATCAGCCTTGGGGAAAGCCCGGTGACGGCTGGCTCGATCGGGATATGGGGCTATAAGCTTGACCGAAAGATCAAGGTGCTGGACTTTATCGGGCTGGGGGACGCGCTGATGGCGCGACTGCCTATAAACCGCAGCTGGCTTTACAACATGGGCAATTTGCCGCGCGACGTGCCGGCGGGATATGTGAAGGCGAGCGTGGCGGGGGATGTGAGCGAGATGGACCCGCAGCTGGGGGCGTATTACCTCAAGCTGAGGCTAATCACCTGCGGGGATTTATGGGATCCGCAGCGCCTGATCGAGATATGGAAATTCAACCGCGGGGATTATGAACCCTTGCGTGAAGCCTATGTGGAAGCGCACAAGAAATTCTAAGCCTTGATTTCCCGCCATGCAATGTCGCGGCGGCAGAAGCCTTCGGGCCATTCGATCTGATCCACCACCTGATAGGCGCGGCTTTGCGCTTCGGCAATGGTTGCGCCCAATGCGGTGACGCCGAGCACGCGGCCGCCAGTGGCGGTGATGACATTATCCTTGGCGGCGGTGCCGGCATGGAAGATTTTGCTGTGGGGGATGTTGGCGGCTTTTTCTAATCCGCCGATGACGGAGCCCTTGGCATAATTTCCGGGGTAGCCGTTTGCGGCCATGACGACGCAGACGGCGGCTTCTTTGGTAAAGCTGATTTTCGCTTCATGCAGACGGCCGGTGGCGCAGGCGAGGAGGGTTTGATAGAGGTCGGCATTGAAGCGCATCATCAGGCTCTGGGTTTCGGGGTCGCCGAAGCGGACATTGTATTCGAGGAGCCTGGGGCCGGATTTGGTGAGCATGAGGCCTGCGAACAGCACGCCTTTGAAGGGCGCGCCCTCTTTCTGCATGGCGGACACGGTGGGGAGGATGATAGTTTTCATGACTTCGGCGCGCAGGGCTTCAGTCATGACGGAGGGGGGGGAATACGCGCCCATGCCGCCGGTGTTGGGGCCGGTGTCGCCGTCGCCCACGCGCTTGTGGTCTTGCGCATAGCCGAACTCGATGGCGGTCTGGCCGTCGGAGAGGGCGAAGTAGCTTACCTCGGGGCCTTCCATGAATTCTTCGATGACGACGGAGCTGCCGGACTCACCAAAAGCCCCGGCGAACATGTCGCGCACGGCCTCTTCGGCTTCTTTGATGGTTTCGGCGATGATGACGCCTTTGCCCGCAGCGAGGCCATCGGCTTTGACCACGATGGGGGCAGATTTGTCTTTGAGGAAGGCGAGCGCGTCTGCGGCGTTGTGGAAATAGCCGTAGGCGGCGGTGGGGATGTTGTATTTGGCGCAGATGTTTTTCATGTAGCCTTTTGAGCCTTCAAGCTGGGCGGCCTTGGCGCCGGGGCCGAAAGCGGGAATGCCCGCGGCTTGCAACATGTCGGCGAGGCCTTCGACCAGCGGCTGCTCGGGGCCGATGACGACGAGGCCGATGGCGTTTTCCTTGCAGAAGCTGACGATATCGGCATGGGTGGGGAGGGTGATACATTCCACATCCTGAGCGATGCCGCCGTTGCCGGGGGCGCAGAAGATTTTTTGCACGGACGGGGCTTGCTTCAGGCGCCAGCAGAGGGCGTGTTCGCGGCCGCCGGAGCCGATTACCAGAAGTTTTGCCATTTGTGTCGGTTTCCTTTACTGTGGGCTTTCATTTTAACGAATTGTCCCTGATATGCCCGAATCCGCTATAAACTTCAATCAGAACCCTCCCGGTGGGGGGCATAACCAGCCAATCTATACCGTTTCGGAGGTGTCGCAGTCCATCAAGCGCACGGTGGAAGACCGGTTCGGGGTGGTGCGCATCCGGGGGGAAATTTCGGGATTTAAGCTGCATTCTTCGGGACATGCGTATTTTACGCTGAAAGATGAGAATGCCTGTATTGACGCGGTGTGCTGGAAAGGCAATGTCTCCAAGCTGGGATTCCGGCCGGAGGACGGGCTGGAGGTGGTGAGCAGCGGCAAGATCACGACCTATCCGGGGCGCTCCAAGTATCAGGTGGTGATCGAGCATATGGAGCCCGCAGGGGCAGGGGCGCTGATGGCGGTGCTGGAAAAGCGGCGCAAGGCGCTGGAAGAAGAAGGGCTGTTTGCGCTGGCGCGGAAAAAGGCGATCCCGTTTTTACCGCGGGTGGTGGGGGTGATTACATCTCCTACGGGAGCGGTGATACGCGATATTTTGCACCGCATTACCGACCGGTTCCCGGTGCATGTGATTGTGTGGCCTGTGGCGGTGCAGGGCGAAGGTGCGGCGGAGCAAGTGGCGCGGGCTATTCACGGGTTTAACAACGTGGCCGTGGGCCATGCGCACAGGCCGGATGTGATTATCGTGGCGCGGGGGGGCGGCTCGATTGAGGACCTCTGGGCGTTTAACGAGGAGATCGTGGTGCGTGCCGCGTCGGGATCGGCTATTCCGCTGATTTCGGCGGTGGGGCATGAGACGGATACGACGCTGATTGATTTTGCCTCTGACCGGCGGGCGCCTACGCCTACGGCGGCGGCGGAAATGGCGGTGCCGGTGCGCGAAGAATTATGGGCGGCGACCAAGCAGCTGGATGCGCGGCTGGCTGCGGTGATGGTACGCGGGCTTGCGCAGCGGGAAGAGATGATTGCGGCGCTGGCGCGGGGGCTTCCCAAGCCGGGGCAGCTTCTGCAAACGGCGATGCAGCGGCTGGACGACTGGGAAGAGCGGTTGCAGGCGGCGCTGCCCGCGGCGCTGGCGCGCAAGGAGCAGGCGCTGGTGTTGGCTGCGGCGCATCTGAAGCCACAGCTTCTGCTGAGCGAAATTTCAGGATATGTGCAGCGCGTGGGCGAATTGCAGGAGCGGATGAGTGTTTCGCTTCCAGCGCAGATAACGCGCAAGGCGGAAGCGCTGGCTGGCGTTGCCAAGGGTTTGCGGCCGCAGGCGCTGGTTGCGGATATGGATAAGGCCGGGCAGAGGGTGATGGAGTTGCAGCAGCGCATGGCGGTTGCGTTTGAGCACCTGCTGGAACGGCGCATGGAAAAACTGTCGCATATGGTGACGCAGCTGGAAAATCTGAATTATAAAAAAGTTCTGGAGCGCGGATTTGCACTGGTGAAAAACGCGCAAGGCCATGTGGTGAGCGCAGCAGCGCAGGCGCGGCAGGAAAGCGAGCTGACGCTGGTGTTCAAAGACGGGGAAGTGATTACGCGCCCTTAGACCATGCGTCTTTAGGCCAGCGGCGGTGCACCCAGAACCATTGCTCCGGGTATTCGCGCACCCATGATTCCACGACGAGGTTTACAGCCGTCATGATGGCCAGCACGTCTTTTTCCCGGTCGCCGGTGCGTTCGACTTCCAGCGGGGGATAGACTTTGGCGTGGAAATGCGCGCCGCCTTTGCGCACCACGCGGGCGGGAATCAGGGGGAGGTCGTAGCGCAGGGCGAATTCGGCGAGCGCAGGGGCGGTCATGGCGGGGCGGCCAAAGAAAGGCACTTCGATGCCGTCGTTCATTTTCTGGTCGATGAGCATGGCCAGCGATTCTTTTTTCTTCAGGGCGCGAACCAGCCGGAAGGCACCCTTGGGGCCTTTGGGGATAAGGTCGTGGGACTGGCTTTTGCGCAAGGCGCGGATCATTTCATCTACATAAGGATTATTGGCTTCACGGAAGATGAGGGTGACGGGCACGCCGTGCTTATGGGCGATGGGATAGGTGAGTTCCCAGTTTCCAAGATGGCCAGAGAAAAAAATGCAGGGCTTATCCAGCGGGATATTTTCGTTTCCGACAATGGTGATGCGCTTAAACAGGCGGTCATCGGGCAGGTGGGGCAGCTCGGCGGCGACGCGGCCCAGATTGTCCCACATTCTGGTGAGGATTTTCTGCCGCTGGGCGAGGGGCATCTGGGGGTAGATCATCTCCAGGTTTTTCTTCGCGGTTTTATGCGCGGAGAGGAAAGGGCCAATGGCGCGGCCCATGAGGCCGCCGATGAAAGAGGAAACATCCAGCGGCAGGGTGCGGAAACCCCTGAACAGGACGCTCAAGGCCGCGGCTTCGATTTTATGCTGGAGTTTTTTCATTCGTCTTCCGGAGGGGGTGGCGGGTCGCGGCCCATGATGAAGTAGAGGATATTATCCAACGCGGTGGCATTGTCCATCTCCAGCCCAAGCTCAAGGGTGACCATGCAGTCGCGCAGGGCCGGGGGCACGCGGACCATATCCTTGGCGGTGGTGACGAGGATGGCTTTTTCTTTTACCGCCGCCACGATCATTTCGTTGATTTCATCGGCGGTGTAGGGGTGGTGGTCTGCGAAGGCGCGGGTTTCGATGAGCTTCACGCCGAGGGTGCGCAACATCTCAAAGAATTTTTCGGGGTAGGCGAGGCCGCAGAATGCGTAGAGTTTTTTGCCTTTGAAGCGGCCACCGTCCCTGGGGAAGGTGGAGGCGGCGAAGACAGGTTTTTCCTTCGGCAGCGCGGGCACGCGGGTAGTGCGGTTTACGATCACGACCATGTGGGAGCGGGCAATGGCGTATTTGCTTTTTTCACGCAAGGGGCCTGCGGGGATCAGGCGGTTATTGCCGAAGGCGACGCGGCCATCAATGACCAGCACGTTGAGGTTTTTGAGGAGGCTCGGGTTCTGGAAGCCGTCATCCATGATGATGCATTCGGCGCCGAGCTTCAGGGCGAGCTTTGCGCCTTTGAGGCGGTCTGCGCATTTGATGGTGGGAAGAATTTCGGCGAGCAGCAAGGGCTCGTCGCCCACTTCTGCGGCGGTGTGTTTGGCGGGATTTACCTGCACCGGGCCTTCTAGGGAGCCGCCGTAGCCGCGGGTGAGGTAGAAGGCTTTTACGCCCATGGCGTTCATGCGGCGGCCAAAATAGAGCGCGACGGGGGTTTTGCCCGCGCCGCCAGCGGTGACGCCGCCGATGCAGATTACGGGAATGGGAAGGGTGACGGGGGCGGTTTTGATGCGGCTGAGGGTGCCCGCCATTTCATAAAACGAGGTGAAGGGCAGGAGAAGGGTGGAAAGCCAGTTCTTATGCTGCCAGAAAGCCGGGGTTTTCATTTTGGCGTGTCCGGCTTTGCTTTTGGCTTGCGGGGCTGGAGGAGCGGCTCAAGATAGACCATGAGGCGCTCGGCGGTTCCGCTTTTGGATTCCACCCATTTTTTGACCTTGCTTTGCATGGTGGCGCGCAGGTCGCCGTTATTGAGGAGCTGGTCTATGGCTGCGGCCATGGCCTGCGGGCTGGGGCAACGGAGCACGAGGGCGTTTTGCTCCATATCGGCATAGATCTCGGCGAAGTTGTGGGTGTGGGGGCCGGTGACGATGGCGCAGGAGAGGCGGGCCGGTTCCAGCGGGTTTTGACCGCCATGGGGCACGAGGGAGCCGCCCATGAACACAGTTTCACACAGGCGGTAAAACAGGCCGAGTTCGCCCATGGTATCGGCAATGTAAATCCGGGTGTCGGCGGTGGGCTGTTCGCCTGCGGAGCGCAGGGCGGTTTTGTATTTCCTGCCGAGGCTGGCGGCGATGGCGGCTCCGCGCTCGGGGTGGCGGGGAACGATGACAGTGAGCAGGCTGGGGCGGGTGGCGCTCAGGAGCGCATGGGCGCTGGCCACCATTTCTTCTTCACCGGGATGGGTGCTGGCCGCGAGCCAGACGGGGCGGCCCGCGATGAGCGACTGCAGGCGCGTCAGCTCGGCTTCGTCGCAGGGGAGGAGGCTGGCGTCATATTTCAGGTTGCCAAGGCACATGACATCCTGCGCGCCGAGGGCTTCAAGGCGTTTGGCATCGGCTTCGGACTGGGCGAAGACGAGATTGAAGCGCTTTAGCAAATCGCGGATCATGGCGGAGCGTTTTTGCCAGCCGGTGAAAGAACGCTCCGACATGCGGGCGTTGATGATGCCCATGAAGCACTCATACTGGTCGGCTTCGCGGATGAGGTTTGGCCAGAACTCGGACTCCACCCAGAAGGCCAGGTCGGGATGCCAGTGGCGCATGAAGCTGGCGACGGCTTTGGGGGTGTCCACAGGTACATATTGGTGGACTGTGCCGGGGGGCAGGCGGGACTGCATGAGCTTTGCGGAGGTGACGGTGCCGGTGGTGAGAAGCAGGTGCAGGCCGGGCACGCGCTCGCGGATTTTGTGGATGAGCAGGAGCAGCGAGTTGGCCTCGCCCACGCTTGCGGCGTGCAGCCAGAGCAGGGTGCCTTTGGGCCGGGGCTGGGAGGCAATGCCAAAGCGTTCGCCGAGGCGTTTGGGGTCTTCCTTGCCTTTTTTGGCGCGCATGTGCAGCCACAGGGGCAGCAGGGGGGCTGCCAGTACGGTCAGCAGGCGGTAGCTGCTAGGCATGGGAGGGGGTGGCGGTGAGGCGGTCTGCCTGTTCCACCAGCGCGTTCATGGTTTGTTCGATCATACGCCTTGCTTCTTCCTGTGCGGCTTCGTCTGCCTCCCTTGATACACTAATCGGCGCGCCAACGCAAAATACAATGCGGCCAAAGGGTTTGGCGAGCATGAAACGGTCCCAGCTGCTGAAGCGGCGGTGGCGGGTGGAAGAAAAGGTGACGGGAAGCACGGGCTTGCCCGACATGCGGGCGACGGTGGCGATGCCCATTTCGGCCACCTGCAAAGGCCCGCGCGGGCCGTCGGGGGTGATGCTGACATTGTCACCGGCCTTGAGGCGGCGGAGGATGTCTTTCACGGCGCCGCTGCCGCCCTTGCTTGAGGAGCCGCTGATGGTGGCCTCGCCGAAAAAGCCGATGACTTTGGAGATGAGCACGCCGTCGCGGTGGAAGGAAATGAGGACGTGCATCTTGCGCTTTGGCGGCTCGATGGTGGGGCACATCATCATGCGGCCATGCCAGAAGGCGAAGATGGCGTTTTCCTCGCCGCGCATGTAGGGCGCAGCTGCGGGGTCGATGATGCGGGTTTTGCGGCTGGTGTAATAGACAAAGCGGATGTATTGGGCCAGAAGCCAGCTGAGGGCGGTTTGGGTGTGGGGATGCTTCAGCAGGCGTTTGGTGAGCTTGGCCATGCTTAGCTCGCCTGCTCCATGTCGAAGCCCAGCGCGTAGAGCTGGTGGTATTTGCCTTTTTTGGCCATCAGGGTCTGGTGGGTGCCGCTCTCCAGAATGTTGCCATTTTCCACGACATAGATCAAATCCGCGCCGACGATAGTGCTGAGGCGGTGGGCGATGACGAGGGTGGTTTTGCCTTCCATGAGGCGGGTGAGGGCCTGCTGGATGCTGCGCTCGGACTCGGTGTCCAGCGAGGAGGTGGCTTCGTCCATGAGGAGGATAGGGGCGTTTTTGAGCATGGCGCGGGCAATGGCGATGCGCTGGCGTTGGCCGCCAGAGAGGCGCACGCCGTGCGCGCCGATCATGGTGTCGTAGCCTTGGGGGAGAGCGTCGATGAAGTCGGCGGCGGCGGCGTTTTTGGCGGCGGTGCGGATTTCGTCGTCGGTGGCGTTTTCGCGGCCATAGGCGATGTTGGCGCGGATGGTGTCGTCGAACAGCATGGATTCCTGCGGGACGAAGGCCATGGCGGCGCGAAGTGAGGCTTGCGTTACGTCGCGGATGTCCTGACCATCAATTTTGATAGTGCCGGACTGCAGGTCGTAAAAACGCAGGAGCAGGTTCATGATGGTGGATTTTCCGCCGCCGGAAAGGCCGACGAGGGCGATTTTTTTGCCGGCAGGAATGTCGAGCGTAATGGCGCTTACGCCGGCGGTGTTTTCACCGTAGTGGAAAGAAGCGTTTTCGTAGGCGATGTGGCCTTTAGCGATGGCGAGCGCGGGGGCGTTCGGCTTGTCGGTGATGACGGGCGGGGTGTCGATGACGTCGAAGAGGCGGGAGGCGGCAGCTAAGCCTTCCTGCAAGGTGCCGTTCATGCCGGTCATGGAGCGGACGGGCTTATAGGCCATTAAAAAAGCGGCGATGAAGGAGAAGAACGCGCCGGTGGTGATCTCTGCGTTGAGCACCTGGAAGCCACCATACCAGATGACGCCCGCGATGGAGACAGCGGAGAGGCTTTCCATCATGGGGGTGGAGGCGGCCTGCGCGCGGGCGGCGCGGAAATACAGGGTGAAGAGGTTTTCAACCAGCGTGGTGGCACGGCGGATTTCATAATCTTCGCGGTTGTAGGATTTGACGGTGCGCACACCTTGGAAGACCTCATCGAGCACGGAGGTGAAATCGCCGAGCTGGCGCTGGGTGCGGTGGGAGAGCTTCCGAAGGTTTTTGCCGAGGCGGATGAGGGGGTAGATGGCAAAGACGAAAATGGGCAAGGCGACGAGTGCCATGCGGTAGTTTTCATGGATCATGACGGCCAGCAGGAACACCATGGTGAGGGTTTCCTTGGTGACGGAGGTGAGCACGCTGGAGAAAGCGTTTCGCATGAGCATGATATCATTGGTGAAGCGGGAGATGAGGCGGCCCGAGGATTGCTGGTGGAAAAGGCCGATGTCGCTTTTCATGAGATGGGTGAAAAGGCGGATCTGCATATCGGCGGTGATGCGCTGGCCAATATAGCGCATACAGATGATGTTGCCGTAATTGGCGGCGGCGCCGAAAAGGCCGATGCCGACGACAATGAAGGGGATGAGAAACAGCATGTGGCGGTCTTTTTCGATAAAGATCTTATCGAGGGCGGGCTGCATCATCCACGCATTGGCGGCGGTGGTGCCGGCGACGGCGAACATGCACAGAATGGCCATGACCATGCGGGTTTTATAGGGGCGGATATGCTCACGCAAGACGCGGCGAAGCAACTGTGTGGTCCTGTAGTTTGATTCGCTCACTAGACGCCTGCCACGGTCATGGTTTCCACGCGCAGGGTGGGGGCATTCACGGAATAGCGGAAGGTGAGGTCGTTGGCGGGGATGAGGGTGCGGAACATGTCTTTGAGGTGGCCGGCGATGGTGATTTCGGACACGGGGTAGGTGAGCACGCCGTTTTCAATCCAGAAGCCTGCCGCGCCCTGGCTGTAGTCTCCGGTGACGGTGTTGATGCCCATGCCGAAGGTTTCGGTGACGTAGAAGCCGCTTTTAATATCGGCGATCAACTCGGCGGGGGTGAGGGTGCCGGGCTGCATATAGAGATTGGTGGGAGAGGGCGACGGGGGAGAGGCGACGCCGCGGGAGGCATGGCCGGTGCTGGCGAGGCCGAGCTTGTTGGCAGAGCGCACGTCCATCATCCATGTGGTGAGGGTTCCGCCATCAATCAGGGCGCGGCGGGCGTTTTGCACGCCTTCTGCATCGAAAGGTTTGGAGCCGAGGCCGGATTTCAGGTGAGGGTCGTCGATAATGTGGACGGATTCGTGGAAAAGCTGCTGGCCGAGGCTGTCTTTCAGGAAGGTGGAGCCGCGCGCGACGGAGCTGCCGGAGATGGCGCCGGAGAGGACGCTCAGCATACTGCGGCTGTTGCGCGGGTCGAAGACGACGGGGACTTTGCCGGTGGCGGCTTTGCGGGGATTGAGGCGCTTGAGCGCGCGCTGGGCGGCTTCGGTGCCGATGCTTGCGGCGGAGGCGAGGTCGCGGCGGTGGCGGGCGGAGGTAAACTCATAATCGCGCTCCATGCCGGTGCCGTGGCCTGCGAGGACAGAGACGGAAAGCGAGAAATGGCTGCTCTGGTAGCTATGCGCGAATGAGAGGTTGCTGCCGTTGTGGATGGCGAGGCTGACGCGGCTCAGGCCGTAATACGCATCGGCGCCTTCGGAGTTGGTGATGCCGGGGACAGAGCGGGCGGTGTCTTCGGCGATTTTGCACTGTTCGGCAAGCCAGGCGATATCCGGCTCGGCGGTGTCGCACAGGTCAAGCTCGCGGAATTCGCGGGCTAGCTGGTCTTCGGGGGCGAGGGTGCTTTCGGCATCGGCAGGGGCGGCGCGGGCCATGGAGACAGCGCGCTCGGCCAGCTCGTGCAGGGAGCCTTTCAGGATATCGGTGGTGGAGACGATGGCTTGCTGCTTGCCGATGAAGGCCCGCAAGCCCAGTGCTTTGTTTTCCGAGCGTTCCATGCCTTCACGCAGGCCGAGGCGCTGGCTGGTGCTTACATCGGTGGTTTCAAACATGACCGCATCGGCCGCGTCTGCGCCCAGGGATTTAGTGTGCTCAAGAAGCCAGCAGATAGTGTCGAGGGATTCGCTCATGATCTCTTTATAATTAGACGTTCCTGCGTTCATAAAACATTACGGCCGATTGCGCAACGCATCATCAGAGAACTTAATAGTGGGGGAAGTGTAAATTTTGTTGAATCTTTACATTATTTGGGTATAAATGGGTTACAAGCTACTAAATATATGGTGTATGAACGCGGTTCTTGCCTCTCCCATGCCTGTGACAAGGCCTAAGGTCCACCGTTTGCCTGCCGCCGTAGCACGCAAGCCCGAACCTGTTTTACCCAAAAAGATATTCAACTCCGCGCCGTATGTGGCGGGCGGGCTGGTGGTGCTGGGGCTGCTTGCGGCGATCCCGCCGCAAAAACACGAGCAGGCCATGGCGGAAAAAGTGAGCAAGGCTGCGGTTGTGCCGAAGATTTCGGTAAAGCCCGAAAGCCAGGAAGCGGCCGCGCCCGAGACGCAGAAAGCGCAGCCGGAAGAAACGAAGCTGGCGATGGTGGATGCGCGAACTGCTCCGGTTAAGGCGTTAACACCTGCCGGAAACGACCAGATGACGGATGAAAGCCAGGGTAAAACCATTATCCTGCAGGGTAAAAACGAGGCGATAATCGGCCAAATGGCTAGGATTCCTGCGGAGAGCGAGCCGATTACCGAAATTAAGTCAGCATCAGATGTTGACAACAGCGCAGGTCGCGATCTACTTTCCATCATAAATAAATATTAACCCATATTAGTAATAATAGGGTTTTTGTCAGGAGGCATTATGCCCTGCAAGTCTTTATTTGTGACGGCAGTTCTCGTTCTATCCGGCTGCTTTGCAAATATATCTAACGCTGCCGCCGATGATGCTATCGGCATTGTTTCGGGCCCGAAGACGGGAACGTATTACGCTATTGCCAAAGACATCGCGCAGGTGGCGGGCAAGGCGGGCATTAATGTGGATGTTAAGACATCTGAAGGTTCCATTGACAATATCAAACGGATCAATAGCGGGGAAAGTGCATCGCTGGGCATCGTGCAGTCTGATGTTCTCGGGTTTTTGAGCCGTTCGCGCAGCCCCGAATCCATCCGCATGGCGAACAACCTGCGCATGGTGTTCCCCTTCTATAATGAAGAGGTGCATGTGCTGGCGCGCAACGATATCAAATCATTCATGGATTTGCAGGGCAAGCGCGTGGCGGTGGGTGAAGACGGCAGCGGGAATATGCTGACCTCGATCAACCTGTTTTCAATGATGGGGGTGACGCCTGCGGATTCCAAGAAAATTTCTCCGGCGCAGGGCGTGGTGGCCGTGCTGAAGGGCGAGCTGGACGCCGCGATCTTCGTGGGCGGAAAGCCGGTGCGGTTGTTCAAGAATCTCGAAGACCTGACGCTGCCGGAAAACCAGAAATACGCGGCGATGCTGGAACAGGTGCATTTTGTGCCGATGGACAACCCAAAAATGCTGGAAGAATATAAGCCGGCGGTGATTACCAAGGCCGATTATAATTTCGTGCGTGAGGATGTGCCGACGATTGCTGTGCAGGCGGTGATGGTCAGTTTCGATTTCTCGCAAGGCGCAACCAACAAGAAGCGCTGCGAGAAGCTGGGACTGCTGGCCAAAGTGCTGCGCAAAGATTTGCCGAACCTTGTGGAAAAAGGACACCCCAAATGGAAAGAGGTGAACCTTGATGCCGATGCCGGCAACTGGAAGAAAGATTCCTGTGCATGGCCTGATGCGGATAAGGGCAAGGCGCCCGCTGCCAAACAGGCCAAGGTCGATGACGACAAGGGCGGCCTGATGAACATCATTGATAAGAAATAACCCGGCGGGTCAGTTCAGCGCTAAAATCGCGATATTGAGGCTTGCGGCGAAGGTGACCCAGAGGAAATAAGGCACGAGCAGCCACGCGGCGGTTTTGTCTATTTTCTGGAAGCTGCCGATGGTGGCGGCAATGGCGATGAGCAGGGCTATGATGTCGATGGCGGCCCAGAGGAACTGGTGGAAGCCGAAAAAGAACACCGACCATGCGCAATTAAAAATGAGTTGGACCCAGTAGGGGTGAAGGGGCGCTTTGCCGGAGGGGCATTTGCGCCAGACGCGCCAGCCGGAAACGGCAATCATGATGTATAGCATTGTCCAAACCGGGCCGAAGAGGCTGTTTGGCGGCGACCATGCGGGTTTGGCGGTTGTTGCATACCATGTCTGCACCGCGGGTAGGGTGTAGTAGGAGCCGATGGCTGCGATGGCGAAAACCAGACAGAGGAAGGGGAGGAGGGAGAGGTATTTTTTCACAGGAGATGGCCGGTTTTTTTTGCTTTTGCTTCAAGGTAACTATGGTTGTGGCGGCCGGTGGGCACGCTTAAAGGCACGCGTTCGGCCACGGTAATGCCCGCCGCCTGGATGGCGGCGAGTTTATGAGGATTGTTGGTGAGCATACGGATGACAGGATAGCCGAGCTTGCGCAGCATGGCGGCGGCGATGGCGAAGTTGCGCTCGTCTTCCTCGAAGCCGAGGGCGAGATTGGCGTCGAAGGTATCCATGCCCTGTTCCTGAAGGCGGTAAGCGCGGAGTTTATTGGTGATGCCGATGCCGCGGCCTTCCTGATGCAAATAAAGGAGAAGTCCTGAGCCTGCGGCGCTGATCTGCTGGATAGCGAGCTGGAGCTGGTCGCCGCAGTCGCAGCGGAGGCTGCCGAGGATGTCGCCGGTGACGCAGGAGGAATGGATGCGGGTAAGGGGCGGGTTTTCCGCTTCCGGCGCACCGATGACAAGTGCCAGATGCACGGCGGTGGCGTGGGCGGAGCGGAAGCTTATGATGCGGGTGTGCTCGGCGGTTTCCAGCGGGAGGTGGGCGCTGGCGGTTTCGATCAGGTCTACCTGCGGATTTGCGATATACCAGCTGAGATCTGCGGCGGTGACGCGGTGCCATGTTTCATCCGGGGCGGTAGTCAGCAGCAGCGCCGGGAGGAGGGAGGCATATTTGGCCAGCTTCAGCGCCATGAGGTCAATGTCGGTGGCGGGGCGGGCAGTGACGGCGGGCAGCTGCGACTGGTCGGAGGTGGCGTCTGACAGCGCCATGATTTGCGGGAGGGTGAGGGTAGCGGTGTCGATTTTTACCGGCCCTTCACCCAGTTCCAGCATACGCGCGCGGGGTGCGGTGAGGAGTAGGGCGGTGGCGGGGCTATTTAGCGCTGCGTAGGCCGTTTCGGTCAGGAATTCGGCGGGGTAATTGCCTAGGGCATTGCTGTTTTCGGCGATGACGACACCCTGCTGGCGGCGCAGCTCATCAATGGCGCGCTCTATAGCTAGGATGGAATTTAGGTTATTATCTTGT
>JANYCJ010000174.1 GCA_025360345.1 Alphaproteobacteria bacterium | reverse complement strand
CAAAACAAAAAAGTCCTCGTCGCCTCCCTCGACATCTACCGCCCTGCCGCCCAACAGCAGCTGGAGCAGGTGGCCAAAGCCGCCGAGGTAACCTCCCTCCCCATCGTCGCGGGCGAAAAACCTAAAGCCATCACCGAGCGCGCCCTCAAAACCGCCCGCCTCGAAGGCTACGATGTCCTCCTCCTCGACACCGCCGGCCGCCTCCACATCGACGAAGAGCTGATGGAAGAGCTCAAAACCGTCAAAACCCTCGCCACCCCCACCGAAACCATCCTCGTCGCCGATTCCCTCACCGGGCAGGACGCCGTGAATATCGCAAAAACCTTCCATGAGCAGATCGGCGTCACCGGCATCATCCTCACCCGCGTGGATGGCGATGGCCGCGGAGGTGCCGCGCTCTCCATGCGTGCCGTCACCGGCCAGCCCATCAAGTTCATGGGCGTCGGCGAAAAAATCACCGAGTTCGAAGAATTCCACCCCGCCCGCATCGCAGGCCGCATCCTCGACATGGGCGATATCGTATCGCTGGTGGAGCGCGCCGCCGAAAACGTCACCCAGCAGGAGGCCGAAGACATGGCCGCCAAGATGATGGAAGGCAATTTCGACTTCAACGACCTCCTCGACCAGCTCCGCCGCATGAACAAAATGGGCGGCATCGGCTCCATGATGAAAATGCTCCCCGGCATGGGCGGCATGGCTGAAAAAATGAAAGGCGCCCATATCGACGAAAAAGCCATCGCCCGTCAGGAAGCCATCATCCTTTCCATGACCAAAAACGAGCGCATCCACCCCAAACTCATCAACGGCTCCCGCCGTATCCGCATCGCCAAGGGCGCAGGCGTGCAGGTGCAGGACGTCAACAAGCTCCTCAAGCAGCAAATCCAGATGCAGGACATGATGAAGAAGATCAAGAAAATGGGCAAAAAAGGCATGGCCCGCGGCGGCCTGCAGCAGCTGATGGGTGGCATGGGTGGCATGGGCGGCCCCGGCGGCATGATGGGCGGCGGCGGCTTCAAACTCTAACCCTTTGTAATAATAAACTTCCCGCTGTCACAATTCCCGAGACAGCAATGTCATCAAACCCGCGCGCGCCTTCCGTAAAGCATCACACGCAGCCCGCACCCCCTTTGCTATAATAATAAGGTAGCAATTACAAAAGGTGGTTATATGGGCGAGTCGTCAGGCATTCAGAAATTCCTTGAAACCACCTTCACCGATATCACGGGCAAGGCCAGCGCCACCAGCATCGCCACCACCGCCTTCACCACCCTCCTTGGCGGCTATCTCGGCAGCGAATCCGGCACCACCGGCCTCCTGCTCGGCAGCATCGGCGGCTTGCTCGGCGGCACCTTTCTCTCCAGCCTCATCACCGGCTTCCGCTCTGAAAAAGATTCCCGCGTCATGCCCCTCCCCGCCGCCGTCACCGCCCAGCAGGTCACCGAGCGCGCCCTCGTGCAGAACGTCGCCCCCACCACGCCCACCGCCGCGCCGCTAACCGGCCCCGCGCAAGCGCCCGTGGTCATGCCCATTCTCGAGCGCCTCAAGCCCCCCAGCGTCTCTTTAAGTGGAGTAGCGGCAGACCGCATCACCCTGCTCAACAACATCCGCACCCTCGCCACTAGGTCCCAGTGGGAAGAAGCCAGCCGCCGCATGTTGGAAAATGAAACCAAAGCCAGCCAGTTCATGGTCAATTTCGCCGCCTACATTCAGGACCGCACCGCCTATCATGCCCCCAAAGGCGAGCGCAGCCAGCTCATAGCCATCACCGGCGACGTGTCCCGCGTCGCAGGCCGCCACCCTCTCACCCACCAGCTGGCAAACCTTTTCGTGCCCACCCTCCCCGGCCTGCAAAACCTCGACGGCGCCCTCACCTCCAGCGACGGCAGCAAAATCCCCTACGAGCAGGCCGTCGCCGATTATGAAAACAACCGCGGCATTTTCGCCCTCCCCCCCGCCGTGGCCGACTATGCCCGTGTCAAATACATGGGCGACACTACCGGCATCCGCGACAAGGCCAACAGCATCATCGCATGGGAAAACCTCTCCACCGACCAGCGCGTGAATTATGCCCAGCGCATCCTCGTCGCAGAACTAAACACCCTCGGCAACGGCAACTTCAAAATCCCCGCCGACCTGAAGCTGGAAGAGATCACCAAATTCTCCCATCCCCCCACCGTTTCCACCCTCCGCCAGCAATTGCGCAGCAAAGGCGTGTTCGAGTCCGACTACACCATAGGCCTGAGCCACGACACCTTTTTCGCAAACTACCTCCAGGCCGCCCTCGAAGAAAAAAACTACGGCCAGCTCGCATGGACCGCAGGTCAGGCCCGCACCCGTTACAACACCGGCGGCTCCCTCGGCTTCACCAAAGACACCGCCAAGGCAGCCCATTACGGCGCTATCGAGGAATATGCCCAGAAAATGGACAAACTTCAGGAATTACAAACCGGCCTCGTCCGCTTCATCAAGAACCGCCAGTCCCTCATTTACGATATCTATGAAAACATGGGCAAAAAAACCATTGCCCCCGCCCGCCGCGATGCCACCCTCTTCCTGAACCAGCACATGCCGGTCTTCAAAGATTCCGGGCTCGCCATCATGGATGTCACCGCCCTCACCGATGCCGCCCACTGCCCCGAAGGCGCGAGCAAAGGCACCGCCATCACCTTCGTAGACACCCGCCGCCCCGGAAACATCCTCTGCACCGCCTTCGGCACCCAGCAAGGCGAAAAATTCGTCATCACCCATTGCTGGGAAGGCGCTTTGGATGCAACCGATATGCATGGCAGCCCCATGCTGAAAGAATCCGCCAAAACCAAACTCCTCACCCCCGTTACGGTAGATGCCAGCGCCATCGCCCAGCTCACCCTCCCCGAAGGCCAGACCGAAGCCGCCCCCCTCCGCCCCACCCCCTCGGGCAAATCGGTGGGCCAGAGCCTCGCAGGCCCGCTGGCCGATATCCCCGTATATAAAGCCGACACCTCCGGCTTCCTCACCAAGGCCAACGAAACCGCCATCCGCCTCCAATCCGTCATGGACTATCCCGATGCCCTCGGCGCACCCCCCGCCTTGCCCGCTGGCCGCACCAAAGACCACCTCACCATCATCACCTATACCGACCCCCAGCGCGGCGGCAGCAACATCAACATCCTCGGCTATGAAAATGAAAAAGGCGAAGTCGTCGCCACCCATAGCTGGGAAGGCACGCTCTCCGGCACGGGTGAAAACGGCGTCGTGCCCAGCTGGGCGCAGGTCGCCCTCAAAGACCCCCTCAACATCGGCGCATCCATAAAGGTGCAGACCTTAAGCGGCTTGCCCTTCTTCCGCGCCAACCAGACCTGGGACAGCGGCGCGAAAACCATTGCCTCCGCCACGCCCGCCATGCGCTTCAGCACGGGTGGCCCCACGCTGAACACCAACCCGCACAAAGCGCAACCTTTCCCCAGCACCCATATGATGGAAATCACCGACACCCAGACTCCGTATAAAGGCCAGATCATCGTCCACGGTACCCACGACGCCGCCGCAAACCTCTTCACCACCGTGGGATACGAGCTCCGCCCCGCGGGCATTCCCGCCACTTCCGCTGGCCGCTACATTTCCGTCGCCACCACCTTGAACACCGCAGCGCAGTCCGGCTTCGCCCCCCTCGCCGAAAGCCTCGCGCGCGAAAAAGACCTTCCCTTCATCCCCGTTCCCGCTCCCGTCACACAGGCGCCCGCCTACACGCCCCCGCGTGAAAAGCCGCAGCGCTCCGTGCCTGCCAAACTACAGTAAATAAAACTAGGGCGCGGGGTGCTCGTCGGAAATGGAATATTTGAGCTTGAGCACCACTTCCTGCAAATAATTCACCGTTACCTTTTCCGGCGCAATCGCGGGCCCACACACCACCGTCACCCGCCTGCCCCACAGGCGCGGCCACATCCGGAAATGCGATTTGCGGTACTTCCGGCTAAACGCGCTGCCCCATAACCCGGAAATCGCCATCGGAATCACCGGCAC
>JANYCJ010000152.1 GCA_025360345.1 Alphaproteobacteria bacterium | reverse complement strand
CGTGCAACACATTCGGGATGAGCCGTGGCGCCGCCTTTTATTTTCGCAGTGCAGCATTGTCGTGTTTCCCATATAGAATACGGGGTGTGCTTTGTCAACAAGGAGGTGGAAAAATCATGATGTTTTTGCCTTTGAAAATTGCTAAGATGAGCAAGCTGGCAGAGGTGATTTTCTGTGCGGCGGGCAGGCGAAGGTATCGCAACGCGATGCCTGCGGAGCTTTGATTCCGGGGTGACGGATGACGTAATTTTTTTGAGCAAAATGATGCTTTTTGAGTTTACAGCTACGGCAAACCACTTTATCTTGTTTTTAACCAAATGAAATCTACCACAGCTTGTGGTGGATTCTTTATATATAAAAACTGCTCGCGGAAACAGGGATGACGATTATCAGAACGAAATTCAGCTTATTGCTGTGCATATTCAGTGTTGCCACTTTGCTGGCGCTACCCGTGGAGGCTTTCGCCACCACCAGCAAAACCACCACGCATAAAACGGCTTCCACCAAGGCGAGCAGCAAGGCAAAGACCGCCAGCAGCAAAGCGAAAAAGACGAAGGCATCTGCCAAGAGCAGCAAGAAATCCAAGAGCTACAAGACTTCAAAGGCAACGGCGCGGCCCGATATTTTCTCGGCGCTGGTGGTGAATGCCGATACGGGCGAAGTGCTGTATGAGAAGAATGCCGGAGAGGCGCGCTACCCGGCCTCGCTTACCAAGATGATGACGCTTTACCTGACTTTCGACGCAATGAAGAAGGGGCTGCTGGACATTGACCAGACGATCCCAGTGTCGGCGAAGGCGGCTTCGCAGCCGCAGACGAATATTTCGCTCAAAAAGGGCGACCGGCTGCCATTGAAGACCGCGATTGAAAGCGTGGTGGTGCGATCGGCCAATGATTCGGCGATGGCGCTGGGCGAGGCTATTGGCGGGACGGAGTTTAACTTCGCGCTGGCCATGACGCAAAAAGCGCATGAGCTGGGCATGAAGAACACGGTGTTCCGCAACCCGAACGGGCTGCCCGACGACAAGCAGATGACCACGGCATTTGACATGGCCAGGCTTGCGATCGCGCTGAGGCGGGATTTTCCCGAGAATTACCATTATTTCAAGCTGACCAGCTTCGTGTGGAACGGTATTACCTATCCCGGGCATAACTGGGTGATGGAGCGTTACGCGGGGGCAGACGGGGTGAAGACGGGCTATATCCGTGCTTCGGGCTTTAACCTCGTGACTTCGGCGGCGCGCGACGGGCACAGGCTGGTGGCCGTGGTGATGGGGGGCAGCTCCGGCGCTTCACGCGACAACAAGATGATTGCGCTGCTCGACCAGACATTTGCGGAGCTGAACGGCAAGGATGACGGGGTGGCTCACGCCAAGGCCGCGCCCGTGCCGGGGAAAGCTTCCAGCCTTGAAAACCTTGAGGCGCATGACATTCTTGATTCCGGGCAGGGTGACTGTTCCGGGGTGGCCTGCCGCTAACGCGGGCGCTTTGGGTGGTGTGACTGCCTGATGGGTTCGATCCTGTTATTCTTTAAGCCCGGCATGGTTGATGCCGGGCTTTTTCGTGTCTGGGTAGTAGAATCATGGGGGATGGCGGTGTGCTGACGGCGGGGAGGCGGCCCGATGAGGGAGCGGTGACGGAAGGCGGGGTTGGGCGGGGTGTGGCTGCACTCCCCGCGGGAGACTGACATAAAAAAGGCCGCCGGGGGTTCCGGCGGCCTTTTTGGGTTGTGGCGGTTATCAGAAGGGGGAGATGGCGTCGATGACCTGACCACCCCAACGCGGTTTCTGTACATCGTTCAGCTGGCCGCGGCCGGTGTAGGTGATGCGGGCTTCGGCGACCTGGGCGGAGTCAATGGAGTTGTCAGAGTTGATATCCTGCGGGCGGACGACGCCGGAGATGGCGACTTCGCGGACGTCCTGGTTCATGAGCATTTCCTGCTTGCCGTCAATGACCATGTTGCCGTTTGGCAGCATCTGGGTCACGATGGCGGCGACCTGCGTGGTGACTACGTCCTGGCGGTTCACGGTGCCGGTGCCCTTGATGTCCATGTTGCCGGTGAGGCCGACGAGGCTTGAGGGTTTGCCTTTCAGCGGGGGCACGGCTTCGAGCAGGCCTTCGGCGAGGCCGAGAGAATTAGTGGCCCCGGCGGTGTCGGAGCTGGTGCGCTTGCCCTCGGTCTGGTTGATGAATTGCAGCTTGTCGTTGATGCGGACGGTGACTTTCAGGATATCGCCGACGCGGGCGGCGCGGCCATCACGGAAGAAGGCGCGGGCACCGGGCTGCCACAGGGAGTTGGCATATTGCTTCTGCGGGGGGGCGTTTTCCGGCATGGGCCACGACATGGGCTTGTATTCCGCCTTGGTGGTGGGGTCTTCGATCTTGCTTACGGGGGCGGGTTTGTTGATGTTGTCCAGCTTTTCAAGCGTGCCGGCGCAGCCACCGAGCAGGGTGCTGGCCAGAAGGAGGGATATGAGGGGGCGTGAGGTGCGCACGGGCGGCTCCTTGGTTACTGGATGTTAGCAGAATTGGGGACAGGCGCAGGGGTTAGCTGGCTGGTTTGCATGGTGGGGGTGATGACCTGCACGCGGTCAGCGGCGGTGATGACGGCGCGGACGACTTTCTTGCTGGTGGTGTTACGCACGTCTATGACGTCTCCACGGGCGCCGGCTGCGAGGGCCTGGCCTGCGGTGCTGATCTGCATACCGGGCACGGTGTAGTCAATCTGGACGAGGGCGTCACGCTTCAGGATGGGCATGGCGGCGATTTCGGTGTCGCGGATGGGGCGGAAAGGGGACACGCTATGCACCGGGGTTTTGCCGATGAGGGAGGAGAGATCTGCCACCATGTCGGTGCGGGTGCGGTTTGCGGTGAAATCGCGCAGCTCGATATCGCCTTCGGAAATCACTTCGCCGTTATGCATGGCGCGCTTGAGCACGGGCATTTCGGTCACTTCGCTGTAATGCCCGGCGGCGGGAATGGCGGAGATGACTTCGCCGTTCAAGGTGGTGAAGAGGATGTTGGCGCTCCAGCGGGTGTGGTCTTTATCGACCTGAAGGCCGCGGGTTTCAACATGGGTGGGCTGGCTGTAGGAGAAGATGGCGCTGTTTTTGCGGCCGTCCATGAGGGCGCTGACCTTGTCTGCGATGCCGCGCTCGGCGAGGGCGGCGGAGACGGCCTCTTCTGCTTCGCTATAGCTGACATCGAAAATGTTTTTCAGGGCGGCCTGTGCGCTGGGCTGGGGCAGGGGGGCGGGGGCGGTGGGCGTGAAATTGGTGCTAGTGAGGCCGGGAGGCACGGGCGCTGCGGAGGGTTGCAGGCTGGCGAGGGACTGCGGGGTGGCGACGGGCACGGCGACCGCGGCGGTTTTTTGCTGGAGGAGCTGGTTCATGTCCGTGCCGTCGCGCAGGGGAGGATGGGCGAAGAGGGCGTCTATATCGGACTGGCTTACGGCAAGCGCGGGGGCGCTGAAGAGCAGGGCGAGGCTGAGGCTGAGTGCGGGGAGGCGGAGATTCATATGCTATTTCCTTCCTAGACGCTCTGGTTCAGGGATTGCAGCATTTCGTCGGTCTTGGTAATGACCTTGCTGTTCATTTCGTAGACGCGCTGGGCCTTGATGAGGTTGGTGAGCTCGGTCACGGGGTTTACGTTCGAGGTTTCGAGGAAGCCCTGCAGGATGGTGCCGAGGCCGTCTTGCCCGGGGGAGCCGACGATGGCGGAGCCGGAGGCGGCGGTTTCGGTGAAGAGGTTGTTGCCCACGGCCTGCAGGCCCGCTTCGTTGATGAAGTTGGCGGTCTGGATCTGGCCCAGGATCTGGGCGGCGGTCTGGTTGGGGATGGTGGCGCTTACTTCACCGCTCTGGTTGATGCTGATGGAGGTTGCGTTTTGCGGGATGGTGATGGTGGGGGTAATGAGAAAGCCGTCGTTGGTGACCAGGGAACCGTCGGGGCCGATCTGGAGGCTGCCGTCACGGGTGTAGCCGATCTGGCCGGAGGGGAGGGTGACCTGAATGTAGCCGCGGCCCTGGATGGCCACGTCGATGGGGCCGGAGGTGCTGGTGAGGGTGCCCTGGGTGGTGTTGCGGCTGATGGAGGTGGTGCGCACGCCGAGGCCGAGCTGGATGCCCGTGGGCAGGATGGTGCCGTTGTCCGAGGAGTTTGAGCCGGGGGCGCGCTGGTTCTGGTAGAGCAAGTCCGAGAACTCTGGGCGCTGGAGCTTGTAGGCGGTGGTATTCACGTTGGCAAGGTTCTGCGACGTGACGTCCACATAAAGCTGCTGTGCCTGCAGGCCGGTGGCGGCGATGTTTAATGACCTCATGTCGTGGGCTCCTGTTTAGCGTCGTTCATTATTGCTGCTGTGCGTAGGTGTTGGAGGTTTTGCGCTGCAGGTCGTACATTACCTCGATGAATTTGGCGGTGTCGGTGACCGCGCGGGAGGTGGCGATCATGTTGGTCAGCTCGATCACGGGCTGGACGTTTGAGCTTTCGAGCGTGCCTTGCGATATTACGGCGTCTACGGCGGGCTGGCCGGGGACTTCGCTTTTGAACAGTTTATTGTCGAGGCGCTCGAGGAGCTGGGGGTTGTCGAACTGGACGACGCCGAGGGTGCCGACTTCTTCGCCGTTTACCTTGATGTTCCCGGCGGAGCCGATCTGCGCGCCGCTGGTAGAGTCGCCCACGGTGATGGGCTGGCCAGTGTTGTCGAGGACAGGGTAGCCTTCCTGTGTTACCAGCGTGCCGTTCGCATCGCGCTCGAAATGGCCGGCGCGGGTGTAGCGCAGGCCTGCGGGGGTTTCGACGGTGAAGTAACCATCGCCCTTGATGGCCACATCCAGATCGTTTCCGGTGGTGGTGAGGGCGCCGCCTTCCATGTTGCGGTAGCTGCGCACATCGCTGGCGAACTGGAGGGGATTGCGCACACCCTGGTTTTTATCATGGGTGAGGTAGGTGTTGAAAAGAATGTGCTCGGAGTTGTAGCCAGTGGTGTTGGTGTTGGCGATATTGTTCGACGT
>JANYCJ010000131.1 GCA_025360345.1 Alphaproteobacteria bacterium | reverse complement strand
GGAAGGTGTCGCCGGACACCATGAAAAAAAACAGCAGCACAATGGTTGTTCCCGCCTCAGCGATGAAGGCGCGGGTGGACTGGAACACGCGGTCAAAGAGGCGGTTTCCTTCTACGGCGACGGGCATGACCTTGGGGCCGGGGGCCTGCGCCGCTTCTTCGGCATGAAGCATCAGTTTCTGGGTTTGCTTAATATGGTCGCTAATGGGGCTGATGCGCTGCTGGATAGTGGACATGGCGGCGGGCAATTTCTCCGCCCATACGGTTGCAGGCTCGGCCAGCATCTGGCCGAGGCAAAACAGGAAGCCGAAAAACAGCAACAGGATCAGCATGGCGGCGGGAGGGCGGGGGAGTCGGAGTTTTTCGGTGAAAAAACGCAAGGCGGGCTGCAGCACCAGCTTTAATACGAAAGCGAAGACAACAGGCAAGGCGATGTCGCGAGCGACATAGAGCGCGGTGAGGGTGGCAAGCAGGGCGAGGATGCCAAGAAACAGGGTTTGCAGGTTCAGCGGCTGCGCCTGCACGTCGGGCAGGGGCATGTCTTCGGTGGTGGTTTTGGCGATCTCTGCTGGCAGCATGGGTGGTCTTTTCTGATTACTAAAAAGGACGCAAGCTTTTTTTAAGCTCACGTCCTTTCTATGCTTTTATTCTGCAGGCGGCAATAGCGACCTGCGGGGGGCGCTATTGCCTTTGCAATTCACGTGAGTGAATTACATCTTGTCAGAGGACTGGTTCTTGTCGGTCTGGCTGCCAGAGGTTGCGGGCTTTTTGCCGGCTTCGTTCTGCTGGGGCTTTACCGAAGAAGAACGGTCCTGCTGGGGCTGGCTGGTTTTGCCGGTGGTGTTGGTTGGGTTCGTCATAAAAATTTCCTTTTATCTAAGTTGGTTATTTTTAGAAAGTAGCCCAGTGCACTGAACTGAAAACACCCTACCCAGCGCTGCATCAACTTCCCATACCTAAGGCTGCGCCAGAATGTAAAGCATGGATAAAAGGCGACGGGTTTGCTCGGGTTTTTTAGTCTTTACACATAAATTACGGCACCGCGCACCTTACCATATCGCTTCATGATGCCTGCAATCCTATGCTCCAGTTAATGCGGTTGCAGCGATTTCACCCAGTCGTTCGCAACTGCAGGGTTCTAATTTATTCCAAGGAGTTCACCATGGCTTATTCCGCTGCTAAAAATGACAGCATACCGCGCACCACCAGCGGGGCTGCCAATTCAAATACCGCCGACCAGGATAACTTGAGCGTGATGGCGCGCCGTGCAGGCCAGCGCCTGAGCGGTGCTATCGGCTCGGCTTACACCAATACCTCGCAGACGGCAGAAGCCGTAACCCGCGAGATCCGCAACCGTCCCGTTCAGTCCAGCATCATCGCGCTGGGCCTCGGTTACGTATTGGCAGCTGTTTTCCGCCGCTAATTTTTATCACCGCTAACCACTAGGAGACTCATTATGGCTTACGAAAAGAAAATGAAAGTGGCGACCCATGAAGGCGAATACGGCGATCACCCCATTGCTGGCGCTGTTGGCGCTGCTGTGGGCGCAGCCGCAGGCGCAGCCGTTGTAGGCGCCGCACAGGGCGCAATGCTCGGCACGGTTGCCGGGCTTCCGGGCATGGCCGCGGGCGTTGCCATCGGCGGCGTTGTAGGCGCACTGGCCGGTAAGGGCGTTGGTCAGGAAATCAACCCCACCACGGAAGACATTTACTGGAGCGAAAACTACGATTCGCGCCCTTATGTGACGACTGACGCCAGCTATGACGATTACCGCCCGGCTTACCGCCACGGTATCGACGCTTACAGCCGCAACCCGGGCCGCTCGTTCGACGAGATCGAACCGCAGCTGGGCCGCGAATGGGAAGTGGCGCGCGGTTCTTCCAACCTTGGCTGGGACAACGCAAAGCCCGCCAGCCGCGACGCTTACGACCGTCTTTATAACCAGTATAAAGACAAAATGTAGTTCCGAGGATGGGAGGCCGGATGGTCCGGCTTCCCTTATTTTTACATTATCAAGGAGAATGTTACTATGTATTCCACGACCACACCGAAAGACGCCATTAACGACCTGAAGAGCTCCGCTAACACGGTCCGTAACGAAGCTACCAAGGCCGCAAACGACGTTGCGAGCGATGTGAAGGACGCTGCCAAATCCACCACCGACAAGGTAAAGCAGCTTTTTTCCACCACCAGCAGCGAAATTTCCCATGCCGCTGATACCGTATCCGAACAGATCCATAACAAGCCAGTGCAGTCCACGCTGATCGCGCTTGGTGCTGGGTTTATCCTCGGTGCATTGTTCCGCCGGTAATTTACGTGCCTAGATTAAAGTCCGTGATAGATCTGAGTACCTTGCTGGGATTTGCTTCCTTAGGCGGGGATGTTCTGAAGGCGCGCGTGTTGCGCGGGCTGATGAAAGATGTTGCCAGCGTGGTTGCGCTGGCGGTTGCTACAGGCTTCACGGCAGGGGCTCTCCTGATAGGCATGGGTTACCTTGCCTATCAGGAGCTTGTCCAAGCTGGGCTGGACCCGGCCGGGGCATTGCTGCTGATGCTGCTCATCGGCGCTTGCCTGATGTTTTTCCTTTTCCGCATTACGGCGCGCAGGCTTTCCCTGCTTAGGCAGAAGCGCGCGCAAACCCTGTCCGGCGGAAACATGGCCGAGCGGATGTCGGTACTGATGGATCATTTTATCGACGGTTTCAGCGAAGGTTCGCGGCGCAGGCGCTGACCTTTATCCGCTCTTTACGGCGTGACGTGCTATCCGCGCTGCATCTTTACCGCAGAGATGTTTCTATAGAGTTATAACATCACATAGGAGCCTGCCATGAATTCTATACCCGCCACCAATACGACCGCTGCAAACTGCACCCCTTGTGAAAGTGTGGCCAACCCGCTTGACCAGCAGCTTTGCGATGCCGAGCAGCTGACAAACGAGCTGAAACGGCTCTTGGTCAAGTATGAAAACGCACTGGAGCAGGAAGGCATCCGCGAACAGGTGGAGACGCTGGAGCGCTGGATGGAATCCTACCGCCGGGGGCTTTCGGCTGCACGCAAGATTTCTGAAAAAGGCACCGATTGGCTTACCGACCTGAGGGAACGCCTGAAGATGGCCGCTGAGGAGCTGAACCGCCTGGAAGGTGAAGGCGGTAACCCGCTTGATAAATCGCAGGCGGTGCAGGCGGAGGAATATTTACGCGCTTCCCTGCGCATCGACAAGGTAATTCCGAATATGGAGAGCATGTTCGGCACGGAAAGCGCAGTGCCGGAAGACGCTGTTGCCGGAAAGGCCTAAACGTCCTACCTACGTTACTCATGGCCGACAAACGATCCCCGACACACCGGGGATCGTTTTATTTTTAAATGATTTTATGCAAAATTTACAGGCTCGCGGTTTTTAACGGGTCGTATTCTTACACACGCCTTTGCATGATAGTGGAGTTTTACCCCCTTTTTCTCCGGAGAAGATCATGAAATACACACGCCTCACCGCTGCCTTGCTAACTGCTTCGCTACTTAGCGCCTGCACCGAACCCAACGGCGCGCCGGGCAAAGGCATTGAAAACGGCGGGGCGCTGAGCAAGACCGACGTTGGTGTTGCGGCCGGTGTTGTCACAGGCGGACTGCTTGGCAGCGCGGTGGGCAATGGCGCAGGGCAGGTGGCTGCTGTGATTGGCGGCGGGCTGCTGGGCGGTATGCTGGGCGGCGCCATCGGCAATTCTATGGATAATGCCGACCGCGCGGCGTATGACCGTGCTTCACAGCGCTCCATGCAGACGGGCTCCACGCAGAGCTGGAAAAATACCAAGACCGGGCATCATGGCACGATTACGCCGAAGGCTAAGTATAAGGACGATGCAGGGATGTACTGCCGCGACTACACGCAGACCATTTATGTGGGCGGCAAAAAGCAAAAAGGGCATGGCACGGCGTGCCGCGATGCCGACGGAACCTGGAGCGTGGACGAATAGCGCCCCGGTATTTTTGTAACTATTCGATTATCTCAGTTTAGAAAGGATTGCTATTATGCGTAAACTCCCCCTTTTGCTCGTGACCGCGTCGGCCATGGCATTCAGCACGGTTGCGTATGCCGCGGATGAAAAATATGAATCCAAGGTGAGCGTTGATAAGAAAGACAACGGCGATTACAAGGCAACCACCAAGACCAGCCACACCGATACGGCAGGCACTAAGACCACCAGCGATAGCAAGGTGAAGATTGATGTGGATAAAGACGGCACAATCGACAAAACGACGAAGACCGAAGAAACCACCGATCCCAAAGGCCTGATGAACAAGACGAAGACCAAGATCAAGGACGAAGAAAAGACGCACACGGACGGCACGGTGGAAACCAGCCATAAGAAGACCGTGGACGGCAAGACGGTTGAAGACACCTCTACCAATACGAAATAATATTGCGCCCAAGCAGAAAGCCACACTCTCCGGGGTGTGGCTTTTTTTATGTGTATACGGCTACAAAAAAGAAAGCATGTCCGGATGATGGGACATGCTTTCTTATACCAGACAACCTGGAAACAGGAGATTAGAGATTTGCTGCCAATAGATCCCTGAAACTCTGCCCTTGCGATTGCTGGTGTTGACGGTACTTGCGTACCGGTGCGCTAGTCAGGGGATTGCGATCCATGCTGCGGCCATCCATAGCGGGGTGCATAAAGGTGGTTTGCGAGGTTTTCATGAACATGCGGTTATCTCTCCTGCCAATTCTGTGTTGATGGATTGACTATGCCGATTGTTTCATCAAAGCGCCGTACCGATTCGGGGAGCGATTTATAAATATGCCATAAAATATCGGTTATCCCAAAAAGGGCGAATACTTATTTACGATTTACGCTGCGGCGGGCGAACCGTATGGGAATCTGAGCGAGGTTTTTCTATAATTTGTAGGGTTTAACATTATTAAGGAAAATTTTTATGACATTCCAGACCAAGCATCCCCGGTTTCTTTTTATTGCGCTGGCAGTTTCTTCAGCACTGGTTGCACATCCTGGCATTGCCTTTGCGCAAGCTAATACTGGCGAGGCTTCGGGGCTGAACCCAAGGGCGGGCAGCAGCGCTAATGGCGGCATATTGGCCAGCGCTGGAACGACCACGGCTGCTACTAATACCGCGCAGATCAATGCCTCAACCACGACCAATGATAACTTGCGGGCGCAGGAACGCGCTAACGCGCAGGTGCGTTCTAACAGCCGCGTAAACACTTCCACCCGGGTGGGGGACAAGCTGAGCACGGGCACAAACCTGTTGAGCGCCACGGATGCTAACGGGGCGCATGTGAACCCAGGTGTGGGGAGCACCAGCGATGTTAACAGCAGTTTTAACAATAACGGGCTTTATACCAACACGACGAATAATAGCGCGCTTGGGGTGAATAACACCACTGGTTCTGGTATTAACGCTACCGTAGGGGCAGGCACTGCAGGGGCGGGTGTGGGGGCTACAGGTAATACGAATATCGGCGTTGGCGGCTCTACGGGTGCTGGCGTGGGCACAGGTAGCGTAAGCACTGGCGTAAGTGTTGGGCGCTAGTTAGGCCTGAGGATTTATGAAGGCGTTCGTTTCATTGCGGACGCCTTTATGCTTTTTTTATATCTTTGGTGCGCTGTCCTGATTTTATTTTTATGTTAGGACGGGTAATGTGCTTTTCATAAGGGCCTGAAGGTGATTCCCCCTAGTCATCTCAGGCCCTTACTCTGTTTAAACAGCTTTGCAGCAGACCGGGACATCCCCGTTTAGAGATGATCTTCGATAGGAAGAAGCGAAAAAGCGTTTTCTTCCAGCTTGCGCCATACACTGGCGGCTGGTTCGCTGGTGTAATACTGTTCCTGGCCATCTTCCGCGGTTTTCCAGACGAGGCCTTTATTATCGGGGGCGAAGAGAACCTGGTAACTTGTTTCAGGGGAGGTCACGTCTTCAAACATTGCGATGACCTGCTTTGCCAGCTCGGGGCTGTGGATGGCGATAGTGATCTCGGTATTTAGCTCGATTGAGCGGGGATCGAGATTGAATGAGCCGATGAGCACATCCTTGCGGTCTACCACATAGACTTTGGCATGGAGGCTGGCATGGGCGGGCACTTGCTTGCCGATCAGGCGTTGCTTGGACGACTTGCCGTTGATGGGTTTCATTTCATAAAGGTCTATGCCGCTGGCAAGCAGTTCTTCGCGGTTGGGGCGGTAGCCGGTATGCACGGCCACCACATCGGTGGAGGCCAGGGAGTTGGTGAGGATGCGTACTTTAACGCCACTGTCGGCAAGACCCTTCAGCCATTCCATGCCTTCATCGCGGGGCACAAAATATGGGGAAATGATGACGAATTCCCTATCGGATTTATCAGTCATTTTCTTCAGCTTGTCGAAGGGTCGGCTGGTGGTATCTTGTGCGCTGTGATCTATTTTCGTCGGGGAATCGGCGGCCAGTTCGGCTTTGCACCAGTATAGCTTGTAGTTATCGGTTTTGAGCTGCTCACCAATGGTGGAGGTGAGGAGTATTTTACCATCGGTGGTGGCGGCTTCCTTTTCCCAGTGGTCATACAGTTTTTTGCGTATTTCGGCGATGTCTTCTGCATCGGCTTTTTTGCTTTTCAGCTGGTCAACGGGGACGGTATTGTCGTTGTTCCAGTAGTTGTCAAAGCTATTGGATATTTGAGGCACGATGGGGCCGGCGGCGAGGATATCAATATCCTTGAATGCGACATCCTTGTTTTCTTCGAAATATTCATCGCCGAGATTGCGGCCACCGAGCACGGCCATCTGGTTGTCGCTGATGATGGCTTTATTATGCATACGCCGCTCGATGCTGTCGAGGTCGGTGATGGTGTTGACCATCTTGGTGGCGATGCTTTGATGCGCGGTGTACATGGGGTTGAAGACGCGAATTTCCAGATTTTTGAATTCGTCGAGGATGGACAGGGTTTTAGCGACTTCGCCGTAGGTGCCGTTGTCAAGCAGCAGGCGGATGCGCACGCCACGCTGGGCGGCGCGCACAAGCGCTTCAAGCATCAGGTTCGAGGTGGCGTCGTCATGGATACCGTAATACTGCAGGTCGAGGGTTTTTTCTGCGGCGCGCACGAGAGCCAGACGCACATGGAAACCTTCGGTGCCGGTGGTGATGAGGTGGAAGCCAGAAAGGCCGGGATGGGCTTTGCTTTCCGGGATTATGGCGCGTCCGAGAGCGGTGGTGGCGTCGGGGGCAATGGCGTGCGACTGGGGAGGAACAGGCCTTTCCTTATCCGCGTGTGATTCGCAACCGATCAGTATGGATATGGCTGACATGGCAATGATGATTCTTTTCCCGGTGCGCATATTTGATTTTTTCCGCATGTAATTTTTTAAAAGTATTTCATGTGCTCCGTAAGTTTAGGGCATAAATCTCGCGGGACAACATAAGGAAACCATAAAGGAGGAACTGGAAGGGTCAATGGGATTGCCGGGTATAATTATAAAAAAAGCTGCCGGGATTTATGGTCCCAGCAGCTTTTTTTCGCAGAGAGCTGACTTTTAGTTGCCGCTGCCTACGGGAGTGACCTTTGGTGCCTTGCCGTTTTTAATGCGGCCGGCGTTGCGCTCCTTGCGGCCCTTAGACTTCATCTTAGAGCTGCCTACCAGTTCGCCGGCTTCTTCTTCGATATAGCCGGCTGCTTCTTCAAAACTGCCTTTCACAGACATGGTATTCTCCTTTGTTGATGAATAATAGTAGCGGTATGTAGTGATTTCAGTATCGCTTCAGGGCGGTAAAGAAACAATTTGAAGGAAAGCGCCGCCTTATAATAAACCTATCAAGACGATATTATCTGCTATCTGGCTGCATTGAATTTTGTCTTCAGGTTCCTGAGGCACAATGAATGTATTGCATGGGTGCTGGCTTACTACGGGTAAGTCTCCGGAGAAATGCAAGGTGGGGCAGGTCTTGCATTGCCTCCGGAGACTAGAAGTGGCGCCAGGGATTAGCGCTTGTTGCGGGTTTTTTTAGTGCTGGCCGCGGACTTGCGCACCGATTTTGCAGCGCTTGCCGCGCGGTGGGACACGATTTTCAGCTTCGGCTTGCTCGCGGATTTTGCAGCGGGCTTAGCAGTTTTCTTGGAGGTGCCGGGTTTTGCTTTTTTGGGCACTACCTTGCCTGCTGTTTTGCCTTTAGCTTCCATCATGGAGCGGCTAGCGGATTTTACAGGGGCTTTGGATACAGCGGTGGTTTTAGTTTTGTCGGCAACCGCTTTGGCGGGAGCGGTGCGGTGCGATTCCCGCGCAGGGGTGTCGTTGTTGCGGGTGGCGCGGACCATGCGGTCTTCCAGCGAGGTGGGGAGGCCATCGCGCTTCAATTGGGCCTTGCGGGCCTGCATTTTGGAAGCGAGAGCGGTGAAATCCAGGTCGAGGCCTTTTGCCTTTGGGAGGATTTCGTGCTCTTCTTCCTTGATGTGGTGGCGGATGTTTTCGGAAAGCACTTTGTATTTGGCATCATAGTGGTCTTCGCTACCGTCCATTACGGAAAGTTCGGCGCAGAGGATGCGGGCGACATGATGCTCTTCATCGGCTTCATTCATCTTGGGATGGTCAATGTGAGCGCGAATAGCGGGGTAGAAAATTTCTTCCTCGATAATGGCGTGGATATTCAGCTCCTGCACGGTGGTGGCTGCAAGGCGGATTTTTTCGCGGCGGGATTCAGCTTTTTCATATTTATCGAAAAGCTCTTTTACGGTTTCATGGTCTTTTACGATGAGGGCGATGGCTTCATTATCGTAGCCAAGTAAAAATTCGAACATGGGTTTCTCCTGTTGTGATGTGACATATCAGTGTTAGGGGATGGGGGATAAAAAAGCTGCGGGGAGGTGGGAGCCGGTTATAAAATTTCCGTAATGCAGGTTCTTATGGCTTTTTTACGGATGGTTTGATGTAAGTATGCTTCTTTGGGGGCGGGTGTGGCTAAAACCGGGATTTGTTCTTTTCTGTTGGTGGCGCTGGCCCCGGGCCTGGCGGCAGCGGAGCCGCTTGCCATTACAGTGACGAAACCGTTTGATATACGCGGCGCGGAAAGCGATGAGGCGGCACAGGCGAGGCTGGATGCGATTCCCGGCGGCGCAGAGCTGGTGGACGATGCGCGCTGGGATGAGCGGGAAGCGGCCACGATCAAGGATATGCTCGACTATTCGCCGGGGGTAATGGTGCAGCAGCGCGACGGTGCGGAGGCATCGCGGCTTTCGATGCGCGGCTCAGGGCTGGCGCGGGCCTTCCAGGGGCGGGGAGTGCTGCTGATGCAGGACGGCATACCGATTAACACCGCAGACGGAAGCTTCGACCTGCAGGAACTGGACCCGTGGCTGTACCGGCGGGTGGAGGTGCTGCGCGGCGCGAATGCGCTGGAAGAAGGCGCAAGCACGCTGGGGGGCGCGATTGATTTCGTCACGCCGGTGGCTGAAGGCAATACGCGAAGCCTGAGGGCCGAAGGCGGAAGTTTTTCGACGCGGCACGGGATGGCCTCTGCGGGCGGGCGTGAGGGGGCAGTGGACACCTATGCCGCGATCAGCCAGTTTGACGAGGAGGGGTTTCGGGCGCAAAACCAGCAGCATAGCACACGGGCTGCCGGCAATGCAGGCTGGCAGATGTCGCCGCACTGGCTGACGCGGCTGTATGTGAACCTGACGGATACCCATGCGCAGCTGCCGGGGGCACTCACGCTCAAGGAGATTTCCACCGACCCGGAGAAGGCGCGGCCCATTAATGTGAGCGGGGATTATTCGCGCAACCTCGACATCGGCAGCGTGGCGGGCAAGGCGCTGTGGGAGGATGAGGGGGAAAGGTTCTCGGCGCTGGTTTATACCAAGTACCGGGGTCTTTCCAATCCTTCTACTGTATATATCACTAGTATTGACCGGGAATCGGGCGTGCGGATGCAGTATGGGCAAGAGCACGGGCGTGCGCAGTGGAAGCTGGGAAGCAACCTGTATTACGGCGATACCGGGGAAAACCGGTATGGCAACAGTGGCGGGGCTGTGGGGGCGCCGGTGGTGTTTAGGGATGAAAGCGCACTGACATCGGAGGCTTACGGGCATATGGATTTTGCGCTGCTGCCGGTGCTGCACGCGCTGGCAGGGGTGCAGGTGGCGTATGCGCAGCGCAACATCAACGAACTATTTCCCGGGCCGTTGCGGCGGGACGGGCAGTATTACGGCTTAAGCCCAAGGGTGGGGCTGCGCTACACGGTTTCGCCGGAGCTGGATGTGTTCAGCAATTTCAGCGGCAGTTTCGAGCCGCCGACGCTGAACGAGCTTTCAGGCGGGAATGCTCCGGGAGCAACACGGCTGGCGGCGCAGCGGGCGAATACAGAGGAGGTTGGGGCGAGGGGGCATTGGCGCCGTGTGCAGATGGATGTGGCGGTCTATCATTCTTTCGTGTCCAACGAGTTTTTGAATTACCGGTTTGCCGATGGGAGCACGGCCACGGTGAACGCGCAGCGCAGCACGCATTCCGGGCTGGAGCTGGGGCTGGGGGCAGAGCTGGGGAAGGATACGCTTTACCGGGGAGACCGGACTTCGATGCAGCTGAGCTATACGCTGAACCGGTTCCGGCTGGCGGGCGACCCCGTGTATGGGAATAATATCATTCCGGGGGTGCCGGAGCATTACCTGCACGGGAAGGTGCTATATTCGCCTCTGGCGGGATGGGATGCGGGGCCGAATGTGGAATGGGTGCCGAAGGCCTACCCGGTGGATACGGCTAACACGCTTAATGCGCCCGGTTACGTGTTGCTGGGCTTTAGCGCGGGCTGGCGGGCGGGGGGATGGCGGGCCTATGTGGAGGGGCGCAACCTTGGCAATGTGCGTGAGGTGGCCACGACCGGGGTGGTGCCGAACGCATTCGGGGCCGATACCAGCCAGTTTTACCCGGTGGAGGGGCGTGCGGTTTATGCGGGGCTGCGGTTCGACTGGTAATCCGTATCGGTTTTTTATGTGGCTTCACCTATCGTTTTGCGGCATATCGTATTTATATGAAGGATGTTTCGATGCGTAAACGGATTCTGGTTGGTCTCGGCTTTGCCGGACTGCTTACGGCTTGCGCATTTTTCGGCGTTACGTCCACCATGCCAGAGAACCAGAAATACGGCGCGAACCCGATGCTGCCGGAGCCGGAAAAGTCGCTTATCTCTACTGTGAATATCGCGCCTGCCGTGGGCTGGCCGCAAGATGCAATGCCGGTTGCGGCGCGGGGCCTTTCGGTCAATGCTTTCTCACGCGGGCTTGACCACCCACGCTGGTTGTATGTGTTGCCTAACGGGGATGTGCTGGTGGCGGAAACGAATGCGCCGCCGAAGCCTGAAGACGGAAAGGGCGTGAAAGGCGCAGTGATGGGCGTGGTGATGAAGCGGGCGGGGGCGGGTGTGGAAAGCCCTAACCGGATCAGCCTGCTGCGCGACGAAGATGGTGACGGCGTGGTGGACCTGAAAACGCCTTTCCTTGAAAACCTGAATTCGCCTTTCGGCATGGCGCTGATCGGCGATACGCTGTATGTGGCTGACACAGATGCGATCCTCGCGTTTCCCTATGAAAAGGGGCAGACGCAAATCACGGCTGCGGGGACGAAGCTGACCGACCTTCCCGCCGGGCCGATCAACCACCACTGGACAAAAAATATCATCGCGAGCCCGGATGGCTCCAAGCTTTACGCAACGGTAGGCTCCAACAGCAATGTGGGCGACAATGGCATGGAAGTAGAGGCAGACCGCGCGCTGATCTATGAGGTGGATGTAAAGACCGGGAATAAGCGCGTGTTTGCCACAGGGCTTCGCAATGCTGCGGGGCTTGGATGGGAGCCGGAAAGCCATGCGCTATGGACTGCGGTGAACGAGCGCGACGAGCTGGGCAACGACCTTGTGCCGGATTACATGACGTCGGTGAAAGATGGCGGTTTTTACGGCTGGCCCTATAGTTATTTTGGGCAGCATGTGGACCAGCGCGTGAAGCCGCAGCGGCCGGACCTGGTGTCCAAGGCGCTGGTTCCGGATTACTCGCTGGGTGCGCATACGGCTTCGCTGGGGCTGGCGTTTGCCGAAGGCAACCACCTGCCGGAACATTATAACCACGGCGTATTCATCGGCCAGCATGGCTCGTGGAACCGCAAACCGTTTAGTGGGTACAAAGTTATTTTCGTGCCGTTTGCGCATGGGATGCCCGCAGGCGAGCCAGAAGATGTGCTGAGCGGTTTCCTCAATGGCAAGGAAGAGGCGATGGGCCGCCCGGTGGGCGTGGTGATTGATGGGGCGGGCGATTTGCTAGTAGCGGACGATGTGGGGAACATCGTGTGGCGAGTGCACTGAGCTTTACTGACTTTAACGAATCTTCGTGAGATTGTGCCACATCGGGACAGTTATGGGAGCTGTGTTGCTGGGTTTGCCATCCATGGTGTTGAAGCGGCTTTTTTCCCGGGCGATTTTGGCCTCCCGGATGCGTGAATACTCGGCGCCGCCCTGATAGAGCGGCAGGCTGACATTGACGGTGAGGGCATCGTCACGCAGCGTGCCGAGATTTAGCACGCTGGAGCGCTCTTCACTGAGGCTGCCGCGCACATAGACGCTTGGCCAGAGGGAGGAGGCCGCTTTGCCAATGTCGTGGCCGGTGGCGATTTCGGCGTGCTGCGCCTGAATGAGATCGGGGTTGGCGCGGGCGCTGTTGCTGGCTTCTTCCAGCGTGGTGGGCAGGGGTTCAGGCGGGAGAGGAAACTCGACATGGATGGGCTGCATACCGGTGTCACGTTCGAAGGTGGCGATAGCGACCTGGGTGTCGGCTTCGGCGAGGGCAGCGCGCGCTTCTGCCTCGGCGAGGCGGCTCTGTGCGAGGGAGATGTCGGTGGTGGTGCCATCGCCCGCGCGGTAGCGTTCGGTGGTTGCGCCGAGGAACTTTTTCATGGCTGCCACGTTATCCTGTGACAAGAAGTAGATGGATTTTTTCTCGCACACTTCCATCCATGCGATGATGGCGGAAAAAAGCACCTCCTGCTCGGTGGCGAGCAAGGCGGCACGGCCCGCCTGTACGCGCTCGCGCGCTGCATTGCGCTCTGCCTGCGTGCCAAAGCCGCTGAAAACAGGCTGTGTGGCAACCAGCGCGGTATTGCGGTCCGCGCCGTATTGCCACCGCTGGTTTTCCAGCTTGATGCGCTGGCGGCCTTCTTCAAGGTTAGCGGAGAGGCTGGGGCGGAAACCGGCATTCGCCTGAGAGACGCGCTCATCAAGGATACGCAGTTCCTCGCGCTGGGCCTGCAACTTGGGGTCGTGTACGTAAACATAGGCCAGGCTGCGCTCGAAAAGGCCGGGCGGCGCAGGCTTATCGCTGTTTTCGGCCATTGCAGGCGCGAGAAGCAGCGTATTTATAAGCAAAAATACCCCATACCAAATATGGTACTTCATTCCCGATTAACTCCAACCAGTGGTTGAAAATAATTTAAACGGATTATTTTTAAATGCACCTGAAAATACAATAAAAGACCTATTATATGCATTTTATGCGCGTATTGCGCGGTTGTGATGTTTTTGGGCTATGTATAACACATATATGCTTTTTAGTTGTTTATTTACGTAGATTTTATGGGGGCTTATGAGTAAACGCTCATTCTTAACACATTGAATCTTTATACCCTGCGGTGTTATAAATATCCTGATGTGAGACAATTTCCCGTTCCGGGATGTCCAGTACAATCAAAAAAGGAAAATTAACATTACGACTATGAAAGCAATTAAGCAGAAAGATACTGATGCAACCAGCCACGGTACGGCGATCAACCTTCACGTGGGGCAGCGCCTGCGTATGCGCCGCACGATGCTGGGTTTGAGCCAGGAGGCAGTGGGCAACGGTGTTGGCGTGGCGTCGCAGCAGGTGCAGAAATATGAAAAAGGCACCAACGTGATGAACGCTATCCGGTTATACGAATTCGCGCAGTTCCTGAAGGTTCCCGTTGCCTATTTTTATGAAGGGCTGGACGCGGCGCGCGAAGAAGAGCCCGCGGGTTTTTCAGAAGAAAACGCCAAGTTCAGCGGCGAATACAAAGCTGCGACCGACCGCGAGACGCTGGAAGTGCTTAAGTCTTTCAAGCGCATTAAAGACCACCTGTTGCGCAAGCGCGTGGCCGATATGCTGCGCGCCATGTCGCTCAAGGATATTTAGCCCTTACTCCGCGGCTGGAACATTACCCACGCGCTTTTTGCCGAGACTGAGAATTATCAGGCCTATGGCTGAGGTGATGGCGAGGATGGCGATGATGGGGAAGCTGTCATGCGAGGTGGACAGGCTGATGCCAGTGGAAATCACCGAACCCATGCCCAGTTGCAGAAAGCCGAGAAGGGCAGCGGCGCTGCCAGCGTTTTTAGTGAACGGGGTAAGCGCGAGGGCCGCTGCATTCGGGTAGGTGATGCCTGTGCAGCTCAGGAACATGAAGAACAGCAGCAGCGTCCCGGCGAGGCCATACAGATGCGCGGCACTGCCGAGCATAAAGATGATGCCGGTGATGACCTGCAGTAGCAAGAAGCGCGAGAAAAGTGTGGCGCTGCTATATTTTTTCAGCAAAACGACATTGACCTGGCTGGCGCCGATGAAGCCTACGGCAAGGCAGGCGAAGATGGCGCTATAGGTTTTCGCGCTGAGGCCAAAACCTTCCATGAAGATGATGGGCGAGCCTGCAACATAGGTGAATAGACCGGCGAAGGAGAATGCGCCGGAAAGCGCGTAGGTTGCGAAATGGGGATGGCGGATGATGGCGAGATATTCCCGCAGGATGGGCTTTGGCCTGAGCGAGATAGTGGTGTCGGGCATGTGGCCTTCGGGCAGGCAGCAAAAGGTTAGGGTGAGGATGCCCGCGACGATGCAGCCTAGGATGAGGAAAATGTAACGCCACCCTAGAGTTAGCAGCACTGCGCCGCCGACGCTGGGGGCGAGCATGGGGGAGACGGCGATAAACAGGAACAGCAGGGAAAGAATTTTCGCGGTCTGGCCCGCGGGGAAAAAATCCCGCACCATGGCGATGGAGGCGACCTGCGCCACGCAACCGCCCAATGCCTGCAAAAAGCGTAAGGCGATGAGCGCATGGATGCCGGGCGCGAAGAAGCAACCCACTGAGGCCGCTACGAACAGGCTTAAGCCTGCGTAGAGCGGTTTTTTGCGGCCGTAGCGGTCCAGCAGGGGGCCGTAAAAAACCTGGGCGAGGGCGAGGCCGATAAAATAGCTGGAGAGTGTGAGCGACATGACCGAGGTGGAGACGCCCAGCTCGGCTGCGGCCTGCGGGAAGGCGGGCAAGTACATGTCAATGGAGAAGGGGCTGATGACGCTTAGCGCGCCCAGCAGGGAGATGAGGAAGAGGTTGCTGCGGTGTAGTGGCATGGCATTTCCTTTACGGTTCGGGGGAGGATAAGCACGGGTTGGGAGCAGTGGCAAATGCAAAAAACGTGGATTTGCCGGACTAAAGCGATATTCCTTGGCCAAAACCTGCAAATACATTAGTTTGCGGCCATGCCTAACCCGGATGCCCATAAACTCGATTTATCGCTGGTGATGGTGCGCGGACTGATTGGCCGCTGCCCGCATTGCGGGGTGGGGCATTTGTTTGCGCGCTACCTGAAGCAGGTAGAGGTGTGCCCGGTATGCGGGGAGGCGCTGGGGCATATCCGCGCCGATGACGGGCCGGCGTGGCTTACCATTATCCTCGTGGGGCATATACTGGCGCCGATACTGCTTAACGTGGTGCCGGATTCCACATGGCCGGATTGGGTGTCGGTGCTGGTGTGGACGGGACTGGCGGGGCTACTGTCACTGATGATATTGCCGAGGGCCAAAGGATTTTTTATCGGGATTATCTGGCGCAATGATGGGCCGGGAACCTAACCAAGGGGGAAATTTATGGATACAGAAACCAAGGACAGCAACGGCAATGTGCTGGCAGACGGCGACAGCGTGACGCTGATTAAGGATTTGAAGGTCAAGGGCACGTCGGTGACGCTGAAGCGCGGCACGGTGGTGAAAAATATCCGCCTTACGGGCAATGAAGAAGAAATTGAGTGCAATGCCGAAAAGGTGAAAGGGCTGGTGCTTAAGACCTGCTTTTTGAAGAAGGCCTAGCTTCGGCTATTGCGGCTGCCAGAGGGCGAGGCCGAAGCCAGTGCGGCCAAAGCCATTGCCATTATAGAGCATATAGCGGCTGCCCGCATGGTCGAACACGCAAGGGTAGCAGAGCATTTCGCTGTCCCAGCCGCTGGGCCTTACGGTGAGGTTCACGGCGTCGTCGCGGCGCTGCCAGTGGCGGCCATCGGGGGAGTGGGCGTAGCCCATGGCGCAGGTTTGCTTATTGCCGATACGGCGTGAGTACCACATGTGATATTCCCCGTTCTCATGGATGACGCTGGGGCGAACCACGGCGGTTTCGCCGGGAAGGGTGTTCAACGCGATATGGCCGTCGCGGTGCCAGTGTATGCCGTCGGGGGAGGTGGCGAGCTTGATGACATAATGCATGTCGCTTTGTTCGGTTTGCCAGCTGGTATGGGAGCCGTACCACATTTTCCAGCCCTCATTTCCGGCGAGCACCCAGGGGCTGGAGATGCTTAAGGGGTCGTGGTGGCCACGGTCGAGGATAGGGGCTTCGGAGATTTTGGTGAAGCAGTCTGAGCCTGCATCGGCGATGGCAAGGCCTACGCTGTTTCGGAACGGGGTGGTGACGCCCAGATTCCAGCCGAGGTAGTATAAGTAGCGGCGGCCCGCGTGTTCGACGGTCTGCATCATGGAGACACCGCTGTCGTCGAATGCTCCTTGCGGGCCCGGGGAAAGAATGGGCTGCGGTGTCAGGTTTGCGATATCTGCGGGCTGGCGCGGGTTTATGTCCAGCGATGCGATGTGGCTGCGGTTTTGCGGGTCGCGGGTGCTGAAATAGCAGCGGATGGTGGTGTTATTCAGCGGAGCGGCAAAGGGGGTGGAGGCGTAGCCCTGCATCCATGTAGCGTGATGGTTTGCGGTGAAGACATGCCCGAGTTTCTGCCACGCCATGTTGCGCCTGTGTTTATGGTAACAAAGAAGTTGGTTTCTGAGGGGGATAGCGATACCGTGGGATTATGTTTAGCGCATTTCGAGCTTTAGTGGCAAGTGCTTCGCGGCCCCTGAACGTGGATGAGGGGCATTTGCGCGTGCATGTGGAAGAAAGCCAGCTGGAGGCGGCAAGTGCCGCTTGCCCGGTGTGCGGGCTTGGCCCGCGACAGGCACGGGTGAAGGTGCAGGACGGGCCGGAGGTGTGGTTTGCGGCGTGCGGGCATTGCAGCGCGTGTTCCGCCTCGAGGATGCCGACTGAGGCGTTTCTTGAAAGCTATTACCGCGATTATTTCGCTGATGGCGGGGTGCGGGTTTCGTTTCAGCAATATGAACGGTTTTACCGGCGGATGCAGCGGGTGGGGGCGTTGCCGTATCATGTAGTTGGCGAATGCCGGATACTGGATTTTGGGGGCGGCGACGGGCGCATGGCGCTGCATATCGCGCAGCGGCTGATTGACGAGGGCGTGATTGAAAGGGCGTGCGTGACGCTGGTGGATTTTTCTGCCCCGGCGGAGCCTGCATCCGAGCAGGTCGGTGTGGTGAAAGCGCAGCTGGAAGAGGTGGGCGGGGCTTCGCAGGATATGGTGGTGGCATCAGGGGTGCTGGAGCATATTCCGGATCTGCACGATGCGCTGCGGCAGGTGGTGCGGGTGATGCGGCCGGGGGCGCGGATGTATGCGAGGGCGCCTTATGCCATGCCGATGAAGCGGGTTTTCAGCGATTATGATTTACAGTTTCCCATGCATGTGCATGACCTTGGGCCGGGATTCTGGCGGAAGTGGTGTGACGAGGATAGGGGGGTGAGGCTCAGGCTTTCACAGCCTTCCATCGTTAAATATCCCTTCGCGGCGATGCCGCTGCACGCGCTGGCAGCGGGGCTGATGAAACTGCCCGCGCATGTGCAGGTGCGGCTGCCGCTGCTGCGCGAACTGCCGCTGCTGTGGCGGTTCGTGGGCGGGTGGGAGGTGGTGGTGGAGCGCGATCAGTAGTAGTGATTTCCGGCCAGTATCCAGCCGTAGTAATAAAAGCCGATGACGGCGTGGGTGATTAGCAGCAGCCAGCAGAGATGCAAGCGGGTGAAGGCCGTTTTGCCCGGAGGGGCGGGAATGGTTTGCGCTGCTTTCATGAAGTCTATGGTGGTGGTGATGAAGATGAACAGCATGGCCATGTAATAGCCGCGCATGAGGTTTCCATCATGATAGCGCGGGGTTTCTGCGAAAAGGGCACCGAAGACGGTGGCGGCCAGCCAGTTCATCCATGCGAGCCAGCTAAGGCGGCTGAGATGGTGGCGGCAGGTGGCGAGGAACGCCATGGGGAAGGCGCAGCCCAGCAGGATCGATACCAGTGGGCAGGGGCTGTGCACCGACCAGACGCCCATGGGATCGAACAGAAGCTGGTGCACGGTATCCAGCGGGTTTTCGACGAAGAGGACAGTGTATTGCCAGAGGAAGAGCAGCAAGGTGGGCAGCGCGGTGAGCGCCAGCGTGACGAGCTGGCGTGGCGCGTGTTTTTTGTACACGAGCACATAAAGGCCTACGGCGGGCAGGAGGCTCAGGGCGAAATTGGGTTTGATGAAGGCGTCGATAGCGGTGATGAGGGCGAGGCTTGCGCAGAATTTTATATTTTTGCGCTGCTCGAGAAGGGCGTACCAGCCGAGGAAGGCGACGATGGCGAAGGGAATGGAGGCAACCATGGTCTGGTTGTGCCAGGCATGGGGGTGGCCGGGGCCACGGAGGATGGAGCTGTCAAACGCCGGGAGGTATAGCGGGGTGACGAGCATGAGGGCGAGGGCAGCGAGGAGGATGAATAGCGGCGTGTAGGTGCGGTGGAGGGCGGCGTGTAGCCATGCGAAGATGAGGGCGGCCTGAAGGGCTGCGTAGACGGTGAGGGTGATAACGAGGCCTTGCTCAATGTCTACATGCAAAAGAGCTTTGATGAGGATGACGCTGTAATGCAGGCCCATATGCGGGCGCTGGAGCTTGCCCTGCTCGATCAGGGCGATCTGGTCTACGTAGGCGCGCATGTCTGAGACATAAGCCCCGCCGGCGGTGGCGTATACCTGATGCCAGAAGAGGTAGCCGGAGAAAATGGCGGTGACGAGGGTGAGCAGGAAGCCGTAAGCGAGGGCGTAGTTGCGGGTGGGGGTGTTAGGCTGCATCAGTGTTTTTCCCAGAAGCGGATTTCGAGCGATGCGCGGGTGGTGTGGGGATTGCGGTTCGATGCGCCGCCATGCACCATGTAAGGCGAAAAGATGAGTGCCTGACCGCAGGCGGGATTGGGGCGGAGCATGGCGAGGGGGGCGGATTTGAGGCCCAGGAGGCCGGGAACGGAAAAAGGATAGGCATCGGTTTG
>JANYCJ010000109.1 GCA_025360345.1 Alphaproteobacteria bacterium | reverse complement strand
ATCCGCAGCAGGAAACTGCCCGGGGACGTGAAGGTGATCGAAGGGCGGGATAATTATGATTTCAGGGTGGATATGGTTGAGAACAACTTCGGGGTTCCGGCCAATATCCGGCAACCTTCAGGCCTGAGGCGGCATTAGGATTTTGGGCTTTGGGCGGGGTGGGATCAGACGGTCTGTTGCGGGCTATTGCTGCCGCGCCCGGTTGCGGCAACCCAGCTTTTACCATCACCGCGGGCATTCTGGCCGAATTCCGCCAGCTGCGGGCCTGCGTTGAATGCACGCACCATTTCACGCGCCGTGTTCTGGGCGGAGGTAATTTCGGTTTGTGAAAGCATCTGGGGCATAAAGGCTCTGCGCTTGGGTTACGTTTATATATTAACCCGTTTATAGCAGGGCTTCAACGCGGGGTGTGTGACATTTGTGTGAAGATGTCGGTGTAATCGGACGGTGAATCAACGGGTTGGGGGGTGAACCAGCGGAGGGGGGCGGCAAGGGCGGCCACTTTGCCGATTATGACCAGCACGGGGGACTCTAATCCGGCTTGTTTTACCTGCGCTTCGAGGGCGGTTAAATCTGACAGGATGACGCGCTGGAGGGGGGTGGTGCCATGGGAAATGGCGGCGGCGGGGAGGTTTGCGGGCATACCATGGGCGATCAGCTCGCGGGCGATGATGCCGAGATTGGCGAGGCCCATGTAAATAACGAGTGTGGTTTCGGGGTCGGCGAGGCTGGCCCAGTTCAGCTCCAGCGGGCTTTCAGCGCCCTCTTCGGCGGTGCGGTGGCCGGTGAGGAAGCGCACGCCGGTGGCCAGACCCCGGTGGGTGAGGGGGATGCCGGCATACGCGCCGCAGCCCTGGGCGGAGGTGATGCCGGGAATGATTTCAAAGGGGATGCGGTTTTGCACGAGTTCCAAGGCTTCTTCGCCGCCACGGCCAAAGAAGAGGGGGTCGCCGCCTTTCAGGCGCACGACGCGCAGGCCCTGTTTGGCAAGGGCGACGAGGAGGGACTGGATTTCTTCCTGCGTCATGGCCTTGCGCTTGCAGGACTTGCCCGCGAAATGGAGGGCGGCGGTTTTGGGCACGAGCTGCATGATGGCGTCGGAGACGAGGCGGTCGTAGACCACGGCTTCGGCCTGCCCTATGGCTTTTACGGCCTTGACGGTGAGGAGGTCGGGGTCGCCGGGGCCGGCGCCGACCAGCCAGACTTTACCTTGCATGGGACGGGCTCTTTTTCAGGGCAAAAAGGGCACTGTAGCACAGGCCCAGCTTGGGGCTACGGGTATTTTGGGCAATCCGCATGGAAAAATTACGCATTTGTAATTACATGTACATGTCTTGGTAGTTGCAACTGGCGTATGTTTGTGAAATATATGGCGACAGCATATAGGCCATCACCCCTGATGGCAGGCGCAGGTTTTAATCTTATGCGGCCCGGTGAGGGCGCATAGCAAAAGGATGAAGACAATGAAAAATTCTAAATTTGTTAGCATGATGGTTCTTGCCTCGCTTCTTTCAGGCTGCCAGCAGGGCGGCGCGCCCGGCACGGGCATCATGAACGGTGGCGGCATCAATAAGCAGGACATCGGCACGGGCGTGGGCGCCATCGGCGGCGGTATCGCCGGTAGCGCGTTTGGCCGCGGGAATGGCCGCACGGCTGCAACCATCGGCGGCGCATTGCTGGGTGGCATCCTTGGCAACTCCATCGGCAAATCGCTGGATAACGCAGACTTAGCGGCGTATAACGCCACTTCGCAGAAAGCGCTGGAAACCGCGCAGCCGGGGCAGACCCTGCCATGGCGCAATGCGCAGTCCGGCAATTCCGGCTCGATCACGCCATCTAACTACTACCAGGACCAGTCAGGCGCTTATTGCCGCGAATATAACCAGACCATCGTGGTCGGCGGGCAGCGCCAGAACGGCTATGGCAAAGCTTGCCGCCAGCCGGACGGCAGCTGGAAAATCGTTGAGTAAGGCACGCAGTCTGTAATGAGTGTTGCTAATGAAAAAGAGGTCAGCGTGCCTACTGGTACGCTGATGGCGGGCAAAAAAGGACTTATCATGGGCGTGGCCAATGATAAGTCGCTCGCCTGGGGTATTTCCAAATATGTGGCGGCGCAGGGCGCGGAGCTGGCATTCACCTATCAGGGCGAGGCGCTGGAAAAGCGCGTCAGGCCGCTGGCGGATTCTATCGGCTCCAGCATTATCCTGCCGTGCGATGTTACGGATATGGCGAGCATGGACAAGGTGTTCGAGGTGTTGCAGCAGAAATGGGGTAAGCTTGATTTCCTGGTTCATGCCATCGCCTATTCGGACAAGAATGAGCTGAAGGGCAAGTATGTGGACACCACATTCGAGAACTTCCAGCAGACGATGAATATTTCGTGCTATTCGTTCACGGCGCTTGCCAAGCGGGCAGCTTCGATGATGGCGGATGGGGGAAGCCTGGTTACGCTTTCCTATCTCGGTGCGGAAGCCGTTGTGCCGCATTATAACGTGATGGGCGTGGCGAAGGCCGCGCTGGAGGCCAGCGTGCGCTATCTGGCTGCTGACCTTGGGCCGAATAAGATCCGGGTGAATGCGATTTCCGCAGGGCCGGTGAAGACGCTGGCGGCTTCGGGGATTGGTGATTTCCGGTATATCTTGAAGTGGAACGAGTATAACTCGCCGCTGGGGCGCAATACCACGATTGAAGATGTGGGCGGCGCGGGCGTGTACCTGCTTTCCGAGCTGGGCGCAGGCACGACGGGCGAAGTGCTGCACGTGGATTCCGGCTACCATATTGTGGGCATGAAGCGGGTGGATGCGCCCGATATCAGCACGGTTTGAGGCGTGCATCGTGCCTTGTGCTTCGTGCCTTGTGAAGAGGTGTTGAGCAATGGCTGATGTTATCACTAGCTATAAAGATTTACGCGTGTGGGCGAAGTCCTTGCAGTTGGCCGATGATATTTATTCTGCTACGGAATTATTTCCCAAACGCGAATGGTATGGTTTGGCAAACCAGATGAGGCGGGCCGCCGTTTCGGTGCCGTCCAACATTGCCGAGGGCAGTGTGCGGGGAAGTAAGGAGTTCGCGCATTTCCTGGCTATTGCCAGAGGGTCGCTTGCTGAGCTTGAAACCCAGATATTGATTGCCGCGCAAAGAAAATATCTGGAAGAGGAGATGCGAGTTTCCTTACTGGAAAAAATTTCTGATATTAGTCCTATGCTAATGGCATTATCCCGCTCTATACATAGCAAAACCCCTTCTTCACGAAACACTAAGCACGAGGCACTTTCCGCATGAGCTTTAACACATTCGGGCACATGTTCCGGTTTACCACGTGGGGCGAAAGCCACGGTGAGGCAATCGGGTGTGTGGTGGATGGTGTGCCTTCGCTGATTCCGCTTTCCGAGGCGGATATCCAGCCGTATCTGGATGCGCGCAAGCCTGCGCAGTCTAAATATACCACGCAGCGCAAAGAAACGGACACGGTGAAGATTCTTTCCGGCGTGTTCGAGGGGAAGACGACGGGGACGCCGATTTCGCTGATTATTTACAATGAAGACCAGAAGTCCAAGGACTATGGCGATATTAAAGACAAGTTCAGGCCGGGACATGCGGATTATACGTATTGGGAAAAATACGGGATACGCGATTACCGGGGCGGCGGGCGCAGCTCGGCGCGGGAAACGGCGATGCGGGTGGCGGCCGGTGCGATTGCGCGCAAGGTGCTGGGCAAGACCGTGAAGATCCGCGGGGCGATGGTGCAGATGGGCGATGATGCGATTGACCCTAAGAAATACGATGCGAAGCAGATTGGGAAGAACCCGTTCTGGTGCCCGGATGCGGATGCGGCGGCGCGCTGGGCGAAGCAGCTGGATGCGATACGCAAGTCCGGCTCTTCCATCGGCGCGGTGATCGAGGTGGTGGCGGAGGGCGTTCCGGTGGGGCTGGGCGCGCCGATTTACAAAAAGCTGGACGCAGACCTTGCGGGCGCAATGATGAGCATTAACGCGGTGAAGGGCGTGGAGATCGGCGATGGGTTTGCGGCGGCGGCGCTTCGCGGTGAGGATAATGCCGACAAGATGCGCACGAAGGGCGGCAAGACGCAGTTCCTGAGCAACCATGCGGGCGGCATTCTCGGGGGGATTTCTACCGGGCAGCCGGTGGTGGTGCGGTTTGTGGTGAAGCCGACCAGCTCAATTCTTACGCCGGTGGAGACGATTGACATTCACGGGAAGAACACGACGATTGTGACGAAGGGGCGGCATGATCCTTGCGTGGGTATCCGCGCTGTGCCGGTGGGCGAGGCGATGATGGCGGCGGTGCTGGCCGACCATATGCTGATGCACCCGCTGTAGTGGCGTGTGGGTTTAAGAAACATAGTGAATGGATTCCCGCCTTTGCGGGCATGAGGGAGGAGAGTTTATGAAGAAGCTTGCGATGGTGCTGGTTTTACTGGTGGTGCTTTTGGGCGCGGCGATTGTGATTGTGCCGGGCATGATCTCGCCGGAGACGATCAAGGCGCAGCTGACGCAGCGGGTGGAGGCGGCCACGGGGCGCAAGCTCACGATTGGCGGTAAGCTGGCGCTGAAAGTATTCCCGTTTATCGGGGTGGAGGCAGAGCAGGTGAGCCTTTCGAACCCGGACGGATTTGGGAAAGATGCGTTTGTGAGCGTGGGGGCGCTGCAGGTGGATGTGGCGCTGCTGCCGCTGCTGCACAAGGACATCCAGGTGAACAGCTTTATGCTGAAAGACCCGGTGATACGGCTGGAAGTGAACAAAGACGGCAAGCGGAACTGGGATTTTACACCTGCGGAAGTGGAAAAGGGGCTTGCGAAAAAACCAGAGGCCGAAGCGAAGAAGGGGAGCGGTTTCGCGCCTTCCAACCTGACGCTGGGGGATATTGAGATCAGCAATGGCGCATTGTTTTACACCGACGGCAAAGGCGCGGTGCAGAAGGTGGAGAAGCTGAACGCGAAGGTGAAGCTGCGCAACATGACCTCGCCGCTGGATGTGGCAGCCGATGCGCTGTGGCAGGGCAAGCAGGTGAAGGTGGTGCTGAACCTCGATTCGCTGGGCACGCTTAGCGCGGGCAAGGCCAGCAAGTTTGTGGCCAACATTGCCAGCGACGTGGTGTCGGTGGATGCGAAGGGCACGCTGGAAGGACAGAATGTGACGGCGAAGGCGGCGGTGAAATCCAGCTCGCTGAAGAGCCTCGCGGCATGGCTGAACCCGAAGGGCGCACCGATTGCAACGCCCGCATTACTGGCGCTGGACACCAGCGCGGATGTGATCTGCGGTGGCAAGGCGTGTGACCTGACCAACGTGGTGCTGGCGCTGGACGGAATCAAGGCGACGGGGGATGCGAAACTGAATTTTGCGGGCGCGACACCCAAGATCGGGCTGAAGGTGAAGACCGGGGTGCTGGATGTGAACCCGTTCCTTGAGGCGGCGAAGAAGGCGAGCCTGATGCCGAGCGTGATTGCCGACGCGGAAGCGGCGGGCGGGCACTGGAGCACCGATGCGATTGACCTTTCGGGGTTGAAGGCGGTGGACCTTGACGCGGCGGTGCAGACGGAGGGGATTCTTTTCCGGCAATTCAAGATCGGCGCGACGGCGCTGAAGGCGACGATGGCGCAGGGCACGCTGAATGCGGAAGTGGTGGACGCCACGCTGTATGACGGCAAGGGCACGCTGGCGATGACGGTGAACGGGGCGGCGCAGCCTGCGTCTTACGCGCTGACCGGCATGCTGAAAGGCATTGCGCTGGAGCCGCTGCTTACGGATGCGGCGGACATGAACCGGCTTAGCGGCAAGGCGGATATTACGTTTGCGGCCAACGGGCACGGGAAGAGCCAAGCGGATATTATTTCCTCGCTGGCGGGCAGCGGGAAGTTCAACGTGATGGACGGGAAAATCCAGCGGGTGAACCTGCTGGACATGGTGCGCAATGTGAGCAGCGCCTTTGCAGGTGCGAACAGCCAGAGCCAGAGCACGGATTTCTCGGCGATGGGGGGCAGTTTCGTGATTGCCAACGGTGTGCTGACCAATAACGATTTGCTGATTGCGATGCAGGGTGCGCGGGTGAACGGGCAGGGGAATGTGAATTTACCGGCTTATACCATCAACTATCGCCTCTCGCCGCAGACCTATAGCAGTTCTAAGGACGCAACCACAGGCAAGACAGTGGAGCGGGCGGGGGTGGAAGTGCCGGTGCTTATCAGCGGCAGCCTTGACAGCCCCAGCTTCCAGCCGGACGTGCAGGGGGTGATCCAGGATGCGCTTTCAGACCCCACGAAGTTCAAGGACGCGATCAAAAATTCCGGGAAAGACCTGAAAGAGCAGATCAAGCAGCCGAAGGATGCGATCAAGAACCTGAAAGGGTTGCTGGGCGGATTCAAGAAGGGACAGTAGCGCGCCTTAAGCGCCCATGACGGCGGGGCCGTCTTTATTGGCGGCGATGACATTGGTGTCCGCCAGCGCCATGGTGGGCGGGGGCAGAGCGCCAGCCGCGTCGAACTTGCCGGTGCCGCCGAGGTCTACGACATTGCTGCTGGAGGTGGAGAGTTTTTCTGCCGCGCCATTCCAGAGCACACCGAAGGACCCCTGCTTTACCAGCTTGCCCAGCTCGGTGCCCACTTCGGTGGCGAGGTCTGCGGCGATGGCGCCAATGCCTTTGCCGGCGTCTGCCATGGAAGCCCCTTTGCCAGATACTTTCATCAGGGCTGCGCCTTCGGCCATGACGGCATAAGCGGCGCCGGATTTTAAGCCCACTTCAATGATCTGCGGGTTATTCCTGACGGCTTCCTGTTCGAGTTCGGTGGTGTTTAGCTTGGGGCGCTGCTCCACGGTGGGGGGCGGGGCGATTTCTTTTTGCTGCAGGAGCTGGGGCTGCTGGCCTTCGGGAGTGGGGGCGGCTGAGCCATTGTTTTGCGTGGCGGCGGCGAGACCCTGCTGCGCTTCAAAGCCCTGCTGGGCCTGCGTCATAAGCTCGGCGGGGATGCCTTCGGGAGATTTTTTACCGAGGGCGAGGGCGGCTTTAAAATCTTTGCTGGCGATGGCCGCGGCGATCTGGCCTGCGATGTCGGAGGATTTGTCGGTGTCCTGATTGGATTTGGTTTTTTTAGGGGCGCCCGTCGTGTTGTCGCCGTCCATGCCACCGGGGGTGCTGATGGCGCTTCCGTCTGAGGCTTGGGGTTTTGCGTTTTCAGACATGGTTCAGTGTACTGATTCCTAAGTTTTATCCTAGGTTCACTATAGCATAAAAGGGCTTTATTACGTGTGAATGTTTAATGACAGGCGGCGTTTTCAGCGTATCTTGGTGAAAAAGCAGGTTTTTTCGCCCGTGTGGCAGGCGGGGCCGGTCTGGTCTACCTTGATGAGAAGGGTGTCGCCGTCGCAATCCACATAAAATTCTTTAAGGTATTGGAAATGGCCGGAGGTTTCGCCTTTGCGCCACAGGGACCGGCGGGAGCGAGACCAGTAGCAGACGCGGCCGGTGGCGAGGGTTTCGGTGATGGATTCGGCGTTCATGTAGGCCATCATCAGCACCTGGCCGGTGCTGAGTTCCTGCGCGATGACGGGGACGAGGCCGCGTTCGTCGAAGGTGATTTTTTTGAGGATGTCGGGGGTTTCCATGTGGCTCCTTTAGAGGGCGATGTCCATGAGGATGGGGACGTGGTCTGACGGGGAATCCCAGTCGCGGGCGTGGGTGTGGACGCTGTAGCCCCTGATGGCGGGGGCGAGGTTGGGGGTGGTCCAGATGTGGTCCAGCCTGCGGCCACGGTTGGAGGCTTTCCAGTCTTTGTTGCGGTAGCTCCACCAGCTGTAGGATTTTTCTTCGTGAGGGACGAATTTGCGGGCTACATCCGTCCAGTTCAGGGTTTTTTGCAAGGTGTTTAAGCGATCTACTTCGGCGGGGGTGTGGCTTACGATTTTCAGGAGTTGCTTGTGCGACCAGACATCATGCTCGCCGGGGGCGATGTTGAAGTCGCCGACGATAATCATTTTGCCATTTTTCTGGGCGGGGGCGCTTGCCCATTCGGTCATGTGCTCGACGAAGCGGAGCTTGAAATCGAAGGCGGGGTTTTGCGCGGGGTCGGGGATGTCGCCGCCGGCGGGGACGTAGAAATTATGGAGGGCCACGCCGCCGGGGAGGAGCACGCCCAAGTGGCGCTTGTCTTCGGATTTTGCCATACCCATGGGGGTGGGGTTTTCCAGCGGGATTCTGGAGAGGATGGCCATGCCGTTATAGCCCTTCTGGCCGCTGAAATAGACATGGGGGTAGCCCAGCGCGGTTAAGTCAGCATGGGGGAAGGAGGCGTCTTCGACCTTGGTTTCCTGAAGGCAGATGATGTCGGGGTTTTGTTCTTCCACCAGCTTTTTAAGCAGGGGGATGCGGATCCTGACCGAGTTGATGTTCCATGATACGATGCGCATTTATGCCTTGCCTTCTTCGGCTTCGAGTTTCTGGATGATGAGTTCCATCGAGGCCCGGGTTACATCGTCGGGTTCTTTGCCGAGGCCTGAGGCTAATATGGTGCCTTCTTTTGCGAAATCAATGTTCATCTCGCTTAAGCGGGCTTCGAGGGCGCGCCAGCGGTCGGCGCGCATCATGATGTAGGCCCAGAAGGGCTGGTGGTCGGAGTTGGTGGCGCAAACGAGCTGGATGACCACCTCGCTCTGGTCCATGATCTTCTGGATGAAATTGCTCATTGCAGGGTTCGTTTCGGTTCGATGGTTTTGGTGGCTTCGACGACTTTTTCCCAGCCTTCGGAGACACGGCGGCGGAGTTTGGTCTGCGAATCTTTGAGTTCCTGGGTCACTTCCTTGATGTCTTTATCGGATAATTGGCCGGAATCCACCAGCGATTTCGCGCTGCCGGGGGGAGGGGCGGCGAATTCGCGCTGCTGGATGGCGGTGAGCATGGCCGCCTCGATGGCGCGCTTGCGCTCGTGGATGCTGGCCAGTTCATCGAGGTATTTTTTGCGTTTTTCACGGGGGAGGCGGTTTATGTCCTGTATGATGCTGTCTAGCAGTTGCTCGGGGGTCATGTTGAGCACGCCTAAGTCCTCGCGCTTTTCGTCGGCCTGTTCCTGATAGGTTTCGTTTAGCTCTTTGAAGGTTTTGGGGTTGGTGCTGGCGAGCTTGCGGAAGGTTTTGACCGCGCCACGGAACACAGGGTGCACTTCGATGCTGCCTTTAAGGGCTTCGAAGTTATACACCTTCATCTTTTCTTCTAAGTCTTTTTCGTTTGACTCGTCGGACATTGGAGCTTTTTTGTGTTGAATTCCAGTTATATACGGGGTGTCATGGATTTGAAACATAAATCGTATATAATGAAAGGGTCACCGTTTAAGGATTTTTACTTGGCTGAAATACCTGATGATAAACCAATAACCGGCGATTTGGCCCATATCATGGAGGGCTGGCAGGAGCGCCAGAAGACGCGCACGCGCGATATACGCTGTGATATGCTTGATGTGTTCAAAGACCACAAGCTGATGGGGCGGGTGCAAAAAGAACTGGAGAAGATGGGCTACCGGCACATGGAGTTCCTCGATGCGGGGACATGGGCCATGGCGATGGTGACGGGAGACAACCATGTGATACGGATTCAGGCGGAGGAGCCGATCCTGACCAATGACCGCATCGACAGCCCGGGGGTGCTGAAAGCACTGGAGACCCGGTTTGTGAAGGCAGAGCCAGCGCCCCCAGATGCAGAACCGGCACGCGATATCCGCATTGAGCTGCTGCCGCGCTTACGCACCAAGGAGGTGACCGATGAGCACAGGCGGAAGCTTTATAAGGCTTTTGAGGCTTCCAACCTGCAGGTGAACGACCTTGCCACCGTTGGCAATGTGGGCCTGATGGATGTGGGGGGCAAGGAAGTGCCGGTGCTGATTGATGTGGGGCTGCTCAGGCAATGTGATAAACGGCTGCCGGTGACAGCCAAGCCGGAGCACTGGCAGGAGTGGCTGGACACGCGCGGCAAGCCGCTGCAGGAGTGGGTGATTCAGGAGATGCAGGCCAAGCTGGACAAGGTGCAGGGCACTTCAGGCAGGTTCTCGGAGGTGATGGCCAAGTGCATTGATACTAACTGGCCGAGGCGATGCGGCACGGTGAGTATTTTCGAAGAGGAGCCCCGCGTGCTGGCGGAGGTTGAAAAAAAGCTGGGCCAGATGGGGTTCCGGCATTTCGATTATGTGGGCAGGGGGGTGAACGCGGTGGCGCTGCACACCACCGAAGACCAGATTTTGCGGATTTCCTTCGATGGCGATGACCAGCGAAAGGAGCGGCCCTTGCTGCCGGGAATTTTGCAGCCGATTGCCACACATGTCATTAAAAGCGGGCAGGCGCGGGTGCGGGTGGAAGTGTTGCCGCGGGTGCGCACCGAGGGGGTGACGCAGGAACAAAGGGGCAGTCTGGCGGATGCGCTGCTGGCCTCCGGCTGGCATGTGGGGGATATTGACAAGCCGGGCAATGTGGGGCTGATCGAGGTGAAGGGAAAAATTGTGCCAGTTTTGGTGGACCCGGGCTGCCTTGTGCCCACGGACTGGAAAAAACGGGATAACGATACGCACTGGAAGCCGTGGCTGGACGACAGCGGCGCGTGGCTACAGTCTTGCAAGGATAGCCGCGGGGCGGCTTCGGGGCTTGTTACCGACCGGGCACTTGCGAGGGCGGATAAGGCGCTGCGGGGACCAAGGCCGTGGCGCGACCGGGCGGAGAGCCTGCTGCATTCCATTGCGGTGGACGGGCGGCCAGAAAGCCAGACAGTGGAGGCGATACGCACCGACGGAATGTATCCCGAGCAGGTGGGGGAGCTTTATAAACGCGCGGCGGAGAAATGGGTGGACGTGAAGGACGGCCCAAGCTTCAGCGAGGCGCTGAAGAACGAGCGCAACCTCATGAAAGATGAAATGAGACGATGAAGGAAGCGCTTCCAAAGCCAGTGATACGGGGAGATTTGTCGCATGTGGTGGATGCTCATGCGGGGGCGACGCCTATCATCGGCGATATTGCTTACATGCTGGTGGAAAACCGGGAGCTGCTGGCCCATGTGCAGCAGAAGCTTGCGGATATGGGGTTCCGGCGGTTCGAATTTATCGGCGCGGGGACAGTGGCGATGGCGATGCACACCACGCGCGACCAGGTGGTGCGCATTGGCCCTGAAAACGATGACTACACGCTGGAACGGCCGATACACCCGGCGATATTACAGCCGATCTGTACGGAGCATATCCGCTTTCAAGGCCACGCGATACGGGTGGAAGTGCTGCCCAAGGTGCGCACCGAAGGGGTGACGCCAAACCATTTGCGAAGGCTGAAGGAGGCCTTGCGGCTTTCTAACCTGGAAGTCCTCGACCTGGGGGTGAAGGGCAATGTGGGGCTGATGGATGTTGGCGGGCAGTCGGTGCCGGTGGTGATTGACCCGGGAGCGCTGAAGGTAATTAATAAAAACCTGCCGGTGATTTCACGGGGGGAGCATTTATTCCTGTGGATGGATGACCGCAACAGGCCGCTGCAGGAGGATTTCGAGCGGCGCAAGCGGCCACGGCATGTGGTGGACGCGGAAGCGCTTGAGACGGTGGAGCAGGTGATGCGCGGGCCACGCTCCATGGCAGACCGCGTGGCCCACACTACGGGACGGCCCGACCACCGCCGGGTGAGCCAGACGGTGGAGGCGGTGCGCGAGGATGGGCTCTATCCCGACCAGTTAAAGGAGCTGTATACGCGGGCGATGGCCAAGCATGACGATACGACCAATTTCAGCGAGCTGCTGAAAGAGGAGCGCAGAATTCTGAAAGATGAGATGAGGCCCAAGGAGCAGGGACGGTAGCGGATGGCCGAGGTGTCAGGCACACTTAAAGAAGTGTTGAGGGTTGCGAAGAACCAGACAAAGCCGCGCTGTGAAATGGTGAATTTCCGGAGTGCATGCCCGCTTGCGCGCATATGATTAGAGAAAGTATTGGGGGATGAAAGCTTCCGGAAGAGCGGGAAAAAATAGTTCGCGAACGCAAAATGGAGCGATAAAAAAAGGGCCAGTAGACTAAGCTACCGGCCCCAAGAAGTCGCAGGACGTTTACAATGACGTAACAACCAGTTACGCCGAAACGTATAAGTATATATCAAGAAGCGTGCCAAGTAGGAAACCCTAGGAAAACTGTGGGTTTCCGGGGTTTTTGGCGAATGATTTGTGATTATAATTTAGGCATTTTACAGGGGCGTGCTTATAAAATAGGCAGCATATTTAGGCAGGTGGGAATGGTGGCAAAAATTTTGTGTCGGGGATGTGGGATTTGTTTCTGGGTGTTTGCGGTGGGAACGGTTTTGTGTTTTGCCATTACGCTGCTGAATGCGGCGGCAAGCCATGGGCTGGTTTTTTTGTGGTTGCCGATTACGGCGGTGTGCGCCGCGATTGCGGGGCTGCTGTGGGCGGGAAGGCGCTGGTGCCGCCGCAGGCGCGGCGGCACTGAGCGTGTTGGCGGTTAGCGCTTGGCCAGGGGCAGGAATTCACGCGGCTCGGAGCCGGTGAAAAGCTGGCGGGGGCGGGCGATCTTGTTTTTGGGATCGTCCATCATTTCTTTCCACTGGGC
>JANYCJ010000096.1 GCA_025360345.1 Alphaproteobacteria bacterium | reverse complement strand
GGAGTTCGACACCACGCAGGGGATTATCCGCGCGCAAGCCGGGGTGAGCCTTGCGGAGCTGATGGCGATCACCATTCCCAAGGGGTGGTTTCCGTATAACATTCCCGGCACGCGGCATGTGAGCCTCGGCGGGGCCTTGGCTTGCAACGTGCACGGAAAAAACCATTACCGGGCGGGGGATTTTGCCGAGCATGTGCTTTCCGTGCGGCTGGTGCTGCCCACGGGCGAGGCGGTGGAATGCTCGCCGCAGCGGCATGCGAATTTGTTTTGGGCCACGGCGGGCGGCATGGGCATGACCGGGATTATCGAGAGCATTACGCTGAAGCTGAAACCGATACGCTCGGCGAGTTTAGCAGCCACGACCTACCGGGTGGAGTCACTGGAGGACATGGTGGCGGCGTTTGAGAATTATAAAGAGACTGCCGATTATATGGTGGGCTGGATCGACCATATGGCCAAGGGCGACGATATTGGCCGGGGGATTTTCGAGGCGGCCAACCATATCAAGCTGGAAGATGGCGGCGCGGCACTCGAGAAATTCACGCTGGACGAGCCGAAGATCAATATTCCGTGCAACCTGCCGCCGTTCATTTTGAACAAATACGCGATGGCGGTGTATAACCGCCTGCGCTTCAAAAAATACTCTGCGTGGCGGCAGGCGGAGATCATCGACTTCAACACGTTTTTCCACCCGCTGGACAAGCTGGGGCACTGGTACAGGCTGTATGGGCGGCAGGGGTTTTTCCAGTACCAGGCGCTGTTCCCCGAAACGCATGATGTGGTGACGCAGATGCGGACGTTTTTGAACGCCATCCAGAAGAAAAAATTATTTTCCTATCTGGCGGTAATCAAGTACCACCGCGACGGCAAGGGCCCCCTCACCTTCCCGGTGCGGGGCTACAGCATTGCGCTGGATTTCCCCAATACGCGGCGGGTGCGCAATGTGCTGCCGCAGCTGGACCGGTGGATTTCAGACCATGGCGGGCGGGTTTACCTCGCCAAAGACGCGATGCTGACGCCGGATTTGTTCCACACCATGTATGGCACGCAGGCCGAGGAATGGGTGCAGTATGTGCGCGCGGCGGACCCGGAGAAGAAATTCACCTCGCTGATGTCGGAACGGCTGGAATGGAAATAAGAAAAGACCGGCGCATCGACACGCGGCGAGCTACGTATGCGCTGTGGCTTGCGTTTACTTTTTTAGTGCTGATCAACGCGTGGGTGTCGGAGGATGCCTATATCACCTTCCGGGTGGTGGATAATTTTTTCCGGGGTTATGGCTTGCGCTGGAACATTACCGAGCGGGTGCAGGTCTATACCCACCCGCTGTGGCTGCTGCTGCATATTCCGCTGCATGTGTTCATTCCCAATTTGTTCGTGGTGAGCTGTTTGCTTTCGGTGGCGTGCACGGGGGGCGCGGCGCTGGTGACGGTGTGGCTGGTGCGCAAATCATTGCCGGTGACGGTTGCGTGTTTTTTCGTGCCGATGTTGTGTTCGAAGGCGTTTTTCGACTACACCACGGGGGGGCTGGAAAACTCGCTGTTTTACCTGCTTTATGCGTGTTTTGGCGCGGTGGTGCTGAAGTTTAGCGAGCATCCGCGCTTCTGGTATTATCTGTCGCTGGTGGTGGGGCTGGCGCTGTTCAACCGGCTGGACACGGTGATTTTCTTTGCCCCTGCGCTGTGCTGGCTGGTGTTTACGCGGTTTAAGCAGGTGCGCTGGGGGCAGGTGTTTGCCGGGGCGCTGCCGCTGGTGGGCTGGCTTTGTTTCTCGCTGTTTTATTACGGGTTTATTTTTCCCAACACCAAGAATGCGAAGCTGGATACCGGGCTGGAGCCGCTGCTGTATTTGAAAGAGGGCTGGCACTACCTGCGCTATACGATGGTGATGGATATTCCCAGTTTCCTGATCATGCTGGCGGCCCCAGCGCTGGTGTGGGTGCTGATGCGGCAGAAGCATGTGCACCCCCTGGCGCAGTTTCCGCTGACGCTGGTGATGGGGGCGGTGATGTATGAGCTGTATATCGTCAATATCGGCGGGGATTATATGATGGGGCGGTTCTGGGCGTTTCCGGTGTTTGCCTCGCTATGGGTGTTTTACGTGTTCATGCCGCCGGTGGTGCAGGGCAAATGGCTGCTGGGCATGGCGCTGGCGCTGGCGCTTACCTCCGGCCCGGCGATGAAGCCGCTGCGGGATTTCTGCAAGGATAGCTGCACGGTGAACAAGGGGCGGATGGACGACGGCAAATACGTGTTCGGCGGCAACAAGCTGGTGCCGACATGGTGGCCGCCGAGCCTGAACGCCGAGGCGCGGCACAAATTCGTTGGCTGGGGCAAGAAGCTGGCGGTGATACCGCCGCCGCACGCGGAGAAGGCGCATTACATCGGGATGCTGGGGTATTTCGCGGGGCCGAGCAACATTTTGGTGGACGAGGTGGCGCTGGCCGACCCGCTGCTGTCGCGCTTGCCGGTGTCGCCGGACAGGCCGTTTTACATCGGGCATTTCTTCCGCACTATTCCTGCGGGGTATATCGAGGCGGTTTCTACGGGGTCGCTTCGGAAGATGGACCCGTCGCTGGCGCGGTATTACAGCCAGATCAAATTTATCACGGAAGGCCCCCTGCTCAGCTGGGAACGCCTTAAAACCATTGCCCGCTTCAACATGGGCGAATATGATCACTGGAAATATGAATACCTCAACTGCAACGTTTGGGCTTAACGCCGTTATTGTGGGCGCGACCTCGTCGCTGGCGCAGCCGCTGTGCCATGCGCTGGCCGCGCGCGGCTTCGGGCTGGTGCTGGTGGCCCGCGACGAGGTGGAGGTGGATTTGCTGGCGCGCGATATCCTGACGCGGCATGAGATACGGGCGAGCAAGATCATTGCGGATTTCCTTGATTCGGGGTTTTCGGCGGAAGGCATTATCGAGCGGGCGGGGCCGTTCAGCCATCTGATCATCCTTGCCGGGGACATGGGCACGGCGGACCCTACGAATATCGCCAACCTCGCCTATACCATGCATTTGAACTACACGGTTCCGGCGCAGGTGGCGGCGGCGGGGGCGAAGCGGCTGGCGGAGCGGTTCGCGCAGGAAAAGAAGCGCGGGCATATCGCTATCGTGGCTTCGGTGGCGGGTGACCGGGGGCGGCAGAGTAATTATGCGTATGGCGCGGCGAAGGCGGCGCTGGCGACGTTTGCCTCGGGACTGCGCAACAAATATTGCAAGCTGGGGGTGGCGGTGATGACGGTGAAGCCGGGCTTCATCGACACGCCGATGACCTGGGGCATGACCAGCCCGCTGATGGCCAGCCGCGAAAGCGTGGCGGCGGGCATGATGAAGGCGATGCTGAAGGGCAAGGACGTGGTGTATCTACCGTTTTTCTGGCGGTATATTATGCTGATTATTATGCACATCCCGGAGCGGGTGTTTAAGAAGCTGTCATTATAGTTCACCAACTAAGTGATTACTTTCGTGACCTCAAAAACAAAAAGGCTATTTTCTTCGCTTAAATTATACAGGACGGCAATTACCTTCGCTCGACATTTAATTTTCCTAAGAGCAAAATATTCATACAAATCATAATTGGAGAATGGATATGAATAAATTTAAAGGTCGTCCCGTAGGAAGAGAAGTTAATCTTACTAAGGAACTGGAAAAGGTTGCACTGATTCTTACTGTTAATCCTCAACTTTCCCCAACTGGAGCGTTTAGGGACGTGGTCAAGGATTATGTCCGCAAACCTGCAACGATCAGAACTTTTCAAAGCAGATGGAAACGTGATGGCAATAAATTTTTAAATGCGGTTAAATTACCTGAAAAAATTGAAACCTTTAAGCCGTCTCACGCAATTATTTCCATTAATCAAGAAGTAGATAGGTTTGCAAAAATAAATTCTATGATTGATTTAGGTACAAAGGCAATTGCAGATATGCATAAATATTTAGATATAAAAGCAATTGCAGATATGAATCAATTTTTAAATCCCTTACATGATGCTGCAAAAATATTGAGCGAAGAAATGCATCGCGCCTTTAATCCAGCAGTGCAAAATATGGTGAGGCAGCTGAATCAAGGTTTAAGTCAACTCCTAACCCCTGCCGTGTCAGAAACGGTGAGAAAATTGAATGAGGATATGGCTCGCTCTTTAATTCCAATGCAGAATATCACTATAAATTTACAAAAAAATTACGCATTATCAGGTGTTCTATAAGAGAAAAGTTATCATAAAATCCAGTTGATATTTTACTGGTACTTCCCAATCCTAATATAAATCGTGCTGCGGTCTTCGTTGCGGGCGGAGGTTACTTTGAAGCCTTGCTGGGTGAAGACCTGGCTTAGGGGGGCGCCAACGGTGGATTGATCCATGTTGATGCCGGGCTGGCCGGTGAGGAAGGCTTTTTCGGTGGCGCCGATGGTCCAGCCGGCATTGTCGAAGATGGCGACGATGGATTTGGCGAAGCGCATGCAGGATTTGCTTTCCGTGCCGTTGCAGACGATGGAGATGGGCAGGCGCGGGCTTGCGGTCTGGGCGAACTGGGTGAAGGCCTCGGTCTGGGCGGGGGTGAGCGCGGGCCAGCCGCCGGGGGCGGTTTGGGTGTCTGCGGGGTTTGCGGCTTCGGGGGGTGCGGCTTTGTCGGTGCGGGGGGTGGGTGCGGGCGAGCTGCCCATGGCGTATCCCAGTGCGAGGCCCACGGCGAAGACGATTGCGGCGGGTTTGGCGTTGGCTTTAGCCCATGTCTGCATATCCATAGCGGTACTCCTGTGTTTAAAAGGGTAAGCGGGCTTTGAGGGCGGCGCCCAGGGTGCCGTCGTCGAGATAGTCTAGTTCGCCGCCATGGGGATGCCTTGGGCGAGGCGGGAGATTTTGACGCCTGCGTCTTCCAGCCGTGTGGTGAGGTAGTGGGCAGTGGTCTGGCCTTCGATGGTTGCGTTGGTGGCGAGGATGATCTCGGTCACGGTGTCGGTGCTGGCACGGGTGATGAGGGATTCGATGTTGAGCTGGGCGGGGCCGCGGTCGTCCAGCGCGGAGAGGGTGCCGCCGAGGACGTGGTACTGGCCTTTGTAAAGGCTGCAGCGCTCGATGGCCCAGAGGTCGGCCAGTTCTTCGACCACGCAGATGACGGAAGGGTCGCGCCGTGGGTCGGCGCAGATGGCGCAGGGGTCGGAGGCATCGAGATTGCCGCAGGTGGCGCAGGTGCGGATGGAGGTCTGGGCGCGGTCCAGCACGGTGGCCAGCGGGGTCATCAGCGTGTCCTTGCTGCGGATGAGCTGGAGCACGACGCGGCGGGCGGAGCGCGGGCCGAGGCCGGGGAGCTTGGAAAAAAGGCGGATGAGTTCGTCGATGTCGGAATGGGCCATGGGCTAGTTGTAGCTGAGTTTGCGTTGGTTCGTCTAGGGCGGACTAGGGTTTTGGCTCGTCGTCCATACCTTTTCCGCTCAGGATGTGGGGCAGGTATTTTTCCACGCGGGCGGCGCTGGTGGCGGATTGCTTGGCGGAGGAAAAATAGAGCAGGTAGGCGCGCTGGCGGCCGGGGGTTAAGGCGTGGAAGGCTTTTTTCAGGGCGGGTTTTTTGTCGAGCCTGCTCTGGAATTCTTCGGGCACGGGGTAGTCGGCGGTTTTCTTTAACGGGACTTCCGCGCCGGATTTTTCCAGGGCGATGGCTTCGCGGATGTAGGCCTGCAGGGTGGTTTTGAGCTTGGCGATCTCGCCCGCGCTGGTGAGGCGGATTTGCCGCCCGGCCTGACGAGCAGGTTTTTGGGGTCTTTGAGGAGCGCGCCTTTGAAAAAGGCCAGCCCGCAATACTCCTTGAAGCCGATGATGATGACCACGTTCTTGCCACCAAGGGAATAGCAGGGTTTGCCCCATTTCAGCTCTTCGGCCAAATTGCAGCCGAGGGCGAGGGCGCGGAGGCTTTCCATTTCCTGCCGCCAGCGTTTTGCCTTGGCCAGATAGGCGTCTACCTGCGGGTTGGTTTGCATCCGCGGCTTAGAAGGGAAGCTTCAAGCCGGCGGGAAGGTTCATGCCGCTGGTGACTTTGCTCATGTGGTCGCTGGCGCTGGCATCTACCTTGCCGCGGGCGTCGTTATAGGCGGCTACGAGCAGGTCTTCGAGCACTTCTTTTTCATCCGGATTCATCAGGCTTTCGTCGATGGTGACTTTGAGCATCATGTTCTTGCCGTTGATCTTGATTTTGACGAGGCCGCCGCCGGAGCTGCCTTCGGCTTCTTCTGCTTCCAGCTTGGCCTGCATTTCGGCCATTTTGGTTTGCATTTCCTGCGCCTGTTTCATCATTTTCTGTAGGTTCATATGTATTTCTCCTAATTAGTTCATCTTTATCTGTGTGGGGGAAAGCTCCCCCCTGCCCTTTTCGCTAGCTGACACTTACCAGCTTGGCGCCGGGGAATTGTTCGAACACGCTGCCGACCAGCGGGTGTTCGGAGGCTTGCTGCAATTGTTTTTCTTTACGCGCTTGCGTTTGTTCGTGCAAGCTTGGGCTGCCCTGCTCTTCGGAGGTGAGCACTTTCCAGTTCTGGCCGCTCCACTCGGTGAGTAGGCCTGCGATCTGGGCGGGGAAATCCCGCGGGAGGCTGGGGGCGAGGCGCAGGGTGATTTCCTGCGGGGCGAAGCTTACCAGATAGCAGTCATGGGTTAGGTAGGTGTGCTTGAGGCCTTCGCGGTGCTGCTCGAACAAGGCGGCGACGTCTTCAAAGCTATTGAGGCTGAGCGCTGGTTTGGAGACTGGTGGGGGTGGCTGGCTTACGCTGATTTTTTTTTCGCTGGCCGAGGGGGCCATGGGGTCAGGCGCGGATTGCATGGCCTGCGGCATGGGCGGCGGGGGCATCAGCGGTTTGGCGGCGGGGGCGGACTCCACCCCGCTTTTTATGGCTTCGGCGGGGGTGGGAAGCTGGGCGGCATAGGCCACGCGGACCACGAGCATTTCCAGCGCAGAAAGAGGCTGCGGGGCCATGCGCACCTCGGTGATGCCCTTGAGCAGCATTTGCCACAGGCGGGTGAGGACGGGCATGGAAAGCTGGGCGCTTAAGGATTGGGCGCGGGTGCGGTCGTTTTCCGAGAGGGACACGTCGTTCGCCGCGGCGGGAGCGATTTTGACGCGGGTGATGAGGTGGGTGGCCTCAAGGGCATCCTGCACCATCAGGAGGGGGTCTGAGCCTGCGTTGTACTGGGCCTGCACTTCCTCGATGGCGGCAGCGGGATCGCCGCTCAGGAGCTTTTCGATGAGGCGGAAGGTGGCGGTTTTGTCGGCGCTGCCGATCATGGTGCGCACGGCGGTGGTGGTGACGAGGGTTTTGCCGTCTGCGGCCTCGGTGCGGGCGATGGCCTGATCTAATAAGGACAGCGCGTCGCGCACGGAGCCTTCGGCGGCCACCGCGATCAGGGTGAGGGCTTCGGGTTCTACGTCAATATTTTCCTTGGCGGCGATGTTGCCCAGATGGGTGGCCAGCATTTCCAGCTCGATGCGCTTCAGGTCGAAGCGCTGGCAGCGGGACAGGATGGTGACAGGGATTTTGCGGGCTTCGGTGGTGGCGAAGATGAATTTTACGTGCGGGGGGGGTTCCTCAAGCGTTTTCAGGAGCGCGTTGAAGGCGCTGTTGGACAGCATGTGCACTTCGTCGATGATATATATCTTGTATCTTGCGCTGGTGGGAAGGTAGCGCACGGTGTCGATGAGTTCGCGGATGTCGCCCACTCCGGTGTGGGAGGCGGCGTCCATTTCAAGGATGTCCACGTGGCGGTCTTCGGCGATCATTTTACAATTGGGGCAGACGCCGCAGGGAGAAATGGTGGGGCCGCCCTGCCCGTCCGGGCCGATGCAGTTCAGCGCGCGGGCGATGATGCGGGCGGTGGTGGTTTTACCCACGCCGCGGATGCCGGTGAGGAGGAAGGCATGGGCGATGCGGCCGGTTTTGATGGCGTTGGACAGGGTTTGCACCAGCACGTCCTGGCCGATGAGGTCATCGAAATTGGTGGGGCGGTATTTGCGGGCGAGTACGCGATATTCCATGCGACCTGAGCTTGATGAATAAGTGACTGGTGGCGACCCGGGGCGACACCACTACGGCTGCTTCCTCTCGGACCTGACCGGGTTTGCAGCTGCACCGCCCGCCACCAGCCATGCGGGATTATGGGATAAATGGTTAAGCCGCGCAAGGGTAAAGTCGGGGGATATCGCGGGCGATGCGGGGAGGTGGAGGATTTACTTGAAAGTTGGAAAAGAATCTAATATTAACAATTCTTAACCATATTTACCCATGAACACCAAAACCCCGCCACTGAAAAAAAATGAACTCAGCCATACGCAGATTCAGCACATGCGGCGGTTCAGGATGGCTCATGCGAAGGAGATGAAGGATTTTGCAGGGCTGGTGATGTATATCGCGCAAGGATACCGCCTGCCCGCAGAGTATATCATCGACGATAAAAAGCACGAGGTGCTGCATGGCACGGTGTTCCTGCAGGTGCAGGAAGCGGAAGGCATGTGGAAGGCGCTGATGGCAAAGGTGGATGCGGCCTTTACCAGCGACACGGCGGCAGGCGATGCGCTGAAAAAGCAGATGGCGAGAGAGACCCGGCATTTAAGCCAGCACGCGATGAGCGACCCGGTCTTGCGCAAAGCCGCAGCGGTGCGCACACCCCCTTACGAACGTTAAAGTCTTTCAGGCGTATTTACCTTTGGTTAATATGTCCGTGATAGCCGTGTATTATGGCGCTGGCGTTTAGGAAAACCTTTAACGGGAGCGTCTTTTCTGGTAATCCATTAAGGACTCATTTTAAGGTTATCCAATGACAGCACGCAGCAGCAGCAAAAACCTCCACGCTTACGAAGACCGCCACCCGATGCAAAAAATGGCGGGCTATAGCTTATGCCTGTTGGCGTTCTATTTGCTGGTGTGCCTGCTGTCTTATAATCAGGCCGACCCTTCTTTTAACCGCGCGAGCGCGGATGCGGTGTCTAATGCTGGCGGCTATTCCGGGGCGCTGATTGCCGATGTGGTGCTGCAGACCATGGGGTTTGCTTCCGCTTTGCTGGTACTGGTGCCTATGGCATGGGGCGTGAAGGTAGTGCGCGGGCATCCGGTGCCATTCATGTGGATGCGTTTTTCAATGCTGCTAGTGTCGCTGGTGCTCTCGGCTTCGCTGCTTTCGCTGATGGAGCCGCCGCTATCGTGGCCGATTGTCAGCGGGCTGGGTGGCTCGATCGGGGTGCTGCTGCATGATTCGCTGCATGGGCTTTTTAAGCTGAAGCTGTTTGTGTTCAGCCTGTTTACCGTGACGATGGTGATGATTTCGCTGGCTTTTGGCATGGCTTACAGTGAATGGATTTCGCTGGGGAGGATGGCGCGCAATGCATTCCTGATGGTGGTGGGCGCTGTGTTTACGTTTATTCCCAAGGGACAGTATGGCCGCTCGCTGGTGGCCAGCGACGATGATTACGAAGACGAAGAACGCTTGCCGCTGTGGAAGCGCGCGGCGCTGGGGCTGGCAGAAAAGCTGTTGTTCTGGCAGAAATACGAAAGCGACGAAGATGAAGAGGAAACCCTGACGGACGAGGAAGAAGGCGAGGAGGAATACCGCGCGCCGAAGCCGCAGCCACGGGTGGCGAAAAAGATTTTTGACAAATCCATGGACAAGTCAGCCAACCAACCAAAAGCACAGGCTGCACTGCCGCTGGGCGATTATGAAATGCCGCCCATGAAATTGCTTACGGCAGCGCCGAAATCCAAAAAGCCGAACATGTCCGAAGCGGCGCTGACGCAGAATGCGAAGCTGCTGGAAAGCGTGCTGCAGGATTTCGGGGTGAACGGGGATATTGTTGAAATCCGCCCGGGGCCGGTGGTGACGCTGTATGAGTTGGAACCAGCCGCTGGCACGAAGTCTTCGCGGGTGATCGGGCTGGCGGATGACATTGCACGCTCCATGAGCGCGGTCTCCACACGCATCGCGGTGATACCGGGGCGCAATGCCATCGGCATTGAAATGCCAAACCAGACACGCGAGACGGTGTATTTGCGCGAGATGATCGAGAGCGATATTTTTGAAGCCACGGAAGCAAAGCTGCCGCTGGCGCTGGGCAAGGATATCGGCGGGTCTTCCATCATCGTGGACCTGGCGCGGATGCCGCACCTGCTGGTGGCGGGCACGACGGGGTCGGGCAAGTCCGTGGCGATCAACACCATGATTATGTCGCTGGTGTATAAGCTCACGCCGGAGGAATGCAAATTCATCATGATCGACCCGAAGATGCTTGAACTTTCCATTTATGACGGTATCCCGCATTTGCTCTCGCCCGTGGTGACGGAGCCGGGCAAGGCGGTGGTTGCGCTGAAATGGACGGTGAAGGAAATGGAAAACCGCTACCGGATGATGAGCTCGCTTTCGGTGCGCAATATTGAAGGCTACAACAAGAAAATCCGCGAGGCGAAGGCCAAAGGCAACCAGCTTTCGCGCACGGTGCAGACCGGGTTTAACGTGGATACCGGCGAGCCGATCATCGAAGAAGTGGCGCTGGATATGAACGAGCTGCCCTTTATCGTGGTGGTGGTGGACGAAATGGCCGACCTCATGATCGTGGCGGGCAAGGAGATTGAAGGCTCCATCCAGCGGCTGGCGCAGATGGCGCGCGCGGCGGGCATCCATATCATCATGGCGACGCAGCGGCCTTCGGTGGACGTGATTACGGGGGTTATCAAAGCCAACTTCCCAACACGCATTTCCTTCCAGGTGACCAGCCGCATCGACAGCCGCACCATTTTGGGCGAGCAAGGGGCGGAGCAGCTCCTGGGGCAAGGCGATATGCTTTACATGGCAGGTGGCGGGCGGATTACGCGCGTTCATGGCCCCTTCGTTTCCGACAAGGAAGTGGAAATTGTGGTAGAGCATTTGAAGCGCCAGGGCACGCCGCAGTATATTGAAGATGTGACGCGCGACGACGACGAAGAAGGCGGCATGGACTTCGAGGACGGCGAACATGACGAGCTTTATGAGCAGGCCGTGGCGGTGGTGACACGCGACCGCAAGGCTTCGACCAGCTATCTGCAACGCTGCCTGAAAGTGGGCTATAACAAGGCGGCCAGCCTGATTGAAAAAATGGAACGGCAGGGCATCGTGGGCCCGGCCAACCATGTGGGCAAGCGCGAAGTGCTGGTGAGGGAAGACAGCTAACGATACGCCTGATTGCGCTTTTAATCATAAACTGCAGGATATCTGCGGGTATCAAGCCCTTAGATGGACGAGGCTTTTTCCTGGGCGCCGCTATCTTCCGGTTGACTCACGTGCAAATACCTCCAGAATGGCGCCGTGTTTCACGTAGTTCAATAGCTTATGTTGGGAATGTTTGAAGGCCGTGACTGTTCGGAGCTGGTGCCGCTCTATGGAGCGGCCGAGGATGTGGCGCGCGGCATGGTGCAGGGATTGTTCTTTGCACTGGCGCTGCTCACGGCCTTCTGGCTGACTGGCGCTTTGCGCAAAAAACAAAAATGGCGGTGGAAGCGCTTTTGCCTAATCTGGCTGGCATGGATTGTGTTATTAATATGCTACATATTATGGGATTTATTTTCTGGCATGGCGGGTTGTAGTCATTATGGTTAAGCGATTAGGGATTTTCTCACTTCTGGTCATGCTAAGCGGGGGCAGCGCCCTTGCCTCGAACCTGCATTTTATGCCGCAGGCGCAGGTGGCTTCGCGCGCAAAGACCGTTCACCGGCTGGAAGAGTATTTGAGCACGATGACAACCATTGTTTCGGATTTCACCCAGGTGGCGCCGGACGGGACGCTGACCAATGGGCGGTTTTTCCTTGAGCGGCCGGGCAAGATGCGCTGGCAGTATAACCCCCCTACCCCGATCCTGATGGTGTCTAACGGTTCGGAGCTTGTGTATTATGATTATGAGCTGGAGCAGGTAAGCCATATCCCGCTGGATTCGACGCTGATCGGTTTTCTGGCACGTCCTGTGATACGCTTTGATAAGGATGTAGGGATTGTTGCGTTTTCAGAAAAGTCAGACGTTATCAGCGTGACGCTGGCGCAGCTGGACAAGCCCGATGACGGGCAGCTGATGCTGGAGTTTTCCGACAAGCCGTTGACGCTGCGCAACATGGTGATTACGGATGCCACGCAGCAGGTGACGACGGTATCGCTGAACAATGCGCGATACGGCATTAAAATAGACCCGGAGAACTTTATTTTCCGCGATCCGCGCAAGCCTAGAAACCAGCATTAATTCAGCCGGTTATACTGTAAACCAGCGGGTGTTTAGCGGGCAATATTTGTGGAACTGTCATTGAAACTTCACACATTGCGCCCTATCTCCTGTGGTATAAATAACCTTACCAACCACGCAGGATTTCAAGAAAGGCACTACCCCAATATGGATACCCCGAACGACAATAAAAATATCGCGGACGAAACCTATTCCATCATCATGGACACGCTTCCGGTTGCTTATGTTCGGCCGGTTATCACTGAAAATGGCAAGAACTACGCCGTGTGCACCGCTGACGGCACGCAGCTGGCGCTTTTTGCCACACAGGACGCGGCATATTTCGCCGCGAAACAGCATGACCTTGAGCCCGTGCTGATTCACTAATCCCGATTGCTGAACCAATAAAAAAGCCCTGCTTCGGCGGGGCTTTTTTATTGGGAACCGCCGATATTCATGAGCAGATGCAGCATACCCATCCCCATGAAAACGGCCAACAGCCATTTCCATTTATGGAAGCGGTTATAGGCATGGGGCAGTTTGCCGCGAAGGGCGACGCGGGCATCAAGGTCTGTGACCTCGGTGATGCCGGGACGCTGGAACCAATCCCTGTGCTTCCGCAGTGAGGCCATGGACACCGAATCATGCAACCATGCCACGGGCAGCATATGCATGTCGCCGATGTCAAAGCCGGTGCGGTATTCATAAGGGCCTGATACGCGGCCTAGGGCGAGCTTGCCCGTGGCATGGAGCGGCACGACGACGATATCTTCGGGCTGCATACCGGCATGGGTGTGCCAGAATTTTTCAAGGCGCCGGGAAATGCTTTCCGGTGGTTCGCCGGGATAGAGCACCCGCAGCATGTGGCGCGCCTGCGCGGGGCTGATGATGTGGGTGAGGTCGGGGATATCATCATAATGCAGGAATACATAGCCGGAGCCGCCGATGTGCGGCTCTTCATCCGGCTCTATAAGCGGTTGCTGTACGATCCATACACTCATGCGTAGGAGGCGGGATCGGGCATGGCGTTTTCACGGAAACCTTTGAGGCGCAGCTGGCAGGCATCGCAATGGCCGCAGGCTTTACCTTCGGGGGTTGGGTCGTAGCAGCTGGTGGTGAGGGCGTAGTTCATGCCGAGGGCGAGGCCGTGGCGGATGATTTCAGCCTTGGTGAGGCTGATGAGTGGGGTATGGATTCTGATACGCTGCTTGCCTTCCACACCGTAGGCCGTGGCGAGGTTTGCCGTCTGTTCAAAAGACTGGATGAATTCGGGGCGGCAGTCGGGATAGCCACTGTAATCGAGCGCGTTTACGCCGATGAAGATGTCATAGGCTTTCAGCACCTCGGCCCATGCCAGAGCGAAAGAAAGGAACACGGTGTTACGGGCGGGAACATAGGTGACGGGGATGCCCTCGCCCATGGTTTTTTCCTCACGGTCCTTAGGCACGGCGATGTCAGCGGTGAGGGCGGAACCGCCAAAGCCACCAAGGTCGATGGTGAAGACACGGTGTTCTTTTGCGCCGTATTGGGAAGCGATGCGGGCGGCGGAGAGCAGTTCGTGGTTGTGGCGCTGGCCGTAGGCGAAGGACATGGCATAGACTTCGTAGCCTTGCGAGATGGCGATGGCCAGCGTGGTGGCGGAATCGAGGCCGCCGGAAAGGAGGAGAACGGTTTTGCGGGTCATTCAATACCCAGTATTTTGTGGGTTTGGAGGGAGAGGATGTGGCCTTCGGTTTGCGCGATGCGGGCGGCATAGGCCATGTTTTCGGCATTGAGGACGGGGTCTTGTTCATCCATCGGCTGGACGTAGACGGGGGTATGGTATTTTTCCTGCCCGACCTGGCCGATATGCTGGTACAGCGGGTGACGGGCGGAGAGGATGAATTTGAGGCCCTGAAGGCGGGGGAGCAAATCTTCGCGGATGGGGAAATAGCCCGCACCGGTATTTTTGGGAGAGCAGATGATTTTGACGTCCGGCGGCAGGGGCTGGAACAGTGTGCCGTTGGTTTCGATCTGCACAGTGAGGCCCTGGGCGAGCAGCGCGTCGCAGAGGGGAATGATGTTCTGGCGCAGGGGTTCGCCGCCGGTGATGACGACAAGGCGTGCACGGCCCCCGAGTTCATCCACTTTATCAAGCATTGCGGCTAAGGCCATGGGTTTAAAGGATTCGAACTCGGTGTCGCAGAAATGGCAGGCGAGGTTGCAGCCGCCGAGGCGGATGAACACGGCGGGGTGACCGGCATAAGGCCCTTCGCCTTGCAAGGTGGGGAAAATGGACTGCACGTCCAGCGTCTGGCCATCGCTTTTTACGGGCGGGCGGATGGGGTTTGCGCCTTTCATCGGGGCAGCAACAGGCAGAAGGCCAGCACAGCCAGCACGGTGAAAGTGGGCACCATGGCAAGAAGGCGGAAGGTGAACCGGGGAGGCGTTTGCAGCTCGGCAACCAGCAGGCTGTATGCATGTGAGATGCGGCTCAGGATAAGGGTGATGCCTGCCAGCACCAGCAGCAGGTGCGAGGTTCCGCGAAGCTCATTGATGGCCATGAGCAGGAGGGCAAAAGGAATGTATTCCGCGAAATTGCCATGAACGCGGATGGCGCGCGACAGCCCCTCGTTGCCGCCATCGCCTAGGGCGGCTTTCGCAGGGCCGCGGCGCATGATGACCAGAGCAGAGAGAAATATATAGCCAAAGGCTAAAATTCCGGCAAATATCGCCGTGACATGCAGCATACATCATCCTTATAGTTACCATCATGGCTAAAAAACCCATACAGACTACGAAATCCCAAGCGAACTGGCAACCGGCGACTAAACTGGTTCGGGGCGGGCGGATCATGAGCGAATTCGGAGAGACCTCCGAGGCGCTTTTCCTCAATTCAGCCTATAGCTATGAAAGCTCCGAGGCGGCGGAAGGGCTTTTTTCCGGTGAAATACAAGGGTTTAAATATGGGCGCTATTCGCATCCCAACCTTGCCATGCTGGAAGAACGCTTAAGCCTGATGGAGGGCGCGGAAGGGTGCATCGTGGCGGCCTCAGGCATGGCGGCGGTGTTTGCGAGCCTGATGTGCCAGTTGAAGGCGGGCGACCATGTGGTGGCAAGCAAGGTGCTGTTTTCCTCCTGCAAGTATATTATTGCCGACATCCTGCCCCGTTTTGGCGTGAGCTACACGCTGGTGGAGGGCGACGACCTGGCCGCGTGGGCGAAGGCGATTACGAAAAAAACACGATGCGTGTTTATTGAGACGCCCGCGAACCCGACGCTGGA
>JANYCJ010000085.1 GCA_025360345.1 Alphaproteobacteria bacterium | reverse complement strand
GAGGTGGGCAGGGAAGGTGGTTTTGTAGCCGTCCACGGTGATGGAGGCGTTTGCGGAGAGGTAGCCGTTCATGGAGGCGGCGGTAGGGAAGCAGATATAGGGTTTGCCATCAAGGTGGGAGGCGTATTTGCACAGGTCGCTGATGGTGCCGGAACCGGCGGCGATGAGGGTGTGGGCGGATTTGGATTTGCGGCGGATGAGCTTTACCGTTTCCGCGTCGGCATGGGGGGCTTTGCCGCAGGGGATGCGGATGACATTGTAGCGGCTTTTGAGCGCGCGGGCGAGGGCGTCACCCATTACGGTAGCGGTATCATTATCATCCACCACGGCGACGGTGCCGGGCGCGGCGACCATGGCGACGAGGTCGTCGAGATCGTGGCGCAGGCTGGGCGCGAGAAGCATTTTGGGAAGGGAAGGAAGGCTGGATTCGAGCAGCGATAAGGTGGAGGATGCGAACATTACATTTTTTACACTTGTTAAGTTTAGGGCGCAGGCATATGTTGGGGGCTATAATCTGGCAGGTGCCAGCTATATCACATAATACTCAAAACCCACACAAGGACATTATATGACTCGTCTAAACGGTTTGTTCTCAGCCGCCCTCGCCATCGTATTCGCAATCGCAACGTTCGCTTTTGCTCCCGAAGCCTTGGCCGCGCACACCACCAAAGATACCTCCGCAGTTGCCGCTACCGACGCAGCGATGAAAGACGCCCCGGCTGACACCATCGACGCAACCGGCGACACCACCAAAATGGGCGCCAAGAAAGCTGGCAAGCACCACGCCAACAAGGCAAAGCGCGCTAACAGCAAAGCAGCCAAAAAAGGCGCCGGCCATGCCAAGAAGTCTTCCAGCAAAGCTAAGAAAGCTTCCAGCAAAGCCAGCAAGGCTAAGAAGACCACCGCTGGCAGCGTAACCCCTGCCAAGAGCAATATCGGTGACACGATGCAGACCGCACCGGCAGAAACCGGCGCAGTGACCGGCGGCCAATAAGCCCCGACATCCGTCACTAACGCGATAAATAAACCCCGGAACATCATGTTTCGGGGTTTATTTTTTGTATAACTCTGGTACAACCCAAGCCTATGAAAATGTTTTATGCTTTGGCGTTGACCGCCCTGTTTTTTCCCTTTGCCGCCAGCGCGCAGGCCGCGCCAAACGCCCAGCCGTTCGACCAGTGGCTGGCGCAGTTCAAGACCGAGGCAAGGGCGGCGGGCATTTCACAAGCGACACTGGACCAGGCTTTCGAAGGCACAGAGCCGGATGAAAGCATCATCGTGCTGGACAACAAGCAGCCGGAAGGGCGGCTGACGCTGGCGCAATACCTGAAAAACACGCTGAGCAAAAAACGCATTGCCGACGGGCGGCGCTTTATGGATGAAAATGCCGATTTGCTGGCGCAGGTGGGCAATGCTTACGGGGTGCAGCCGCGGTTTATCGCGGCGCTGTGGGGGATTGAGACGGATTACGGGCGCAATACGGGGAATTTCGTGACCACGGACGCGCTGGCCACACTGGCCTATGACGGGCGGCGGGCGGATTTTTTCCGCGGGGAACTGCTGGCCGCGCTGAAGATACTGGAAGCCGAGGGCATGAAGGCCGAAGAAATGTATGGCTCATGGGCGGGGGCGGTGGGGCAGTGCCAGTTCATGCCCAGCACCTACCTGAAATACGCGGTGGATTTTGACCATGACGGCAAGCGGGATGTGTGGGGGGACAAGGCCGATGCATTCGCCTCCATCGCCCATTACCTGCAAGGGCTGGGCTGGAACAAGGACGAGGGCTGGGGCCGGCCCGTGGAAGTGCCGGAGGGTTTTGACATGACGCTGGCCGACATCACCAAGCCGAAGCCGCTTTCGCAATGGGCGGCGATGGGGGTGCGCAAGGAGGATGGCAGCGCCCTGCCGCCGGGGGATATGCCCGCTTCGCTGATTGTGATCGGCGAGGGGGATGATGCGGCGACCTATATTGTTTATGGCAATTTCAGGGCGCTGCTGCAATGGAACCGCTCACGGTATTTTGCGACTTCCGTGGGTATGCTGGCCGATGCCATCGCCCCATGATGCGGCTGCGGGCGGGGGGCATTCGGCGATTTTTTCCGGCAATGACGCGCGAGGGCTGGTGGTTTATCCTGCTGCTGGCATTCGGCATTATGACCGTGGTGACGGGTTACACCTCGCTTAGCGAAACGGACGACGAGCTTTACCACGTGGAATGCGGCACGGAATGGCTGCATGACGGCACGTATGCCAAGCAGCCGCTGCACCCACCGCTGGCGCGGGTGATGGATGCGAGCCTGGTGGTGCTGCATGACAAGATTTACGGGCCATTCGTGGCGGCCACCAAGCGCGACAGCTATATGACCAAGATGGTGCTTTCGCGCCTGGGCACGCTGCCTTATTATATTTTGTCCTGCGTGCTGGTGTTCCTGTGGGCGCGGCGGCTGTTCGGCGAGGACGCGGCGCTGTGGTCGCTGGCAGGGTATGTGACGCTTTCGAGCGTGACGGCACATGCGATGCTGGCCACGACGGATATGGGCTATACGGCCATGTTCCTGTGGGCGCTGTATGTGACGGTGCTGTGGCTGGAGGAGCCGAGCTACAAGCGCAGCCTGTGGCTCGGGGTGAGCCTGGCGCTGATGGTGGGAACCAAGTTTTCCGGGCTGCTGCACTGGCCGCTGGCGCTGGCGGTGCTGCTGCTGATACGGGTGCGGGAACGCTGGCAGGAGGGCAGGGGGCTGTGGCCGCTCGGGGGGGAGCATGTGCGAAACGGGCTGCTGATGGTGGCGCCGGGGTTTATTTTTGTGCTGTGGCTGGTGTACCGCTGCGATTTCGGGCCGCTGGTGCAGGGGGTGAAAGACGCGCTGGACCTTGATAAGACAGGGTATGGGGTGTGGTTTTACGGGCCGCTGAATAATATGGGCGTGTGGCAGTTTTTCCCGGTGGTGTTTTTTTTCAAGACGCCGCTGGCGTTCTTTGCGTTCAGCGTGATGGGCGCATGGTTTGCGCGCAAGGACAGGGAGGCGCTGTTCCCGCTGCTGGCAGCGGCGGTGGTGCTGCTTTCGAGCATGACCAGCCATATCAACCTCGGGGTGCGGCATGTGCTGCCGATGTACCCGCTAATGGCTATAGGGGCGGGCTACGGGGCGTGGCGGCTGTGGCACGCGGGCACGGCGTGGCGGGTGCTGGCGGCGGGGCTGGCGGTGTGGCAGTTCGCGGGGTTTTGCATGTACCAGCCGGAGCATCTGGCGTATTTCAACATTGCCGCCGGGGAGCACCCGGAGCGGATCACGCTGGACAGCGATTTCGACTGGGGACAGTCGGTGATTATGCTGGACGAGGAACTGCAGCGGCGCGGGGTGAAGGAAGTGGCGCTATGCGCGCGCAAGGACGCGGTGTGGAGCGCGTATTACGTAATCGCGGCCAAGACGCTGCCGTGCCCCACCGGGCCGGTGCAGGGTTGGGTGGCGGTATCACGCGCCTACCGGCTGCTAAATCCTGATAATTTTGCTTGGCTCGCACGGGTTCCGGGGGTAGAAAAGATTGGCAAGACGATGGATTTATACTACCTGCCGCCTCGCAACGCCCCGAGAACCCCGCCCATGCGGAGGCCCGCGCCCAAGCCGCAGCCGAAGCCGAAGGCGAAGACCGCGGAGCATGTCATAAACCTGCCACCGACACCCGATGACCCGGCATTTTCGCCGCAACCGAACATGACCCCGATACCGATGCAGAAACCAACACTCACTTTGCCGGCGACCCAACCATGAAACCAATTTTACGCTCCGCTTTTTGTTTTTCACTGATACTGCTCGCCTCGGCCTGCTCGCATGAACCGCCCGTTCCGGGCATGAAAATCGGCAAGCCTTACACGGTGGAGGGGAAGGCGTATTTCCCGGCGTATGAGCCGGGCTATGACAAGGTGGGCGAGGCTTCATGGTATGGGCCGGGATTCCATGGCAAATACACCGCCAGCGGGGAAGTGTTCAACCAGAACGACATGACGGCGGCGCACCCGACGCTGCCGATGCCTTCCATCGTGCGGGTGACGAACCTTGCCAACGGCAAGAGCACGCTGGCGCGCATCAACGACCGGGGGCCGTTCAAGAGCAACCGGATTATCGACCTGTCCAAGGCCACGGCCATGAATATCGGGCTGTTGAGCACGGGCAAGGTGCGGGTGCAGTACCTGCAGAAGGAAACCAACGAATATATCGCCCAGCTGAAGGATAACGGCAACAGGCCGGTGACGATGGAGGCTTTCAAGGAGCGCAAGGCGGAGGAGCCGGAGCAGATCGTGGAATCCAACGTGGAAAGCACACAGGCCGGGCAGACGGTGAACGAGGCGGCGCCTATCCAGAGCGTGAGCAGCGAGAATCTCGACGGCTCGGTGAAGGGCAAGGATTTGCCGGATTTGACGCAGGCCAAGGTGACGGAAGCCAGCGACACGGCGGAGACGCCCGACCATACGCTGAAAGTGACGCCGCTGGTGTATAACCCGCCGCCGGTGGCCGAAAAGCGGATGATACGCGATGAAACGGGCAAGCCGGTGCATCTGCAGGGCGCGACAGACCATGATGCAGGCTATGTGACGGAAGTATCCGCGCCCGCGCCGAAGCCCTTTACGCCGCAGAAAGCCGTGGCGAAAGCGCCAACCTCGCAAGGGGTGGCTGCGCCCGCCCCGCAGGCGCGGGTGAGCCCTTTCCACCCCACGGTGGTGAAGGATGCTGAAGCCAGCGAGCCTGCCGACGAGCCGAAGGCAAAGGCCGCGCTTGCGCCTTCGGGGAAGGGTGGCGCATTTATCCAGGTGGGCTCGTTCTCCTCGGAAGAGAACGCCAAGAAGCTCAATTCCAAATTATCCGGCATCGGGCCGCTGAATATTGCCAAGACGGATGCGGCGGGCAAAGAGTGGTGGCGGGTACGCCTTGGGCCGTTCAGCACCGGGGCGGAAGCGGCCAGCGCGCTGGATAAGGTGCATGAGGCAGGGCTTGCCGATGCACGGATCGTTCACTAACCCTCACTTAAAAGAAGCTGTTTGACACCAATGAAAAAAATCCTCTCCACTTTTATCGCTACGACGCTGCTGCTGCAAAACCAGGCTTTCGCCATTGATACGGTGGCCAAGCAGGCCTTCCTTATCGATGCCACCACCCATGCGGTGATGCTGAACAAGGACGGGGACACGCAGATGCACCCCTCTTCCATGAGCAAGCTGATGACGCTGTATATCCTGTTTTCGCGCCTGAAAGAAGGACGGCTGAAGCTGGACAGCAAATTCTCGGTGAGTGAAAAAGCATGGCGCACGCAGGGCTCCAAGACTTTTGTGGGCATTGGCAGCGAGATGACGGTGGAAGAGCTTATCCACGGCATTATCATCCAGTCCGGCAACGATGCCTGCATCGTGGTGGCGGAGGGGATTTCGGGCAGCGAGGAAGCGTTTGTGAAGGAAATGAACGACACGGCGCAGAAGCTGGGCATGAGCAAATCGTATTTCGACAATGCCACGGGGCTGCCGGACGACAACCATTTGATGTCGGCGCGTGACCTTGCCACGCTTGCGGAGCATATCATCGGCGATTTCCCGGATTATTACCCGTATTTCGCGCTGCGCGAATACACGTATAACCACATTACGCAGCATAACCGGAACCGGCTGCTGGGCACCATTGGGGTGGACGGGCTGAAGACCGGGCACACGGATGCCGGGGGCTATGGCATTACGCTTTCGGCGCAGCAGGGCGAGCGGCGGCTGATACTGGTCATCAACGGCACGGAGAGCGACAAAGAGCGCATGGAAGAGGGCGACAAGTTGCTGCGCTGGGGTTTCCGGGAGTTTGAGGACAAGAAGCTGGTGAGCAAGGGCCAGCCGGTAGCGGAAGCGGATGTGTGGTTCGGGCAGAAGGACAGCGTGAAGCTAGTCTCTGACCGCGACCTGGTGGTGACACTGCCTGCCTCCACCGAGGCGCAGAAATCCACCAAGTTCGTGCTGAAATATACCGGGCCACTGGCGACGCCGGTGGTGAAGGGCGCGCATGTGGCCGACCTTATGGTGACCGTGGCGGGGGCCGAGCCGGTCAATATCCCCCTGGTGGCGGATGAGGATGTGGCCCCGCTTTCCGGCTTTGGAAGGATGATGGCGGCGCTAAAATACCATTTACATGGCGGGCATTCCACGAGCGAAGCAAAATGACGGCCCGCTTCATCACCTTTGAGGGCGGGGAAGGCGGGGGCAAATCCACGCAGGTGGCCTTGCTGACCGAGGCCTTCGCCCATGCGGGGCTGGGGGTGATGAAGACACGGGAACCGGGCGGATCGGCGGGGGCGGAGGCCATTCGCGGCCTGCTGGTGAACGGGGCGGTAGACGCCTGGGACCCGGTGGCGGAGACGCTGCTCTTTTACGCGGCGCGCATGGACCATGTGACCCGGCTGATCCGCCCGGCGCTGGAGGCGGGGCAGTTTGTGATCTGTGACCGGTTTACGGATTCCACGGTGGTGTATCAGGGTGTGGGCAAAAAGCTGGGGGAGGGGTATGTGCAGAGTTTGCAGCGGCTGACGCTGGGCTCGTTCATGCCCGACCTTACGATTATTCTGGATATGGACCCCGCGGAGGGGCTGCGGCGCGCCGACAGGCGGGGCGAGGGGGAGAACCGGTTCGAGTCCATGGATGTGGATTTCCACCATGCGGTGCGGGCGGGGTTCTTGCGACTGGCCAAAGACGAGCCTGCCCGGTGCGTGGTGGTGGATGCGGCGCAGCCGATTGACGCGGTGCGGGGGGCGATACTGGCGGCGGTCAATGAGCGGCTGGGGCTGGCGCTGTCATGAGCGACCCACGGGTTACGGAAAAACTTTATGGGCATAATGAGGCGCTGGGGCGGATGCTTTCTGACTGGCGCGAAGGGACGCTGGCGCATGGCTGGCTGATTTCCGGGGGGAGGGGGACGGGGAAGGCGACGCTGGCCTACCAATTTGCCCGGGCGGTGCTGGCGGGGGAAGAGCCGGAGTTTATTACTTCGGAGCACAAGGTGTTCCGGAGGGTGGCGGCGGGAAGCCATGCGGATTTGCTGGTGGTGGAGCCGAAGTTTGACGAGAAAAAGGACGAAAAGGCACGGGAGATTTCCGTGGAGCAGGCGCGCGCGATTGGCCAGTTCCTGTCGTTGACGGCGGGGGAGTCGGCGTGGCGGGTGGTGATTATTGATGCGGTGGACGAGCTGAACGTGGCGGGGGCAAATGCTATTTTGAAGATTCTGGAGGAGCCGCCCCAGCAGTCAGTTATCTTACTTATATCCCATAACCCGGGGCGGTTGCTGCCTACCATCCGTTCGCGGTGCCGGAGCCTGAGGCTGGGGGCGCTGGATACGAAGGCGTTTAACGCGGTGTTACGCCAGGTACTGCCGGAGGTAGATGCCGAAACGGGGCAGGCGCTGCGGGCGCTTTCCGGCGGCTCGCCGGGGCTGGCTGTGGAGCTGCATGAAGCCGAAGCTCTGGAGCTTTACGGAGAAATGGTGCAGCTGCTGAGCGCAGCGCCGGTCCTGGATGCGGCGGGGCTGCACCGGTTTGCCGAGCGGATCGGCACGGGGAAGGTGCATGGGAACTGGAAGCTGTTCACGCATATGTCCTTAAGCCTTTTGGAACGAATTGCGCTTACGGCCAGCGGAAGGCCGCCAGTGCCGGTTTCAGAAGAAGAGGGGATGGTGCTGCAGGGGCTTTCACGGCTGCACCCGGCGCATGTGTGGGCGGGGAAATGGCAGCAGGTGGCAGAGCAATTTCTGTTGGCGGAAAAGCTGCATCTGGACTACAAACAGGTGGTAATTATCTTTTTCCACTCCCTCCTGTCTGTGGAGGGATTCCAGATAGGAAGTTTAGCTGCTTGAATAATAAGCCTTTTTATATCACCACTCCCATTTATTATGTAAACGACCGCCCGCATATCGGCCATGCCTACACTTCGGTTGCGTGCGATGTTCTGGCGCGTTTCAAGCGGCTTTCCGGGGAAGAGGTTTTTTTCCTGACGGGCACGGACGAGCACGGGCTGAAGGTGGAAAAATCGGCCAACGCCGCAGGGGTGAGCCCGCAGGCGCTGGCGGATGCGAATTCGCAGCATTTCCGAGACCTGACGCAGATGATGAATATCAGCAATGACGATTTTATCCGCACGACCGAGAAGCGGCATATCGCCTCGGCGCAGAAGCTGTGGCAGGACATGCAGGCGCGGGGGCATATTACGCTGGGGAGCTATTCCGGCTGGTATTCGGTGCGTGACGAGGCGTATTATCAGGAATCCGAGCTGGTAGGGGGTAAGGCGCCCACGGGCGCGGAGGTTGAATGGGTGGAAGAACCGAGCTATTTCTTCAAACTTTCGGCCTTTGGCGACCGTTTATTGGAGCATTACGCCAAAAACCCTCAATTTATTGGGCCTGAAACGCGAAAAAATGAGATTGTGAGCTTTGTAAAGGGCGGTTTGAAGGATCTTTCTATCTCGCGGACCACATTCTCATGGGGTATTCCGGTGCCTGGAGATGAAAAGCACATTATGTATGTGTGGCTGGACGCGCTGGCGAATTACCTTTCGGCGCTGGGCTACCCGGATACGGATGCGAGGCTTTACAAGACATTCTGGCCGGCGGCGCTGCACATGGTGGGGAAGGATATTATCCGTTTCCATACCGTGTATTGGCCGGCATTCTTAATGGCGGCGGAGCTGCCGCTGCCAGAGAGGGTATTTGCCCACGGCTGGTGGACGATTGAGGGTGAGAAGATGTCGAAATCGCTGGGCAATGCCATTGCGCCGGGGGCGCTGGTGGACGAGTTCGGGCTGGACCAGACCCGGTATTTCCTGATGCGGGAGGTGCCGTTTGGCAATGACGGGAATTTCTCGCGGCAGGGGATGATAAACCGGGTGAACAGCGAGCTGTCTAACAATATCGGCAATCTTGCCCAACGGACGCTTTCGATCATCAACAAGAATTGCGGTGGAATGATTCCGCAGCCTAACGCTTATACTGCGGAGGACGAAGCGCTGCTGGCAGATGCGAAGAATTTGTATATTCTTCCAGAGGGTAAGGGAAGTTCCTTACATGACCTGATGGAGGCGCAGCAGTTCCATCTGGCGCTGGAAAGGGTTTTAGAATTATCGAGTGCGGCCAACGCCTATATTGATGTGCAGGCGCCGTGGAAGCTTAAAAAGGAAGACCCGGACCGGATGAACACGGTGCTTTACGTGCTTTATTGCGTTATTAGGAAAATTTCCATTTGTTTGCAGCCATTTACGCCCGATTCTTCATCTAAAATGCTGGATCAGCTCGGAGTGGCTGAAAATATGCGGGATTTTGCCTATGTGGGAGAGGAATTTTGCCCCCGCCCCGGCACAGTGCTTTTGCCCCCCCAGCCAGTGTTTCTGCGGTTCACAGAAAAAGCAGCGTGAGCAGGGGGGTCTATGCTGGTCGATAGCCACTGCCACCTGAATTTCCCGGATTTCAAGGACGACCTTGAGGGGGTGGTTTCGCGTGCCAGAGCCGCCGGGGTTGGGGTGATGCAAACGATATGCACCGAGATGGCGGAATTCGAGGAAGTTTACGGGATCGCGGAGCGGTTCGAGGGGGTGTATTCCTCGGTGGGCGTGCACCCGAACGACTCAGGGAAGACGGACATTGTACCGCATCAGGAATTGGTGAGGCTTTCTGCAAGGCCGAAAGTAATCGGGCTGGGGGAGACGGGGCTGGACTACCATTATGAGACATCTGACCGGGCCTCGCAGAAGGCCAGTTTCCTTGAGCATATCCGCGCCGGGCAGCTGACTGGGCTGCCCCTCATCATCCATACACGGGAGGCGGATGAGGATACGGTTTCCATGCTGGAAGAGGGGCTGGGGAAGGGGGGGTTCCGGGCAGTGATACATTGCTTTACTTCTTCTAAATATCTGGCTGATAAAGCTGTGGAAATGGGGTTTTACATTTCGCTTTCGGGGATTATTTCCTTTAAGAACGCACAGGCCATACGCGATGCTATTGCCGATGTGCCGCTGGAGCGGCTACTGGTGGAAACGGATGCGCCGTTCCTTGCGCCGATACCCCATCGCGGAAAACGCAATGAGCCGTCATTTGTGATTTATACCAATAAGATGCTGGCAGAAGTTAAAGGGATTTCTGAGGAAAAATGCGCCGAGATTACCACAGAGAATTTTTTCCGGCTGTTTGATAAAGCGAAGCGGCCCGAGGTGGCGGTATGCGCGTAACCTTGCTGGGTTCGGGCAGTTCGCAGGGCGTGCCGGAGGTGGGCTGCGGGTGCGCGGTGTGCCGCTCCGACCACCCCCGCAACAAGCGTACGCGGGCTTCGCTGCTGGTTGAGACGCAGGGCAAGAACCTGCTGGTAGACACCGCACCGGACTTGCGCCAGCAAGCGCTGCGGGAGGGATTTACTAAAGTGGACGCGGTGCTTTACACCCATGACCATGCCGACCACACAGCGGGGCTGGACGATTTGCGGGCATTTAACGTGCAGGCGGATGCGGCCATCCCGATTTATGGGAATAAGGTGACGCTGGATATTCTTGAACAACGATATGCCTATGCTTTTCTGCCGAGGCCGGAGCGGGCGTGGTACCGACCCTGCGTGGTGCCGCATGTGCTGCCGGACGAGCCAGTATTCGGCTTTACAGCGGCGGGGGTGGCGGTGACGGCCTTCGAGCAGGTGCACGGGCGGATTAAAACCTTCGGCTACCGGATTGATAATTTTGCCTATTCCACGGATGTGGACGTGCTGCCGGAGGCGGCGTTCGAGGCGCTGGCGGGGGTGGATACGTGGATTGTGGATTGTTTACGTTATTCTGAATCTTACACGCATTCCAACCTTGAACGGACGCTGGGCTGGATCGCACGGGTGCGGCCCCGCATGGCAATTTTAACACACATGGCACATGATTTTGATTATGTTAGGTTATCCAGCGAACTACCGGCTGGTGTTGTGGCCGGGTATGATGGTATAATCGCTCAATTATGAGTTTGAAAATGAATCCATTTAAGACCCTTATCCAACTCCTTCTTTTGTATGGGACGATGCTTATGAGCTTCTTCATGAGTCCGGCGCAGGCCAAGGACGGCAGCGGCAGCGCGTATGATTTCAGCTTCGAATCGCTCGAAGGCGAGCCAATGCCGCTTTCGCAGTACAAGGGCAAGGTTCTGCTGGTGGTGAACACCGCTTCAAAATGCGGGTTTACGCCGCAATATGAGGGGCTGGAGGCACTCTATAACAAGTATAAAGACCGGGGTTTGGTGATAATTGGCGTGCCTTCCAACGATTTTGGGGCGCAGGAGCCGGGCACGGCCACGGAAATCCACGAATTCTGCAAGCTGCATTACGGGGTGACGTTCCCGATGACTTCCAAGCAGGTGGTGACGGGGGACAATGCCCACCCGTTTTACCAGTGGGTGCACGCGCAGCTGGGCTTTGCCTCCGCGCCGAAATGGAACTTCCATAAATACCTGATCGACACCGAAGGACGGCCCGTGGATTTCTTCCTTTCGACCACGGCGCCTGACTCTGGCAAGCTGCAGCGCGCTATTGAAGAACAATTACCCAAGTCCTAGATAACCATTTGAGGCTTAAACCAGACCCATTTTTTCCATAATATATATTATACGATAATCATGGCACTAGAACTCGACGATATTTTGAATGCGATTTGCAGCGAGGTGACGCTCTCGCACTCCAACGACCACCAGAAGGTCTATTCGCTGGCCACGCCACTTGAGTCCAAGCTGGCGTTCGAGGTGCTGGTGGTTTATGGGCTGGACGTGAAGGTGTACCATCAGGCTGACAAGCCTTCGAAATTATACGTGACGCACCCAAAAATGGCGCCGGCGCAGCTGGAAAAAGTTTATGCGGGCGCCCTCGCCTATGCCAAGGCGCTGAAACAGGTGAAGCTGAGCATGGAAGCCCTGTGCGGCGATGCGCCGGGCGCGCTGCAATCCATGGATTATAATATCGCCTTCCTCAAGGGCCAGGGCCGCGCCACGCAGATGCTGGTGCAGATCATGCCCAGCGAAGACGCCAAGGCACTGGCGGCGGCCCCTGCGGCGGCGGATGCACCGGCGGCAGCCGCGGCGGCGGCAGCATCGGCGGCGAGCGCGCAGGCGCGGGCCAATATCCGCAAATACGGTGAAAAGCCGAAGAGCCATTATGAAGAGCTTTCCTCCGGCCCTGCCGTGGGGCGCGGCAACTACCCGGGCAAGCTATCGGCCGAGGGGGAAGCGCAGCAGAATTCTATCCGCCGCAGGATGGGGCTGCAAATCCTCGGCAATATGACCACGAGCAGCTTCGCCACGTTTATCATGATTATTATCGCAGGCGTGCTGCTGAGCATATTCGTGATGATGAAAGCCTTTATTTGCCCTGATTTGGCTGTAGCCAACAAAAACAAGGCATGGTATTGCGGAAGTAATGACGAACCGCCCCCAACAACCAAGCAACAACCCCTCCTCTCCCAGCCACCGGCCGCCCCTGCCCCCGCAGCCGCACGGTAACGCGGCTATGCGTCTGCGCTCCAGCGGTGTGAGCTTTTTTAAGGGCGACGTGGCGGTGCCGGGCGATAAATCCATTTCGCACCGGGCGCTGATGCTTTCGAGCCAGGTGCTCGGCACCACGCTGATCTCCGGCCTGCTGGAAGGCGAAGACGTGCTGAACACGGCCAAGGCGCTCAGGCTGCTGGGCGTGAAGGTGGAGCAAAAAGGCGCCAATCTGTGGGAAGTGGAAGGCGTGGGCATAGGCGGCTTAAGCGAAAGCACGGATGTGCTGGACATGGGCAATTCCGGGACGAGCACGCGGCTGCTGATGGGGCTGGTGACCCCCTACCCTTTTACCACGTTCTTTACCGGCGACAGCTCGCTGCGCAGCCGACCGATGGCGCGGGTGGCAACGCCCTTACTGCAGATGGGCGCGAAATTCGTGGGCCATAGCGGCAACAAGCTGCCGATGGCACTGCAGGGAAGCCCCGACACCATGCCCATCACCTACCGGCTGCCTGTGCCTTCGGCGCAGGTGAAATCCGCCATTTTGCTGGCGGCGCTGAATACGCCGGGGCGCAGCACGGTGGTGGAAAAAGAAGCGACGCGCGACCACACGGAAAATATGCTGCGGCATTTCGGCTTCGAGGTGGAGACGGTGCGGCATGACGACGGCGAGGTGTCGATTTCACTGACCGGGCAGCAGAATACGAGCTTTGCCAACCGGGAGATACAGGTGCCGGGAGATCCCTCCTCCGCCGCGTTTGTGATGGTGGCGGCGCTGATCTGCCGTAATTCGCAGGTACAGATACGCAATGTGTGCGTGAATCCCTTACGCACGGGGCTGTTTGCCACGCTGAAAGAAATGGGCGGGGATGTGATGTTCCGCAATGAGCGGGTGGTGGCCGGCGAGCAGGTGGCCGATATTATCGTGACCAGCAGCAAGCTGAAGGGCGTGGTAGTTCCCGCCAGCCGGGCGCCTTCCATGATTGACGAATACCCTATACTGGCTGTGGCGGCGGCCTTCGCCGAGGGCGAGACGGTAATGCACGGGCTGGCGGAGCTGCGGGTGAAGGAAAGCGACCGGCTGAAGGCCATTCTGGACGCGCTGGCTGTGTGCGGGGTTTCGGCACGCGCTGAGGGCGACACACTGATTGTAACTGGCAGCAAGGATGCACCGCGCGGCGGGGGAACGGTGGTAACCCATTACGACCACCGCATCGCCATGGCGTTTCTGGTGCTGGGCATGGCCAGTGCGCAGCCGGTGACGGTGGATGACGGCAGCGCCATACAGACCAGCTTCCCGGGATTTTCTAATTTAGTCAACTCACTTGGGGGCGATATACAGCCGGTGGGGCAGACCCATGCCCCGGCGCGGGCGCACCCGCCCATCGTGATTGCCATTGACGGGCCGGCGGCTTCGGGCAAGGGAACGCTGGCACGGCGGATGGCGGAATATTTCGACCTGGCGTATCTGGATACGGGCAGCCTGTACCGGGCGGTGGGTATGAAGATGGTGTATGCCGGGCAGGAGCCTGAAGACCGGGTGGCGGCGCTGGCTGCGGCAAAGAGCATCGAGGTGAACGACCTTGCCAACCCACGGCTGCGGCAGGAGCGGATCGGGCAGGCGGCGAGCGTGGTTTCGGCCTATCCCGAAGTGCGGCAGGCCCTGCTAGACTTCCAGCGCGAATTTGCGCGCTCGGGCAACGGGGCGGTGCTGGACGGGCGCGATATCGGCACGGTGGTGTGCCCGGATGCGGATTTCAAATTTTTCATTACCGCCACGCTTTATGCGCGGGCGAAGCGGCGGCACAAGGAACTTCAGGGGCAAGGCATCGAAGTGGTGTTCGACTCGGTGCTGGCGGAT